>DASPUI010000169.1:0-6006 GCA_035622995.1 Chthoniobacterales bacterium
GCCCAAATCTTGGGGGCAAGGGACAACAACAGCAGGCAAATCATTGGCAGCTTCATGTCCATTAAGAAACGCGCTATTGTCGCGAGGTTGCCGTTATGTTTTTTTGTTTTCATGGTTTTTATTGTCGTGCCACACCGCGGCGATTATGTCTTTCACAATCGATGGGTGATGTTTTCACAACCTGCAGGCAATAACTTGAGAAAAAAGGGATCAAAAAGTTTTCCGTTTACGCTTTTTGCCGGCCTCATCCGCATCACAGCCGGCTCATCGGCACGGAACGAATTTTAGCGGCGCCCGGCGCGCTTGACCCGCACCAATCCCACGCGCCCTTGACCGAAGACGTCAACCCGATTTGGCAATTTATTGTAGCGACTGATCCATTCTGCCAATGCACGCAGTTGTTCTGCAAAGGTACACAACTTCGACTAAAACTTGCCAGGGAGGGGACTCGAACCCCTAAGGATTGCTCCACCAGATCCTAAGTCTGGCGCGTCTGCCAATTTCGCCACCCTGGCGTGATAGGCAATATCTCCGACAACACGTTCGTCCTAGAATTTGTGCGAGAGAGTCAGTTGGTCAATGACGTAGACGCGGCCAGATACAACATCGTGGAACCACAAATCAGTAGCAATGTGGATTCCGTTTCCTGGATTGCCTAACAGCCGCTTGGAATCAACTCTCCCGCAAACGGTATCCAAATCCGCGGACGGTCTCCACTGTGCGAGCCGCTTTGCCCAACTTGTGCCGCAACCGTCGAATGTGCGTATCGACGGTGCGCGTGTTGATGTATGTTTCATAGCCCCACGCACCGGTCAATAGCATCTCGCGAGAGAGCAGTCGTCCTGGTTTCTTCATTAACATCGTAAGCAACTTGAATTCGGCTGTTGTTAGGCGAACCGGTCTTCCCGCAACATCGACATGATGGCGGATGGGATCGACCGTGATCAGCCCGCAGACCAATTTTTCGTCGGCAACTTCCGCGGTATGGCGCCGCTCGATCGCCTTGATCCGCAAAATGACTTCGCGCGGACTGAACGGTTTGGTCACATAATCATCAGCGCCCAATTCCAATCCCGCGATCCGGTCTGTCTCGCCTGCTTTTGCCGTCAACATAATGATCGGAATATGACGAGTGACCCGATCCGACTTGAGAATCTTGCAGACTTCGAGTCCGGACATTCTTGGCAACATCAAATCGAGAATAATCATCCACGGAAGCTCCGCGCGTGCTTTCTCCAGGCCCGCTACGCCATCGATGGCAGTTGAAATTGTATAAGTTGCATCCTTCAAAAGGTGCAGCGCGAGCAGATCAATGACGTCCTGTTCGTCTTCCACGATCAGAATATTTTTGCTCCGTTGCGTCCGCATGTTAGCGCGGGAAGTCAGGTCGCTATATCGATCTTCGGACGCAATCGGAACGGGATTTAGATCGATAGTTGCTTGTCTCATGGATTGAAGGCCTGAGCCTGGTCATCGAAGTTCAGCAGACAGTAAGCAGGCCATCATGACGGTTACGTTACCGTTCGGTGAAAATTGCGTTACATCTGGTCCACGGAATTTTTGCAGGAAAATCCGCAGAGGGCGCCTCGCCTTCTTCGTCACGCAGTTGAAACTTTTCGTCGCCCAAATGTAACAACCCACGTCTTGTGAGCACTCATCGCGACCGCATAATCAGCGAGCGTGCGAGCACCCAGCCACCGCGTTTTTTCTGCGCCGAAGCGCCATCATTGCGCCGCCGGGCGCGTTTTCGCGCGAATTTCGTTCCTTTTCCTGATCGGCTCGATTCCTAGTCAGGCGGTCGAGGCACCGCCTCCGCAGACCGGCACACTTTTTATCAAACAATATCGAGTGCTGGGGGCTCACCATCTGGCCAAAATCGAAATAGAGAGGGCGGTTTATCCATTTCTCGGGCCGGCTCGCGGGTCTCAGGATGTCGAGCTGGCTCGAGCTGCGCTGGAAAAAGCATACCAGGACAAAGGGTTTCAAACGGTATCCGTCCAGGTTCCGCCTCAAGAGGGAACTCACGGTATCGTTGTTTTGAGGGTTGTCGAAAGTACCGTGGGACGGCTGCGCGTTCGTGACTCCCATTACTTCCTGCCGTCCAAGATCAAAGAAAGTGCGCCATCGCTGGCGGAAGGCAGCGTTCCAAATTTTAATGAAGTCACCAAGGATGTCCTGGCGTTAAATCAGTGGCCTGATCGGCGAATTACCCCTTCGCTGAAGGCCGGCGTCGTTCCCGGCACCGTCGATGTTGATCTTACCGTAAACGATACGTTTCCGTTGCACGGCAATGTCGAGTTAAACAATCGTTATAGCGCCGACACCGATCCCCTGCGGGTGAACGCCGCGTTGAGTTACAACAATCTTTGGCAGCTCGGCCATTCCATCGGTGGGAGTGTTCAGCTCGCGCCGCAAGATGTGAGTCAAGTACAGGTGTATTCCGGCTACTACGTCGTGCGCTTTGCCGATCCGAGCTGGCCTACCTTCATTGTCCAGGGAGTCAAACAGGATTCAAATGTGTCCACCCTTGGCAGCGTGGCGGTGGCTGGCCGCGGCGAGGTCATTGGTGGACGCGCCATTTTCACCTTTCCGCAACTGACGAACTTCTTTCACTCGCTGACGCTTGGATTTGATTACAAACACTTCGACCAGGACACCACCATCGCCGGCAAAACGATCCCGACGCCGATCTATTATTATCCGTTCAGCGCGAACTACACTGCAACGTGGGCTCCAAAGGGCTCGGTCACGACTGCCGATTTCGGCGTGACATTCCATGCCCGCGGGATGGGGAGCACGCCGCAACATTTCGACTTCAATCGTTTCGACGCGGACGCGAATTTCATTTATTTGCGGAGCGATCTGTCTCACCAGCGCGATTTGCCGTACGGCTTTCAAGCGTTTGGAAAAATCCAGGGTCAGGTGTCGGATCAACCGCTGGTCGAAAGTGAAGAATTTGCCGGCGGTGGCCTAAATACCGTTCGCGGTTATCTGGAAGCTGAGACGCTGGGCGACGACGGTGCCTTTGGAACGGTCGAACTGCGAAGCCCGTCGCTGCTGAGTTCGTTAGGCGCCGAGGCGAACGAGTGGCGCTTTTACCTTTTTGCTGACGGCGGTTATCTCACCCTCATCGACCCGTTGCCGGAACAGGATTCGAATTTTGCTTTGGCCAGTGTCGGCGGTGGAGCACGTGTCCGTTTCCAAAATCATCTTAATGGCTCGGTGGATTTAGCGGTGCCTTTGATCAGCCAAACCCAAACAACCGCAGGTGATTTGCGAGTTACTTTCCGCGTCTGGGCGGATTTTTGATCTCAAAGCCCCAAACAAATGAAAATAAGATCTTTTAGATCGATTGTTCAAGTTGCGGCCGTGCTTCTGATCCTTGGCGCGGTAGACGCGCAAGCCTGGTGGAACAAGGAATGGACCATTCGCAAAAGGATTGATATCGACACCTCGACCGCTGGTGCGCCGATCGCCGATCCAATTGGCACAACCGCAATCTTAATTCGATTGCACGACGGAAACTTTCGCTTCACCGAGGCAAAAGAGGACGGCAGCGATGTTCGATTCGTCGCGGCCGACGACAAAACGCTGCTTACTCATCATCTCGAAAAATACGATGCGTTGCTCAATGAAGCATTTGTGTGGGTAAAAATTCCCGAGCTCAAACCTGGCACCAAGACCACATTCTGGATGTATTACGGAAACACCGGGTCGAAAGCGACACGCGTCGATGACCCAAAGGGCACATACGACGTAAATTCGGTCCTTGTTTTCCATTTCACCGAAAACAACGCGCCAGCGCGCGACTCAACCACTTACAACAACAACGCGCAAAATCCCGGCGTCCCAGTGATGGGTTCCATGATCGGGCCCGGGGTGCGATTCGACGGAACAAATTCGATCGCGATCGCGAATTCCGAATCGCTCGCCTGGACACCAGGGACGGCCATGACTTGGTCGGCCTGGGTTAAACCGGTAGCGAATCAGCCGAACGCGACAATCTTTCGACGCGAAGGTTTTATCATCGGCGCCGACAACGGAATTCCATTCGTGGAAGTAAACGGGACGCGAACAGCAGGTGCGCCACCGATGGCGGCAAACAGCTGGCATCATCTGGCGGTTACAGCGGCGGGATCGACCATCACTCTATATATAGATGGTCAAAGTACGGCTACTCTGAGCGCATCGCTCCCTGCATCAACTGCTGCATTGTCGTTGGGCGGCGACAACAGTGGCAGCGGGTTTTCGGGTGAGATGGATGAGCTTGAAATCTCAAAGGCCGCGCGGCCGGCAGGGTTCATCAAGATGGCGGCGATGAGCCAGGGCCCGGACAAGAGTTCAAAGTTGATGGTGTTCGCGGCTGACGAGGTGAAATCAAGCTGGTTCAGCGGCGGATACATCGGCGTCATTCTCGGTTCGCTCACCGCCGACGGTTGGGTGGTCATCTGCGTCTTGGTTGTGATGTCGGCGATCAGCTGGGTCGTGATGGTGAACAAAGCCCGCTATCTCAATGCCACCGCAAAAGGAAATGCGACTTTCTTC
Organism: Chthoniobacterales bacterium; assembly: GCA_035622995.1. Classification (GTDB taxonomy): domain Bacteria; phylum Verrucomicrobiota; class Verrucomicrobiia; order Chthoniobacterales; family UBA10450; genus DASPUI01. The sequence continues at coordinate 4,546 of DASPUI010000169.1, forward strand.
CGCGACTGGCACCATGTTGCGGGCGATCTGAGTTTCCTGGACGACCCGGACGCGCGAAAAGTTGTGACTCTGGGCGGACGGATCGACGCGCGCGAACGCGCCATCGTCAAGGACTCTTCCGTTTATCACATCTACAAATTGGCGGCGGAGGAAATTCGACTGCGATTAGCGGCAGAAGGAGATGGAGACTCCCGCGTTTTGTCCGGCCGTTCGATTCAGGCCATCCGGGCCGTGCTCGACGGCGGCCTGGTTCGTGAATCGCAAAAACTCAATCGCCTGATGGTCCTGTTAACCATCGCGATTTCCGGCGGGCCGTTTCTCGGTTTGTTAGGCACTGTCGTTGGCGTGATGATCACGTTCGCTGCGATCGCCGCCCAAGGCGACGTGAACGTGAATGCAATCGCTCCGGGCATTGCGGCAGCGCTCGCCGCCACGGTCGCGGGCCTGGCCGTCGCGATCCCGGCGCTCTTTGGCTACAACTATCTCCTCTCGCGAGTGAAGGACGCCATGAGCGATATGCAGGTCTTCATCGACGAATTCGTAACCAAGATTGCCGAATATTACGGCGGTGGCCGCAGCGGCGGTCGCTCCGCGCCGGATGAGCATGGCGCGATCGAGATGATCGCCTAACAAATAATTATAAACCGAAAGCTAACCGATCATGCAAGTTCAAGGCGACAAACCCTACGACGACATCAACATCACGCCGATGTTGGACCTGGCCTACGTTCTCCTGGTCATTTTCATTTTAATGACCACTGCCACCGTGCAGGGACTAAAAGTGAATCTCCCTAGAGCGAGCAACACTCCCAGTCTGGCTAAGCCGCAAACGAAAGCCATTACCATCAACAACGAAGGTAAGATCTTTCTCGATACCGTTCCGGTCACGATTCCGGAGCTGGAGCAACGCTTGAGCGCGCAAAAAGCGCAGACGCCCGATTTTCCGGTCGTCGTGCGCGGGGACAGTCTTACCCAATATCAGGCGGTAATGGACGTGCTCGATGTGATTGGAAGAATCGGAGTCACCCAAGTCGGATTAGCGACCAAACCACAAGGCAAATAATGCCGGAGCCTAACGAATGGATTTTGAATACGAAGCCGAGAGACCGAAGAGCGCTTTCGCACGATATCGCGCGCCGATCGTTATCGGCGCAATTGTCGTAATTGGAGGCGTTCTTGTGATCAAGCTCGCGTCGAGTGGCGCCGGCGCCTCGTTTCGTCGCGACTCGATCACCATGGTCAGCCTTCCTCCACCACCTCCGCCGCCAGTAATGACTCCCCCGCCACCGCCGCCTCCAGAAGAGCAGAAGATGGAGGAGCCGATGATCAAGGAAGAGGCGCCGAAAGATGAGCCGCCGAAAGATGAGCCGCCGCTCGGCACTGGAATCAAAGGCGATGGGGCGGGCGATAGCTACGGTTTGGGAAGCGGCACCGGAAACGGCCGAATCGGTGGTGGAGGCG
>DASPUI010000170.1:0-4536 GCA_035622995.1 Chthoniobacterales bacterium
GCCAAATCTCGCGTTGATGCAAAGCTTCGCCGTCGGACACAACTTCCCAACCGAGTATCCTTACTTCATCGGCGAACCGATCCGTTACCATTTCCTATTCTGGTTCGCGGCCGGGAATCTCGAATTTCTCGGACTAAACCCGGCCTGGGCGCTGAATCTTCTCAGTACGCTGTCGATGATCGCGCTGCTTGTCTCGATTATGACCCTCGGTTTCGTGTTGTTCGAATCATGGATTGTCGGCGGTATTGCGGCGCTCCTTCTTTTTTTCTCAGGGACACTTGCGTTCATTCCATTTTTCCGGTCGCAACGCGGAATCATTTCCGGCCTAGCCGCGACGTTGCATCTTAATCACTGGCTTTCGTCCGGGTTTCCATTTCCGGGCGAAAATTGGGGAATTTGGTCGATCAGCATTCTCTACGTCCAGCGTCACTTCCTTGGGGCGATTGGAATTCTCTGCCTGGTGCTGACGTTCTTGGTCGACCATTGCAAACAACGTGCAGAATGCGTTCCCCCTTCGCGGAAACTTGTGACCGAGCGCGTTGGCGCGAGTTACTCGAGTTTTATCTTTTCCGGCGCGCTCATCGGCCTGCTTCCGCTCTGGAACAGCCCGGTGTTCCTTTCCGCGCTGGCCATTCTCGGTTTGCAGTTCGTTCTTTTCCGCGATCGAAAACGTATTGGCTTGTTGTTTGTCGTCGCGGTGGCCGTTGGCTTGCCTCAGATCCTATTCCTGGGATTGGCCCAGACCGCACAGCGATTTTCAATGCTCCACTGGGGCTTTACGATCGAGCATCCGACTATTCCAGCACTGCTCTCGTATTTCCTTTTCACCTTCGGTCCCAAACTTGCGCTCAGCTTGATCGCTCTGGTCTTTCTTTCGAAATCACATCGGCTTCTTTTTGCCGCGATCAGCATTCTGGTTCTCCTGGCTTTCGGTACCCGGCTCAGCGTCGAAGTAATGAACAACCAGAAGTTTCTATATCTCTGGTTGATCCTGCTGAATCTGTTCGTGGCTTATGCGCTCGTTCGCTTGTTTCAATTCGGTTGGTCCGGCAAAATCACGGCGATGATTTTTGCGGTTCTAATCACCGCAACCGGATTTATTGAATTCTTTCGGGTACATAACGACAATTGGGTCGACGTCCCATTTCGAGACAATCGTTTGTCGGATTGGCTTCTGCGAAACACCAAACCCAGCGACGTCTTTCTCGGCGATCGGTATGTTCACCATCCCCTCCTCATGAACGGCCGCCGAATTTTTTACGGGTGGCCTTACTTTGCCTGGTCGATGGGCTACGACACCGGGGAACGCGATGCAGTCTATGCCTCCATTTTAAACGAAGAGAATCCCGATCGATTGCTTGAGTTGCTGAAACAGAATGGCATTAATTACGTGGCGATCGATAACGGATTCCGCCAGAGCAAGTGGAACGTTGGCCCGCACGAAGCAGCCTTCGCCGCAAACTGCACAAAGGTTTTCGACGACCAGGAACACCGCTTTGGCGATCTCACAATCTATCGAGTGCCCTGAGGTGGTTACGGCCGAATATTGTCGGTCCAGAGAAATTCATACGTGGCGAGCGCGTTAATCGCGACCGAAACGATAAACAACGCCAACTCGATCACCGAAAACGTCGGCGGACCGTTGGTCACGATCAGGAGGAACATCCATGGGACGAGAATAATTGCGTAACGATACGAGAACTCCCATCCGCCGGGGTTGCCGTGACACCACAACGCGAACGCCAGCAGAGCAATTGCGATCCAGGCGGGCCCGCGCAAGGATCCACCTTCACGGAAGATCAAGCAGAGAAAAGGGCTGGCCAGGAAAATGGAACAGCCAAACGGATAGAATTGGATGAAAGGGAAATGGGGATTGTCGCCAAATCCCTCGAACAACATTTTGTGCACGTTCCACCGAATCGCGCGGGTCGAAAATACGCCGTGCCGGTACCACGGCTCTCGAAGCAGATTCGGAATGTGGCTGTATCCGAAATCGAAGATCGAGTGGAACCTGGCGAAGTTGTAGGCAGCAGTCAGCAACCCAAGCGCAGCCGGCACAATCAAAAACTGGAGCAGCGTAACCCGGCATTCTCGAATTCGCCGAAATAAGTCGCTCCACCTGGCCGCTTGCTCGCTCGGGCGGCGCAGCCAGAGGCAAAGAAAGATGGGCAGAACAAGAAAAAGTTCGGTCCGGTTTCCAAAGGCGAGCGCGAAAAACGCGCCGGCCGCGAGCGGTCGGGGGCGAACAAGGGTGAAGTAGAGCGCGCCGACTTCGCCGAGCAGCGCGAAGCCAAGCGCAATTTGCCACGCGCCGGCAAAACCGAGATTGCACCAGGTCCATGTCCCGAAAATTGGAAACAACGCCAAAAGGATTCGCCGCCCCAACGATCGCGCCCCAAGCATCGACAGATGAAAAAAGAAATACGCGCATAAACCGGCGATCGTCCCCGCAACTCCGCGTGCCGGAAAATCTGAAATCAAACCCAGTTCCCGCAGAGCGGCGACTGGGACAACACTGAGCACCGCTCCCAGCGGGAAAACTGAATAATAACGGCCATCACGCGGTACCATTTCGTTGAGCCAGGATGGCGGTAGCGTTTGCAAGCCGGCATGTCCGTGAAGCAGGATCGAAGCGATTCGAAATGTATAATCGAAAGGCTGGTGCCTCGGCTTGATCGACACGCAGAAAACGGTTGCTGCGAGGATGGCGACCGTTGCGGCAATCCAGGAATTTCGCCTCTCCATGTCGGACGGCGTCTCGCTTATTTCCACGAATGTTTACTTATCCGCACCGGCCCGAATTAGCCATCCAATAAACAACATCTGCGACAGCGGATTCTCCACTTGCGCGCTCCCCCGGAACCGCCTAATAGCTTAAACCCGATGGTGCACCACGTCGTCCTTTACAAGCTGAACCCCGAAGTCACTCCCGCTCGTGTCGAGGAGATGATGATGAACACCCGGATGCAACTTCTGAAAATTCCAGAGGTGCTCAGCATCAAATGCGGCAAACGAATCGATCCGGGGGTCCCCTGGCCGTTCTTTATCGCAATCGACTTCGAGTCAATGGACAAGTTCGCTATTTTTCGGGAAGACCCGATTTTCGTCAAATTCAACGAGGAAGTGATTAAGCCAAACACATCCGACTCGTTGAGTTTGGATTTCGAAATGGATCCCGGCAAAGATGTCCGGTTCTCCTGATTGGTATCCCGTTTCGGTTTCAGAATTGCTGAGGGATGAAGTCAGCGCATGAATAAGAAGGCGATTCTTCTGGCGGGCGGCGCCGGTACGCGGCTTTTTCCGATTACCAAGGTCGTCTGCAAGCAATTGCTGCCGGTTTATGACAAACCGATGATCTGTTACCCCCTGGCTACGCTGATGCTCGGGGGCCTGCGTGAAATTTTGATTGTTTCCACGCCAAAGGATTTGCCGATGCTGCGCGATTTCCTCGGAGATGGCGCCCGCCTCGGCATCAGTCTGCAGTACGCCGAGCAACCCAGGCCGGAAGGAATTGCCCAAGCCTTCCTAATCGGCGCAAAATTTGTCGGCAACTCGGGCGCTGCGCTCATTTTGGGCGACAATATTTTTTACGGAAAACTGGATTTTTTCCGCGATGCACTGGCCATCGAGCGCGGGGCCTGCATTTTCGGATACCAGGTGCGGGACCCGGAGCGTTACGGAGTAGTAGAATTTGGTCCGGACGGGCGTGCCATTAGCCTGGAGGAAAAACCCAAACAACCGAAGAGCCAATTCGCGGTCCCAGGTCTTTACGTTTACGATGATCAGGTCGTCGATCTTTGCCAAACGCTGCGGCCATCCGCGCGCGGCGAGCTTGAAATTACCGATTTGAATTTGGTCTACCTGAAGCAAAAGGGGCTTCAAGTGAAAATACTCAGCCGTGGGATGGCCTGGCTCGATACCGGCACACAAAGCAGCCTGCTCGAAGCCGGCAATTACATTGCGACGATCGAACACCGGCAAGGCTTGAAGGTTGCCTGCCTTGAAGAGGTTGCTTTCCGGATGGGCTTCATTGGGCAACGCGAGCTGGCCGCGATTACCGATGGCTTGCCAAAGGGGGAGTATCGCGATTATCTGAAAATGGTTTGCGCCGAGGGTGCGGAGTCCGGGCCGGAACCGGTCGGCTAAACTTAGTTCGGTTGTTCGCGCAACAGATGATTCGTGTCCGCGATTAACTTGGTGATTCCCTCGGGATCGGTCGCATCGAAATAGCCGCGAATTTCGCCACGCCGATCGACCAAAACCATGCGCGTGCTGTGCACCGGTGTTCCATTTTCTCCACTGCCTGAAACCGCGAGTTTGAATCCGTCCCGGCAAAGTCTGTAGATGGTGGATTGCGAACCCGTCAGAAAGTCCCAGCGAGCAGGATCCGCCTGCAACGCGCTTGCGTACTTGCGCAACACTTCCGGCGTATCGGTCGCCGGGTCGACCGTAAACGAAACCAGATGAACATCGCTTTTAGCCAGCGGGGTTTGCAGCTCGCTCATCCGACTGCTGATCAACGGGCAGGGACCGCGG
>DASPUI010000171.1:0-20196 GCA_035622995.1 Chthoniobacterales bacterium
GGCAGATGCCGCTCGATCTTGAGCGACCAGCTTTCCATTGCGGCCTCGCGTTTCCACAGAAGCTTGTCATAGCGATGGATAAACTTTCCGTCGCCGTCGTATTTGGTGGCGTAGTCGCCGAGCAGCCTGAGGTAAAGAAAATCGGTTGTACGCGGAAGGAACTCAAACGGCGCGAGATTGCGCTCGTTCAGCGGGCTGGTATCGGCCCAAACCCAGCAAACGCGACATTTTTCGAGCAAGCTGATGATTTGCGGGCGGTGCCAGCCGGAGTTTCGAAATTCAATGGCGAAACGAAAATCGCGCGGCAGTTGAGCAAGAAATTTGCGCAGCGGCTGCTTCCCCTCTTTCGGCGTAAACGATGGTGGCAATTGAACCAGAACAACCTGCAGTTTTGAACCGAGCGGTTCGATCGCAGCGAAAAACGAATTCAGTTCAGCCGTGCAATCTCGCAGGCGGCAAAGATGGGTGATTGCGCGCGGCAGTTTGCAGGCAAATCGAAATGCGGCTGGGGTCATTTCAATCCAGCGCCGGAGCACATTTTCAGACGGTGCGCTGTAGAACGTGGAATCGACTTCGACCGCCGGAAAATGGCGCGCGTAAAATCCGAGGAATTCCGACTCGGGCAAATCGGGCGGATAAAGCGTTCCCCGCCAATCCCCGAAGCCCCACCCGCACGTGCCAATTCGGACTTTTTGCTGGTCGTTCAGATTCAAGATCAAAACACGGTAGCTTTTGCCGTTTGGATGTCGATCTTATCGGCCTTTTTAGCCGGCACCTAACTTGACGTGGTCGAGAAGTTCAATACCCTGCGAAGCCCCATGAAAGCGCGAGCGCTCGCATTGTCTCTTTGTCTTGGCAGCGATCTGTTTTTTTGCCAGGCGACGATGGCGTCGGTGATCTATAAACCGGGCGACCAGGTAAAATATACTCCGCCCGGCGAAGAGGAGATGAATGGAAACGCCGAGGAGTTGTTTCATATCGCCCAGGTTGCAGAACAGGAACATGACACGAAGCGGGCGATTAAGGCTTACAAAACGCTGGTTCGCAGACATCCGCACGACGCGCTCGCCCCGGGCGCGCTCTACCGTGTGGCTGAACTGACAGAACAATCGAACGATCTCATCACGGCGGCGACCCTGTTCCGAACTTTGGTCGAGCATTACCCGAACAGTCCGCATTTTGACGAGGCGATCGAAGCTCAATTCCGAATTGGCGAAGCCTATCTCGGTGGAAAGAAGCTGAAAGTGCTTGGGATTCCGTTTGCAACGTCAATGGACAAGGCCGTCGAAGTTTTCGCGGCAGTGATTCGGACCGCTCCCTACGGGAGATACACGGCGCGTGCTCAGTTTAACATTGGACTGGCTCGGGAAAAACAGCACCTGAACGAGGCGGCGATGGCTGCTTATCAGGCGGTGGTAGACAAATTTCCCAATGATCCGCTGGCGGCTGACGCTCAATATCAGATCGGATATATTTGGCTGGTCGCGTCGAAGGCCGGAACGCGAGATCTGGCGGCCACCAAGAATGCGCGGACCGCCTTTCAGGATTTCCTCTTCCGCTATCCAAACAGTGAAAAAGCGGCGCAAGCCCGCTCAAACTTGGAACTGCTTGACCATAAGCAGACTTCAAATGCCTACGATGTCGCGAAATTTTACGACAAGCAGAAACGTTATCGCGCGGCAGTGATCTATTATAATGAGGTGATTCGGGAACAGCCTGGGTCGCCGGAAAGCGAAAGCGCGCAAAAAAGAATTAACGAATTGCGCGCCAAACTCGGCAATGCCGTATCGGAGATTGCAGTCGAGACCGACAAAAAGAAACCGGCCCCAGCCGAAAACCAAAGACCCTCGCCGCTTCGCCCTCCGACGGCGAATAACAGCGGTCCGTTACCGCCGCCCGAGACCGACTTGTCGTTGCCTCCGCCAGCTTCACTCACTCCCGATACGACGACTTCTCTGCCGCAATCGACGGAGCCGGAAACTCATTCAACACCTGCGGCGTCGCCTTCGCCTCAAGCTTCTCCGGAGGAGACGGCCTCACCGTCGCCGTGAAGAAATTTTTTCTCGTGGCCTTGGGCTGCGTCAGCCTGGCTGGCTGCTTCGGTTATCACATTGGTCCGGCAAAGCCTTACTATCTTCGCGACGTCCGTTCCATCGCGGTCCCGACATTTGGCAACGATACTACCATTCCCCACATTGAGGTGATGGTAACCGACACGGTTATTAAGCAGTTTCAACAAGACGGAACGTTTCGGATCGCGAGCAACGAGAGCGCGGACGCCATCTTGAAGGCGGAGGTGGTTCGTATCAATCGTTTGCCGGCCCGTTCGGTGAGCGAAAATGTTCTGCAGACGAGCGAGTTCAGCCTCGCCATGAGGGTTCGCTACAAACTGGTCGATCATAGCGGCAAAGCGATTGCGCCTTCGGCGGAAGTAACAGGAACCACCAGTTTCTTTGTCAACTACGATAATAACGCCGCCGATATTGTGTCGGACGAACAGCAGGCGCTGCCTCTCGCCGCAGAGGAACTCGCGAATCATCTTGTCACCCAGCTAAGCGAAGGCTGGTGACCAATGAAAGGCGAAGAAAAACTCTGGAGCATCCTGAACGACAAGCTCGATACCTTGCGGGCGAGCCGACGCATGCCCGAAGCCATTCGGGTCGCCGAGACGCTTCTCGAGCTTGCAAAACGTACTTTCGGTGATGACGACACGGCGCTGGCCGCAAGTTATGAAAAGCTCGGCCAGCTTCTCGACCAGGGAGGCGATCGACTCAAGGCCAAACCGTACTTGCTGAAGGCACACGCGGTGTTGGAAAAAGCGAAGCCGGTCGATCAGCGCGCTCTTTATCGATCGGCGCGACGGCTGGCATTTTTGTCCGATGGTCTGGGGCAGCAGGAAGAGGCAATTCGTTACTATGAGAAAGCGATCGCGGCTGGTACGCAGTTGGAGGACCTGCCGTACTCGGATCTCGGGACGATGCTCAACAACGTTGCGCTCATTTTCCGCAAATCCGGCCGGCAAAAGGCCGCTGAGCCGTATTACCTGCATGCGCTTCAGATTTACGAAAAACAGCTTGGTCCCGAGCATGCTGATGTCGCGTCTGTCCTGAACAATCTTGCGGTTTTTTACACCAACGAACGACGTTTCACCGAAGCGGAACGAACCCATCTCCGCGCCCTCGCCATTCGGGAGAAGGTTTTAGCGCCTGGCCATCCCGACATTGCCCAGTCCAAATGCAATCTGGCGGTGGTTTATCATTCGCGCGGCGATTATCCGAAAGCCGCTGAGCTTTACCGCGAGTCGCTCAAGAGTTGGGAAGAAGCAACCGAGACTCCGCCGGAAGACTACGAGATCGTGGCGGCCAACTACGCCGATCTGCTCCGCTCGTTAGGCAAAGCGCGCAAGGCACATCAACTCGAAGCGCGCGCCAAAAAACGACGGCGCTTGTAATCATACCGGTCCACAATTCGGCTTGCGCAGTAAAGTGAGACTGGCAATTTAATCGGCCGCTTTTTTCCTGCTCGCGTGGCGGAATTGGTAGACGCGTACGGCTCAGGACCGTATGGGGCAACCCGTGGAGGTTCGAGTCCTCTCGTGAGCACGTCAACGGATGACCGCCGCGTTTAGGCAGGCGAATGCTTTGCCGGATCGTCTCTCATCTCCGTCCCGGCATTGACTCTCTGTGCCTGTCCGCAAAAAAACATCCCGCGTGTTCTTTCTTTTCCGAAGACGCGCTCGATTTCCTTCATCGTAAAAAACGGCAGGAAACAAACGATGATCAGCACACAGCGCGCGAGCAGGAAATCCCATCCCTTGCTGGTGATCTCTTCAATGCCATCCGACAACGGCTTGCCGTGAATCAGCGCGCCGATAATTTTCTCCGCGAAAGAGAACAATATCACCAGGAGTTAGGCATAAGCCGGGGCATTTGCACGTTCGATTTCTTCGGCAAGGATCGGTACACCTAGATTACAGGCTTGCACGCCTTGCGCCACACACAGTTTCACCGAAGCGTATCTCTAACTAAAATTGCATGCATAGCGCGACCGACATCCAAATTCTGAAGCAACCAAGCCAGGCGCGATGGCGATCGTGGTTGTTCCAAGGCCTTCTTCCGTTCAGCAAATCCACTCTTGCCGGCGACATCATGGGCGGCGTCATTCTCGCGGCCCTTGGTATTCCGGAAGCGATGGGCTACACGAAAATCATCGGCACTCCGGTAGTGACCGGACTTTACACGTTGCTGCTCCCGATGATCGCATTTGCCATCTTCGGTTGTTCCCGGCACCTCGTGGTCAGTGCCGACTCAGCCACCGCTGCGATGGTTGCGGCCGGGCTGGCTTCTCTCTCGCTCATCGCTAACACGCCGGATTACATCGCGATGACAAGCCTCATTGCGGTGCTGGCCGGTGTGCTGTTGATCGCAGCGCGAATTCTGCGCGCAGGCTTTCTTGCCGATTTTCTGTCGCGGACTGTTCTGGTTGGCTTTCTTACCGGCGTCGGATTCCAGGTCGCGGTTGGGGAACTGCACGCGATGCTCGGCCTGCCGAAAAGCGGTCACGGGTTTCTTCCGCAACTCTTCGCCGTTGCCCAACACGCGTCGAACATTCAACTGAATAGCGTTTTCATCTCGCTCGCGGTTCTGATTGTCGTCGTTGGCTCCGAATGGATCTCTCCTCGCTTTCCCGGTGCGCTTGTGGCCGTGGTCGGGATGATTGCGGCGAGCGCGTACTACCAATGGGGTAACCGCGGTATTGAAGTGATCGGCTTTGTCCCCGGCGGGTTGCCTCATTTTGCATTGCCGAGTCTTTCCTGGAGCAAGATTCAACTGGTCCTGCCGATTTCGTTTTCGTGCGTCGTGGTCATTCTGGCGCAAAGCGCAGCCACCGCGCGAGCCTACGCGCTTCGATATCGCGAATCATTTGATCAAAATGTGGATTTGGTTGGGCTCGCAATCGCAAACATCGCGGCCGGAACCAGCAGCACGTTTGTGGTCAACGGCAGCCCAACGAAGACTGCGATCGTGGACGAGGGCGGCGGCCGCAGCCAGGTCGCACATCTGACGACCGCAGCAATGGTGGTAGTGGTTCTGCTTTTCCTAACAAAGCCCCTCGGTTACCTGCCTAATGCCGTCCTCTCCGCCATCGTGTTCCTGATCGGTGTAAAGCTGATTGATTACCGGGGCATGGCTGAAATCTACCGGAAGGCGCCGAACGAATTTGCGTTGGCTGCGGTCACGACAGTGACGGTGGTTGGTCTCGGAGTCGAGCAAGGCATCCTGCTTGCGCTCGCTTTATCGCTGCTGCAACACGTCCGCCATAGCTACGAACCTCACACCGCCCTGATTTTGCGAGACCCGGCTGAACACTGGCGGATGGAGAACGTTTCCCCGGGCAAGTTCACTGAACCTGGATTAATCATATATTGGTTTGGCGCCGACCTGTTCTATGCAAATGCGACCCGCTTTGCCCAGGAAGCGCGGAGTCTTGTGACCGAATCTCCCTCTCCGGTCAAGTGGCTGGCGATTGAAGCCGGCGCCATTACCGACATTGATTATTCGGCCGGCGAAGCGCTGAAAGAACTGCATGACGATCTAGCCAAGACAGGAGTGGTTCTGGCTCTGTGCCGTGTGAGTGGAGATCTTCACAAGGATCTGCACCACCTCGGCCTGATCGATGTGATCGGTCCCGACCGAATTTTCGATTCTCGCGGGGCCTGTTTGGAAGCCTATCGCTCGGTGACCCACGCCTAACGAACGATCGGGATCGCTCGGAATAGCACGCAAAAATTAAACGCGCGCTTTTGCTTGCTTCTGCTTCGAATTTGATTTGCGTCGCTATAGCATCTGTAAGGCTACGCTTCACTGGCCGGTTTCCTGCTCAATTTGGTGGGACGTCATGAACATATCGCGCCTATGGGCCGTCGCCCACATTTCGCTCTGGCTGGTTCTGCTCGCGGTCTTTTCCTGCATTAGCGCCCCGAAGATTTTCGAGCGAGGTCCTGCTGCCACGCCGGCGCGAATCGGCGACGAATCTTTTCATTCCACTAACAGTTTTTTGGAATTCGCGACCGGGGCAAAACAGGCGTCACGTCCATTGATAGCATTCTTCGACCTGGCGCCACCCGGCGCAAAAATTCTCGTCCTTGCTCGCGAGGACGATCCATTAAGCAGTCTGCTTGCAAAAGTCAGCGCCTATCTTGCCTGGCCACATCCGGTTGAAATCGTCGATCTTGCCCCGGCCCGAAAACCACGGATAAATATCGCCGCACTCGATTTCAATTCGGCCGCCGAAGTTGTTTTGTGTCGGGTCGATGCACCGCCTGGCTTAGCGCCTGGAAAACGATTAGGCGCCGGCTTTGAACTTGTCTTCCTGGCGACGAGCAAATCATGAGAACACTCCAAATTCTCGCCGCGCTTTCTACGATTTTTGCGGCCGGCTTTGGCACATTCGGATTGATGGTTCGCGATCCCCGTCGCTTCCATATCGCTGAGCAATTCTCCATTTCCTGGCTTTGCGGCGCCGGCGTCGTTTCGCTCTCAATCTGGTTGTTCGGACTCTTTCTTAACCACGAAGCGTTGTTCGTGGCGGTGAACGTGTTGTGTGTTGCGTTGCCGCTTGCGGCCTGGAAAGCAGGAAGATCCTTCGGCTTCCGATCGCCGCGAAGGTTGAATCCTTTTGAGTGGATTCTTCTGCTCATCGTAGTCGGAGACGTTTTGATCGTCGGTTATCTTGCGTTTGCCCACACTTTGGGCTGGGATGGCCTCCTGGTTTGGGAAATCAAAGCGCGCTATGCTTTCGAAAATAGCGGCGTTTTGCCGAACGCATACTTCCAGGATGCTGGTCGCGCGTTCAGTCATCCGGAGTATCCTCTTGCAATTCCGTACGCGGAACTTTGGATTTACCTTTGGTTGGGGGAATCGACCCAATTTTGGGCGAAGCTTATCTTTCCAATTTTTTATCTCTCGGGCGTCATCCTCCTGGTGGCGATTAGCGCGCGTTTGACCGGAAAACTCTGGACCGGTCTGGTCGCTGCGATCGTATTGTCCCTGATTCCGCAAATTACGGTGCAACCGGGCAGTGCGGTCGTCGGTTATGCCGATTTTCCGTTGAGCGTTTTTTATCTCGCTGCCTGCGGATATTTATTGTGTGCAACGACAAGCGACCACGCTGACTTCCTGAGAATTTTTGCCGCCTGCCTTGCCTGTCTGCCGTGGTTGAAACGAGAAGGGGCCATTCTCTGGGTGATCGCTGCGGGCTGTGGGGCATTCGCCATCTGGCACGCCAAAAAATCTCCCAAATGGTTCGGGATTCTGTTGCCTGGTTTATGTGTGATTGTGGGCTGGCGAATCTATCTTCAACAATTACAGGCGACTACCGCCGCCGATTTTGCTCCGGTGAATTTTGCAACCTTGAGCGCCAACATTCATCGACTGGTTCCAATCCTTTCTGCACTCGCTGCCGAGCTGACCAATACCGACAACTGGGGGCTGTTCTGGTTTATTGCGGCGGTGGCCGCTGTTTATGTCGTCAGGCAATATCGAGATGCGCGTTCCGTCATTTTCGTCACTGCCGTCACAGTGCCGCTCACGCTTTATGCTTTGATTTATCTCTTTAGCGGCTGGACCGATTATCAGCGGCACCTTGAGCTTTCGCTCTGCCGCCTGCTCATGCACATTACGCCGTTTGCTTGCCTCGGTTTGCCGGCTGTGCTGGCGTCATTGAGGCAAAAATTTTACCGTTCACCTCAAGAGACGCAGGTCAGGATCGCAGCTTGCGAAGAACCGTATCCTGAGCGAACACCGGAGATTGACTTCGCGTGAACAAGACGCACGCAATCCGGCGACGATAACCGCAATGTTCGGCGCCGTCGCGCGCCGCTACGATTTCGCCAATCACGTTCTCAGCTGCGGTTGCGATTTTTACTGGCGCAAACGCGCGGCCGACATGGTTGCGGCTTGGCGGCCGCAAAAGATTCTCGATCTGGCAACTGGTACCGGTGATCTGGCGATTGTGTTGCAAAATAGAATTTTGAATACCGAAATTACCGGCGCGGATTTTTCCGAAGAGATGCTCGCGATCGCCAGGGAGAAGGGCTTGAAGAACACAATTCTGGCCGATCTGCTCGCCCTTCCTTTCGCCAGCGGATCGTTCGACTCCGTAACGATCGCGTTTGGGTTGCGCAACGTCCAGGATTGGAGCAAAGCTCTGCGAGAAATAGCTCGAGTTCTTTGCCGGCAGGGTCGTCTGCTCATTTTGGATTTTTCATTGCCGCGATCCGCTACTTTGCGTGCCGTTTATCGTCTCTACCTGCACCATTGTTTGCCATTCGTTGCCGCGGCGTTGACCGGAAAGAAAAGCGCTTACGATTATCTCGCCGACTCAATCGAAAAATTTCCGGGCGGCGATATGATGCTTAGTTTGATCGAAACCAATGGCTTCACCGACGCGCGCGCCGAGCCGCTCACCGGCGGAATCGTCACAATTTATACCGCAGCCAGGTCTCTCAATTAAGGCGTAGGCGATGCTACCGGGCTTGGAGACGCGATCGACGACGGAGCTGGGGTCGGAGAGGTCATTGGCTGACTGATCAATGGGAGTTTCAGCGCATTAAAGTCCGGGCTGCTCAAAAGAAAAGTGCCGTCGCGCTCGTCAACTTTTGCGAACCACGTCCCGTCGGGTGCATTTGCGCCGATTCGAAGTTTATGAACAGCTTTGTCGTCGGGCGAAGTGGTAAACGTGATCGCGAGCTGCGGCTTCTCCAAGCCTTGCTGCGGAACGGTCGCACCGATCCAGCGAACGGCGCGCAAATTGGATAAGGTGTTAACCAACGATTGCACATTTATCTGGTTTATCGGGCCACTGCCTTTGGCCCAACTCCATTGATTGTTGGCACCACGGACCAGTTCCTTGTCCGCGTTCAGGTTAAGACGATGAATCTGTTCCGGTTTGAATTTGAAGATCGCCAATTCCTGCCACTGCACCGGATCGGCAAAAATAGCATCGAGTAAATTTTTGCGAGCAGCCACCACAAACGGGTCGTCACCGATGCGCGCATAGACCTCATTGCCTTCGGTTTTGCCGAAAGCGACAGTGGCGAACGGCTGTTCGCCTGCCTTGGTCTCGGCTGTGTTCTCCGAGGCGAACGAAGAAAAGGTCAATTGCAACTGCGGTTTATCAAGTCCGTACTTCGGCAAGTTCGACGCCACGTCTTCGACGAATCTGGTCACCGGTTCGTTCTGCAACGTGTCGATCAATCGGTTTACTTCGCTGGAATTTGCAGGCGCATTATTTTTGCTCGCAAGCGTCCACTCCTCGTTCTTGCGGGCCAGAATGATTTTTTGTTTGCCCGCGGAATCGATCGTCAAGCGGTCGAGAATTTTCGTATCGATCCGAACAAGGTGACGATCGCGCAAATCGTTCGGCCTGGTGTTGAGCAGTTCCTCAATTTTCTTCGGCACGGTGTAGACAAAACCGCGCGCGGAAAAGCGAACATAGGTTTGGTCCTTTTCTTTCTCCGGTTGGGCTCCGATTTGCAGGGTCTGGCCCTGTTTATCGTTCTCGGCAAATAGCGTAATTGAACCGCGCGGCTCGGCCAAACCATAGGGGTGCAAGTCGCCTTTGTCGTCGGCAACGAATTTTTGGATCTGGGCGGTCGTCACCTGTGCGATCAAGTCGCCGATTTTTTGATCGTCGCCACGCGACCGCAACGGCTTCACAATCTCCCAGTGGTCGCCCTGTTTTTGCAGTTCGATTTCGCCGGCCGGAGTTTTGAGAACAACCCGCACGATTTGCGCCATGATCAAATCGCTCAGTTTCTTGTCGCGAAAATCCTCCGCCTTCTTATCAATTTCCTTCTTGATCGACTGCGGAGCGATGAAAACTGCCTTTGAGTCTTCCAGCCGAACGTACATCCGGTTCTCGAGCGCAGCGTCCTTGCCAAAAAGAATTTCCGGCGGCGCCCCGGCGCCGGTCAATTTCAGCCGCAATTTCGATTTGTTGACGCCGAATTCCACCAGCTTGTTCTTGTCCGCTTCAATTTCTTTGGCCGAAATGGTTGCGTCTTTCTGCCAATTTTCGAGATCGGACAAGAGATCGTCGACCAGACTGCTATCTGCCTGATCTTTAATTGGCGCTTCCAGCCGCCATTTCTTGTCGTGCCGCCGAAGGTCGATCTTGTCATCGCCATTTTGAATAATGACGCCATCGATTTTCTCGCGGTCGAAATTTACGACCTTGCCCGCGCGGCGATTCGCTTCCTCAGTATCGGGCACGTTGCGCTCAACGAACCAAAGGTAGCAAAAAACGGCAGCGGTAACGACCAGCAAGCCAAGCGTTGTCTTCCATTTCATCGCGAGAGAGATTGTTTACGCGCGTCGGTTCCACCAGACGCCGGTCCCTATCACCACAAAAATCAGGGGAATTAAGACCAGAATGATCCAGCGCACCCCGCGCAGTGCGTTCTCGTCGAGCGTGAAGGTTAGCGGTTTCGAAACTTTCGGCGCGATGCCAATCAGTTGTTCGCGGCTGAGCAGCCAATTCACGCTCGCCGAAATGAAATCTAGCCCTTGTTGATCCTGGGTGAGCGCGCGGTCCAAGACAAAGGTTGTGTTGCCCACCACAACGATCCGCGCCGAGTTTGTTTGGACGCGTTCGTCGTGAGTCCCGCCTTTCTCAACTGAAGCGGCGATCGTAATAGGCAAGCCCGAATTTTTCTGCGCGTCGGCTTGAAGCTTGTCCTGGTCTTCCGAATTGTAATCTTTCTCCGCGAAGTAGCCTTTCTCAGCCTGAATCAGTGGCTGAATCCGAAAGTCGGCAGCAGGAACTCGCTGCGGCTCAAGCGTAAGCGAACAGGTTCCGCCAAAAAATAAAGCTTGGACATCCGCGAGTCGTTTGGTGACGGGACTATCACCGAGGAAATGAGCCTGGACGTCGCGAACCAAGGCCACTTCCTGAATTCCGGTGCGGACGAACGCCATCAATCGGTCGTCATTCACTCTCACGCCGAGCTCATTCAAGAATGCATCGAGCTTGGGAGTTTTTGCCGACGGATCGAGCAGTAACAAAATACGGCCTTGTTTCTCCCAGAATTCGCGCAGCAACTTCATTTCACGATCCGAGAAATCGTACTGCGGGCCGTTTACGAAAATCGTCTTTATTTCGGCCGGGATCCCGGGCACGTCGAAAAGATTCAGTTCTTGAATTTTTATATTTTCGTTTTCGATGAATGTTTTCAGGATTGAGATTGGACTGGCGGGTTGCTGTTGCCCAAACGTTGCCGGTGAAGGAGCCTCGGCGATTGGCGGTTCCTTGTGCCCGAGCACGTAACCGATCGCGTTTTTCTTGCCTTCAACCAGGTCCATCATCGCGCTGGTGACTGCTTGCTCGCCTTTGAATGCGGCGATCCGAGGCCCTTCGCCGAAAGCTGCGCCGCTTTGATCGATCTCCGCCATCTCCGACGCCTTAACTGTTTTGCTGCGGCCCTCATAATCGATCACCAGCAGGCTCTCGTCTGTCACCACTTTGTATTTGTCGAAGAGTTCCTTCGCTCGCGAAAAATTTCGTTCCGGATCAACATTCTCGATGTCGATTTTTCCCTTGCCTGCGTATTGGTATTCGGTCAGCAGATTTTGCACATCGCCCGTTATCGGAGTGTTTGGCGAGAAAAACACCGTGATGCGGACCTTGCCTTTGATTGTATCGAGAAACCGCTTCGTTTTGTCCGAGAGCGCATATCTCTGATCGCGCGAGAAGTCCCAGCGCTTGTAATGCCGGAAAGCAATCGAGTTGATCATCGCGAAAAGAAAAAAGGCCAGGACGATCTGAATAACGACGTTCAGTCCGATTTGGACCCGTCGAATTTTCTTTGGCGCTGGCTTGGTTGCTTCGTCCGCCATTACAACCTCCATTTGCGTGATTGGAACGCCTGATGGGTGAGCGCGAGGACCAGTATGGTTGCGCTCAGGTAGAGAACGACCGGCCGGGTATCGATAATTCCTCGCGAATAGGTTCCCATGTGCTCGAGCGCCGAAAAATAGCCAAGGAAATCGCGGGTAGCGCCGCTCACATCGAGCAGAACGAACTGGAGCAGACCGAGAAAGAAGAAGATCGTGATCGCGCAAAAAGAAATAACCGCGGCAATGATCTGATTCTTGGTCAAGACCGACGCCAGGCAACCGACCGACAGGTAAAACATCCCCAACAAAAGGACCATCAGATAAGAACCGAAATAAGCCCCTGGGGAGGTGGCCGCCGGCTGGTGGGTGATTTTTAGAAAGATCGCGAAATAGAGCAGGGTCGGCAGCCAGAGAACGATATAAAAGGCAAACGCTCCGAAAAATTTTGCCAGGACGACCTGCCAATCGCGCACCGGCGCGGTCGTTAGCGGCTCAATCGTGCCGAGTTTAAATTCCTCGGCAAACAAACGCATGGTGATGAGTGGAAAAATCAAGACAAACGCGAACCAGAAAAAGACTGAATTAAAAAACGCCTCCTGAATCGTGTACTGAACCGGGCGCTGGTTCATGAACGAAACCTGAAAATAAAAATCGACTCCGCTCACCAGCAGAAAAAAAACAAGAACGATGTAGGCAATGGGGGAGTAGAAATAACTCTTCACTTCACGAACCAGGAGCGTCCAAAATTTGCGCATAAGTCAGATTTCGTCCGGGTGAGTCAATTCGACGAAGACATCTTCGAGCGTGGCTCGCCGTTGACTTAATTCCCGTAAAGTCCACCGGCGCGTAGCTGCGAGTTGAAAAACTTCCGGTCGCACATCAACCCCGGACTCGACCCGCAGCGAAAATATTTTCCAATCGCCCTCGGCGTTAGTCATCACCTCGCGGACGCCGGAAATCTTTTTCAGTTCTTCTGCGCCGTTATCATTGCCTGTTTTCGCTTCAACTACGACCCCGCCTGCCTGGCGGATCTGGCCTAACAAGTTATCCGGCGTGTCGCACGCTTCGATTCGGCCGTTGTGAATGATAATCACCCGACTGCAAGTCATCTCGACCTCCGGCAAAATGTGGGTCGAAAGCAGAATGGTGTGCTGTTTCCCTAAATTCTTGATTAGCTCGCGCACCTGACGAATTTGATTTGGGTCGAGGCCGATTGTTGGCTCGTCCAAAATGAGCAGGTCCGGCTCGTGCAAAAGCGCGTCCGCCAGACCAACCCGCTGCCGGTAGCCTTTCGACAAGGTGCCAATCATCTTCTTTTCCACGTCTCGCAAACCGCAAAGCTCTTTCACATCGCCGACCCGTTCGTCCACCCGTCGATGCGGCACGCCTTTGAGCGCGGCGCGATAGTCAAGATACTCGGTCACGCGCATGTCATTGTAGAGTGGCACATTTTCCGGCATGTAACCGAGATGAGCGCGCGCCTGGAGTGACTGCTCGAAAATATCGAAACCGGCGATGCTGGCTCGACCGGACGTCGGCGGCAGGAAGCTGGCCAGAATGCGCATGGTGGTGGTCTTGCCCGCCCCGTTTGGGCCGAGAAAGCCCATGATTTCCCCGCGTCCCACTTCAAAATTCAAGTCTTTGATTGCGGTATGCCCGGCGTATCGCTTGGTTAGATGCTCAACCTTAATCATTTCGAAATCATTTCATGAGACAACCGAACCGCGCGGACGTTGCCGAAAAATTTTGCGAAGTCAACGGGCCGCTAAAGTCACGCTTTCAATCCGCTGGCCCGATCCGTCCGCGCGCACAACCCCGACCGCGAAATCAACGCTCGTGCCACTGCCGGCGCGGCCAAGCAAGTTTTCGACTTCCCGAACCGAGTTTACATCACGCCCGCCGACACGGTAGATTACCAGGCCGCGCTCGATTCCGGCTTCGTCCGCCGGGCTGTCCGGCTCGACCGCGCTGATCAGAACGCCGCGACCACTCAGATAGCCGAGCGCATTGGTTAGTTCTGCCGTTAAATCTTGCAATTGCATTCCAAAGAGCTGCTCCGCCTTGGAATTCGGTCGCTCATCCGCCGCCGGTTGCGCTTTCACTGGTGGCTGGTGGTCGGCGATTTTTTTGAATTGCACGACGCTGTCCCGCACCACATCGGCTGGAATGGCGAAACCAAGGCCCTGAGTCGGAACGCCTTGCGGCGTAAAAGCCATTTTGGCCGAACTGATGCCGACCAGCCGGCCGGAGATATCGATCACCGGGCCGCCGCTGTTGCCGGGATTGATGGCAGCATCCGTTTGGACAAGATTTTTGTATTCCACGTTGTCGATCGCGATGTCGCGCTTGACTGCGCTCAACACCCCACGGCTAATCGAACTGCCGTAACCGACGGCATTTCCCACTACAATGACCGTTTCGCCTAACAAGTTTGGCGAGATGTTGTCAAGGTTGATAAAGGGAAACGCAGCCTTGGCGTCGATCTTGATAAACGCGAGGTCCTTTTGTTCGTCGCCGGTAATGTAGTGCGCATTATAGGTCTTGCCATCGTTCGTCGTAACCTGAATCTTGAGATCGGCCGCACGTTCGACCACGTGCTGATTGGTCACGATGTAACCGGCCGGGTCGACGATAAATCCGGAGCCCAGACTTTGCAGCGTTTGACGAATCTCACGCGGTCGCACTCGATAGTGACCGAAGAATTGAGCGTAAAAATCCTCAACTGGATCGTGCACCGTCTGCCTGACGACGCGTTCGGTGTTGATGTTCACCACCGCCGGCAGGACTTTCGCCACCGCCAAAACGGCCGGCTCCGCCGCCGGATCAGCCTGCGCGAATGAAATTGTCGATTTTGCGAGCAATAACGCGCAGATAGTTGTCCAACGGAATAGAATTCCAAAGCGGTTCATTCTGCGCAGGAACTAACGAATTCCATTCGGCACTGTCAACTTGTCGGGCCAATGCAGAGAAGGTGGTGGACTTGCCGCTGGCCGCAATGAGCGGAGATTAAATTATCATGCGCACTTCAATCGCGGCACGGGCCAATCTCGATTTGATTGACGAGAATTATCGCCGTTGGCAGGAGAATCCTGAATCGGTCGACCCGGGTTGGTCTGCCTTTTTCGAAGGCTTCGAGCTGGGTAATATGCCGCAGAAAAATGGCGCCGGGTTGAAGGCCGCGCCGCGCGAGAGTCAACTCCAAACGCGAGTCGACGGGCTGATCTACGCTTATCGCACGCTTGGGCACACGATTGCGCTGGTGAATCCATTGGCGGAGAAACGGCCGGAAAATCCGTTGCTCACTTTGCGCGAACTCGGTTTCGGCGAGAAGGACCTCGATCTTCGCGTATCTTCCAAATTTTTCCTGGATAACCAAGAGATGACGCTGCGCGAGATGATCTCGCGTCTCGAGAAAATTTACGCCAGTTCGGTCGGCGCGGAATTCATGCACATTCAGAACACTCGCATCCGCAATTGGGTGCGGCATCGGCTGGAATCACGGGCCGGTAGATTCGCGACGCCGCGGCGAGTGCAGATCGGATTGCTCCGGACTTTGATGGGAGCGGAGTCGTTTGAGGTCTTTTTACACTCGCGATATGTCGGCCAAAAACGATTTTCGTTGCAGGGCGCCGAATCGTTGATGGTGATCCTCGACACCTTTTTGCAGAAATGTCCGGCTGCGTCCGTCGAGGAGATTTGCATGGGAATGGCGCACCGCGGCCGACTCAATGTGCTCGCCAATTTTCTGCAGAAATCACTGCGTGTAATTTTCACTGAATTTAGCGAGAACTACGTTCCTGATCTGGTCGCGGGTGACGGCGACGTGAAATATCATCTCGGTTATCGCACGGTGAGGAAGCTTGCCAGCGGCGCCCCGGTCGAGATTCGGCTCTCGGCCAACCCGAGTCACCTCGAAGCGGTCGATCCGGTGGTGGAAGGGACCGCGCGAGCTCGTCAGCGCATTCGCGGTGACACCGAACATCGCAAGAAAGTTTTGCCGCTCTTGATTCATGGTGACGCCGCTTTCGCGGGCCAGGGAATTGTGGCGGAGACGCTCAACATGTCGCAGCTCGACGGTTATGGAACCGGCGGCACGGTCCACGTTGTTGTGAACAATCAGATCGGATTCACCACGCTGCCGAAAGATGCGCGCTCGTCGAGGTATCCAACCGACATCGCCAAAATGATCGAGGTGCCGATTTTTCATGTAAACGGGGATGATCCGTTGGCCTGTATGCAGATGAGTGAACTGGCGCTCGATTTCCGCCAGGAATTTGGCCGCGATGTCGTCATCGACATGTTTTGTTATCGTCGCTACGGCCATAACGAAGGCGATGAGCCGGCATTCACCCAGCCCGATCTTTACGCCAGAATCGACAAGCACCCATCGGTTGCGCAGTTGTACAAACGCGAGCTGGTCGAAGCCGGTACCCTAAGCAACGACGATTCTGCCTCGCTCGAGACGGAATTTGATCTTCGTCTGGAAATGACTCTCGACGAAGTGAAGGCGATTGAAAAAGAGAAGGCCGGGAAACAGGCCCAATTCAAAGAGTCGACTGCGGTCTTTCAACCGGAATACAGCAGCGCGTCCGAACCCACCACGATGACGGAGAAAATGTTAAAAACAATTGCTGTCGGCCTAACGAGTGTGCCGGACGAATTCAACATTCAGCCGAAGATCAAGCGCATCGTGATCGATCATCGTCGAAAGGTTTTCGAAAACGGCGGGCCTTATGATTGGCACTATGCAGAGTTGCTCGCGTTCGGCTCCCTGCTTCTGGAAGGCACTCCCGTCCGGCTTTCGGGACAGGATAGCGCGCGCGGAACGTTCAGCACGCGGCACGCCGTTCTCTACGATGCGAAGACAGGCGCTCCCTACGTCCCATTGATGCACCTGGCTAAAAAGCAGGAGCGCATCTGCATCTATAATAGTCTGCTGTCAGAAGCCGCCGTCCTCGGCTTCGACTATGGATATTCCCTCGATTATCCGGACCTGCTTTGTCTCTGGGAAGCGCAGTTCGGCGACTTCGTGAACGGCGCGCAAACGATCATCGATCAATTCATCGTTTCGGCTGAATCGAAATGGCAGCGTCCCAGTGGAATCGTTTTGCTGCTGCCACATGGATACGAAGGTCAGGGCCCGGAACACTCCAGCGGTCGACTGGAGCGGTTTTTGCAACTTTGCGCCGAAGATAACATTCAAGTCTGTAACCTGACGACTGCCGCGCAATATTTTCATGTCTTGCGGCGTCAGATGAAGCGCAATTTCATCAAACCGCTCGTGATTATGACGCCGAAGAGTCTATTGCGGGCGGAATATGCATCGTCACGTGCGGAAGAATTTACGACTGGCCGGTTCGAGGAGATTCTTGGCGCGCCGGAAGCGGGCCCGGCTGATAAAACCAAACGCGCCATCTTTTGTTCGGGGAAGATTTATTATGATCTGCTCAATTACCGGAGCGATCGCAAGATCGACAACACCGCGATCATTCGGGTCGAGCAGCTTTATCCGTTCGCCGAAAAGCGGGTTCGCGACGCACTGAAAGGGTTGCCGAGAGGCGTGAAGCTTGTGTGGTGCCAGGAGGAGCCGCAAAACATGGGCGCATGGACATTCATCGAGCCACGTCTACGCACGATGTTTTGCCGCGAGATCGCTTACGCCGGCCGCCGCGCGAGCGCGAGTCCTGCGGTTGGCTCGCTCGCTCGCCACAAACGAGAGCAGGCTCGCCTGGTGGCTGACGCTTTCAACATCTGACTAGCCTCTTCGGTTTCGGAGCAAGCTTAGACGTTCCGGCTCCATTTTGGTTGGTGGCCTTCAAGTTTTGCGCTTAGTTAGGCTGAAGATGGCTATCGAAGTAAAAATCCCAGCCGTTGGCGAATCGATTTCCAGTGGAGTGGTATCGGTTTGGCACAAAAAATCCGGCGATTTTGTCAACGCCGGCGACGCGCTCTTTACACTCGAGACCGATAAAGTTTCGACTGAGATTTCAGCCGAGAAATCGGGCGTACTTGAGGCTTTGGTTCCGGAAGGTCGGGAGGTAAAAATTGGCGAAGTTGTCGCCACGATTGACGATTCCCAAAAGGCGGCGGCTGAAGTAAAGCCTGCGAATAGAAAGCCGACGACGGCCAAACCGAAGGAGCCTGAGGAAAAGATGGCGGCGGTTCTTTCGCCCGCGGTTCGTCGGATCGTCGAGGAAGAACGCCTTGATCCCGCTAAAATTTCCGGAACTGGAAGCGGAGGTCGCCTGACAAAAGGCGATGTGCTCGCCGCCGAGCAAATTGATACCAGACCGCCCGCCTCTGGAAAACAAGCCGCCCCTGAAGAACTTAGCCGGTCGACTGACGGCCGGATCGTTCGCAAAAGGATGTCGCCACTGCGCCGGAAAATCGCCGCTCAACTGGTGATGGCACAGCACACAGCCGCGATCCTGACCACCTTTAATGAATGCGACATGAGCGCGGTTCAGGAATTGCGGGCGAAATCGCAGGACGCATTTACCAAAAAACACAGCGTGAAGCTTGGGTTCATGTCGTTCTTCATCAAGGCCTGCGTCGAAGCGCTTAAAACTGTTCCGGTGGTTAACGGTCGAATCGAGGATGAAGATTTTATCCAAAACAATTTCTACGATATCGGTGTCGCAGTCGGCACTGAGCGCGGTTTGATTGTGCCGATTGTACGCGATGCCGACCAAAAATCGTTCGCCGATCTCGAACGCGACATTGCCGATTTCGCGACCAAAGCGCGCGAGGGCAAATTAAAAATCGAAGATTTAATCGGCGGAACGTTCACCATTTCGAATGGCGGCGTCTACGGTTCACTTTTAAGCACTCCGATTCTGAATCCTCCACAAAGTGGAATTCTCGGAATGCACAAAATCGTGCCGCGACCGGTGGCGATCGACGGCAGGGTGGAGGTGCGCCCGATGATGTATCTCGCCCTCAGCTACGATCATCGCGCAATCGACGGAAAAGAAGCGGTTACTTTTCTGATTAAGGTCAAAGAAGGCATTGAGGACCCGAAAAAGCTTCCTCTCGACTTCTAAGCCCGCTCATCTGCGCTAAGTTGATTCATGGACAGATTTGACGTCGTAATCATTGGCTCCGGGCCGGGCGGTTATGTTGCTGCCATTCGCGCCGGCCAGCTTGGACTGAAAACAGCAATCATCGAGAAGGACCCCGAGTTGGGCGGCACTTGTCTCAACGTCGGATGCATTCCGAGCAAGGCGCTCCTGACTTCGAGCGATCATTTCATGTTCGCGAAAAGGGAAGCCGAAAAGCACGGTATCGTGATCGAAGGCGTCCATCTCGATCTTGCCAAAATGCAGCAGCGGAAAAACAAGGTCGTCAAGGCTTTCAATGGCGGCGTCCGCTCGTTGATGAAGACGAACAAAGTGACCGTCCTCACCGGTTTGGGCACGATCGTGGCTCCGGGAAAAGTTTCGGTCACACCGTTAAACGGCGAAGCACAGGAAATCGAAACGAAGAATATTGTGATCGCGACCGGCAGCGCGCCGATGGAATTGCCGTTCGCAAAATTTGATGGTGAAACAATTATCAGCAGCACCGAGGCGCTCTGTCTGGATGAACCGCCCAAGAGACTTCTCGTGATCGGAGCTGGAGCGATTGGACTCGAATTAGGCTCCGTCTGGTCGCGACTTGGCTCGGACGTGACCATGTTGGAATTTTTGCCGCGGATCGCGATTGGCTTCGATCTGGAATTGTCGAATCTGCTTCAACGGACGTTAACCGCACAGGGGATGACGTTTCATCTTGAGACAAAGGTAACGGCGGTAACCGTTGCAGCCGACCGCATCACCACGACGGCGACGAAAGGAAACGAAGAATTGAAATTCGAAGCGGACAAAGTTCTGGTTTCGGTAGGACGCAGACCGTTCTCAGAAGGTCTTGGAGCGGAAAGGGTCGGAATCGCGTTTGACGAAAAGAAGCGGATCAAAATCGACAATCACTTTCGCACCAACGTTGAAGGGATTTATGCGATTGGCGACGTGGTGGCTGGTCCGATGCTCGCCCACAAGGCGGAGGAGGAGGGGATCGCTTGTATTGAGATCATTGCTGGAAAAGCCGGCCATGTGAATTACGAGGTGATTCCCGGAATCATTTATACAAATCCCGAACTGGCCGGCGTCGGCCTGACCGAAGAACAAGTCAAGGAAAGAGGAACCGAGTATCGAGTGGGCCGGTTTCCATTTAGGGCCAACGGACGCGCGCTCGCTAACGAAGATGTCGAAGGAATGGTGAAGATTATTGCGGACGCGAAAACCGATCGCATTCTTGGCGC
>DASPUI010000172.1:0-6171 GCA_035622995.1 Chthoniobacterales bacterium
TTTGTCATGAGTGAGGGCGCAGGAATTGTGGTCGTGGAGGAGCTGGAACATGCAAAAAAGCGCGGCGCTAAAATTTATTGTGAACTGGCGGGCTACGGACTTTCGGCAGACGCGTATCACCAGACTGCGCCACCGGAAGACGGCGACGGAGCGGCGCGGGCAATGAACATGGCGCTCAATCACGCCGGCGTCTCGCCCGGCGAGGTTGATTATGTTAATGCGCACGCCACTTCCACCGGTCTGGGGGACATTAGCGAGACTCGCGCCATTAAATCGGTCTTTGGCGACAAAGCGAAGGAGGTTTCAATCAGCGCGACCAAATCGATGACTGGACACTTGTTGGGCGGCGCGGGTTCGGTCGAGACTGCAATCTGCGCGTTGTCGATCCGCGACGGCGTTATCCCGCCGACGATCAATCTCGAAAATCCAGACCCGCAGTGCGATCTCGATTACACCCCGAACAAGGCGAAAGAGAAACAAATCCGCATCGCGATCAATAATTCATTCGGCTTTGGCGGCCACAACGCCACCCTCGTCACGACAAAGTTTGAAGGATAGCTTCGAACGGTCGTGTTCTACCGTTCCGGATTAACTGGGAAGTGTTTGTTCTTGAGATTTTCCGGGACGCGTCGGGTTCGTTCCGCTTCGATTTTTTCGGTCGCCTCGTTCAGCGCATCGTATGCTTCGCGGCTTTTCTTTGCCCGGCACATATAAGCCGTCGCGTGCGCAAGCGGAATACGCGCTTCCGGTAATCCGACAAATTCGACTGCCTGTTGGGTAGCGATCGCCAGCGGTAACGCCTCCGGATCGGCCAGGCCGACGTCTTCGCTCGCGAAAATGACGATTCGTCGCGCAATGAAGCGATAATCTTCTCCCGCGTGCAGCATTTTCGCCAGCCAGTAGATTGCGCCCCGCTCGTCCGACGCTCGCATGCTCTTAATAAACGCGCTGATCGTGTCGTAGTGCGCATCGCCAGCGCGGTCATAGACTATTGCTTTTTGCTGAATGCTTTCTTCCGCAACGGCGATGGTGAAATGAATGACGGGTTGCAGCGGCGCTGTGTCGGCGCCGACCCTTTGTTTTCGACGGTCATGGGCCGTCGCGACAGTTTCAGGTGACGTGGTTAGCACACCGATCTCGAGGGCGTTTAAACATTTTCGCGCGTCGCCATCGCTTAACCTGGCCAGGTGTTCTCTGGCCTGTTTGTCGATTTTGACTTTGTAATTGCCGAGCCCCCGCTCCTTGTCAGCCAACGCGCGATCGACTAGTTCTTCGAGCTGCTCAACCCGCAGTGGCTCGAGTTGAAAAACCTGTGACCGCGAAACGAGCGGGCTATTGACATAGAAAAACGGGTTGTAAGTCGTCGCGCCGATCAACCGAAGATTTCCGCTCTCAACATCAGGCAGGAGAATGTCCTGCTGCGCCTTGTTGAAATGATGGATCTCATCGACGAACAAAATCGTTTTCTGTCCGGATGTGCGAATCCGGTTGGCTGCCGCTGCGATCACGCGACGCATGTCGGCGACATTACTTTCGACGCCGCTTAGTCTGACAAATTTGGCGTGCGTCATGTCTGCAATGATGTGCGCGAGAGTTGTCTTACCCGTGCCCGGCGGTCCGGAAAGAATTACCGACGGCAATCGATCCGCTTCGATTGCGCGCCGGAGCAATTTCCCGGGCGCGAGAATGTGTTCCTGGCCGACAAACTCTTCGAGCGAGCGCGGACGCATTCGCGTTGCGAGCGGCGCGGCCTCGTTCGTACTTGCTAGGTCCGCATTTTCGTCGGTAAACAAATCGTGCACGTCTTAGAATACGGCGCTCGGATGTTTATTTCCAGTTGAGGCGGACGTGGGAGCGTGGCTAAGCTCACTAAATCCGGAATGAAGAGTGTCCTCGTTGCAATTGATTTTTCGACGGCCACGCCGCGCGTTCTCGAGTTCGCCGGTCAGCTTGCCAAAGCCTTGGTTTCAGAGATCCACCTGGTTCATGTGAGGGAACTGGCTCCAGATATTCCTCCCAGTGCAATCGGCTACGGAATGGCCGGCATGCCGGAACTGATGCCGATGTCAACTTTACCTGTGCCTGATCCGAATGCGCAAGCCATGATGCCTAACGAATCAGATAAAAGGAAGCTGGCAGCGTGGAAAAGCGAGCTCGAGCACGAGGGGCTCAAAGTTACCAGCCATGATCTGGTCGGTAATATCGTAGAAGAAATCCTGCGCACTTCCGAGCAAACAAAAGCAGACTTGATTGTGATGGGCCGCTACGGCCACGGCGCGATGTACAATTTACTCGTCGGCAGCGTGACGGAAGGCGTTTTGAAACGCGGCCTCTGTCCAGTCGTGCTCGTGCCGGAGCTTCGCTCCTAATTTGTAATTAAGAACCGCGTAGGCCGCAGGCGCGCGAAACTTTGGCCTGAAGATTCCGTAGATGATTTACGGAGGTTTGACCGATTGCCGCGACAACCATTTGTCGGCTTGGTGCTGGCTGCGGCCAGCGGAATTCTTGCAGCCGACGTTTGGTGCCTGTGCTCGCCAACCTGGTTCTGGCTCCTATTTGGCAGCATAGGCCTGCTCGCATTTTGCCGGCCGCGTCTGAAAACGACTTATCTGGTCGTGGCATTCGGATTTTTCTTGCTGCACAATTTGCAAATTGCCGGGACTCCGGGATTGCTCCTGGCGGGCAAACTGGGCGATTCTCCTCGCGCAATTACCGCGTTGGGCTGTGTCATTGACGAGCCGAAGCGCGCCGCCGGCGGACTTGCGAGCTTTTTATTCAAACTTGAGTCGCTCGAATCGGGAGGAACAGTGCAACCGAGCCACGCGACGCTGCTGGTTCGGTGGCGGGGCGATCCGCAATTTGGCGATAAGCTTAGTCTCTTTGGAATAGCAGAGCCGATTCCGGGGCCGCGTAACCCTGGCGAGTTCGATATGCGTTCCTATCTCGAAAGGATCGATGTCCGCCAACAGCTGCTTGTTCGTTACGTCGAGGATGGAACTTTGATCTGCCACCACGCGGGCAGCTCTCTTTTAAGCGCGGCGCAAACTTCGCGCGCCTGGCTGCAACGGGTTCTCTGTCGATCTTTGGATGATTCACCTGACGTCAAAAATTTCATTAGTGGGATCGCTCTCGGGTTGCGACATCAGACCCCGGAAGACATTGAGGAGCCGTTTCAGCAAACCGGGACGCTACATCTTTTTGCGGTGGCAGGACTACACGTCGGTATTGTGGCGAGCTTGCTTTGGATCATCGCGACTGTTCTCCAGTTTCCCCGCAAATGGGCGGCTGCGATCATTATTCCGCTATTACTTTTTTACGCCGCGATTACCGGGTTGCATGTTTCCAGCGTCCGGGCTGCATTGATGAGTTCGATCTTGCTCGGCGGTTTGTTTTTCGAACGCAGGGTTTTCGCATTCAACAGTCTGGCGGCGGCGGCGTTTCTTCTTCTCGGATGGAATACGAACGAGCTTTTTGCAACTGGTTTCCAGCTCTCGTTCGCAGTGGTCGCGACAATTATTTTGTCGGCTGACTGGCTTTCCGGTTTCCTGAAACGCTCCACGGCGCCCGATCCGTTCCTGCCGCGAAGTCTCCTGGGTCCGCTCCGGCGTCTCGTCACCGTTTTATCGGATTGGGTTTTTCGCGGAAGCTCTGTTTCGCTCGCGGCCTGGCTTGGCTCGCTTCTGCTTGTCCTTTGGTATTTTCATCTCCTCACTCCGATTTCCTTGCTGGCAAATCTCGTCGTTGTCCCAATGGCCTTCTTTGTTCTGGCGATCGCGCTTTTATCCATCCTAAGCGCGCCCATCGGTTGGCTGTCGGCGGTGTTCAACAATGCAAATTGGTTGGTGGCGCAAATCGTTCTGGCTTCTGTTCACTGGTTCGCACAACTGCCGGGCAGTCATTATTACATCGGGTCGCACCAACTGTTCGAAAGGACGCCGTATCGAATCACGGTCCTTGATCTTGGCGCTGGCGGAGCGGTGCACGTGCACGCTTCCGGCGTAGATTGGCTATTCGATTGTGGAAGCGAGCATGATTACAACCGCATCTTGCGCGAATACTTGCATTCTGCCGGAGTAAATCACCTGCAAGGTTTGCTTCTGAGTCACGGCGATTCGTTGCACATCGGCGGCACGGGCTCCTTGGTTCATGATTTTTCACCCAGGATTCTGATCGATAATCCAGCGCCCGATCGTTCGATCGTTCATCGGCGTTTGCTTCGCGACTTTCGCGAACAAGGAATCCAGCCGCTTGCGCTCACGGCCGGCGCCGTTTTCAATCTTTCCCCAGACGCCAGCGCGGCCATTCTTTTCCCACCGCGACAATTCGCCGCCACTACAGCTGACGATGAAGCATTTGTCGTCCAATTGTCGATGCCATCCGGCAAGATTTTGTTCACCTCAGACAGCGGTTATACGACGGAAAATGCGTTGCTCGCTTCGGGTGTGGATTTGCGCAGCGATATCTTGGTGAAAGGGCAACATCGCTCCGGCAAGTCTGGCGGAGAAAGTTTCGTAGATGCCGTTCGGCCGAGATTGATTGTTGCGACCTCGCGTGATTTTCCGGCGTCAGAGCGGATCGATGATTCCTGGGCTGAGCGACTCCGCGCTCGCGGGATCAAGCTTTTCCGGCAGGACGAAACTGGCGCTGTCGAGATTGCGTTTGATCAACACGGCTGGACGGCGCGCGCTTACGCGAATAGTGAAATCTTTCGAAGCGACAACCGGTAAATCGGAGCGCTCGCGGCGCGAAATTTCATTTCGAACCTCGTCATCGGAAAGTCACAATGATCTTCATCAATCTCGAATCCGGAGTGATTCGACCGCTTTAAATTGTCAAATTTCGAGGCTTCACTGGCGGTTGTCTTAAAGATGAGTCGCTCGATTTGTTGAAAGTAATCAAGATGATCGGTCGCGATGCGTAGGATCCCATTCGGTGCCAGAGTCCGGTGAATTGTAGAAAGAAAATGATTCGTGACGATCCGCCGCCGATGATGGCGGTGCTTGGGCCATGGATCCGGGAACAGAAGATGAAAGGTTTCGACCGATTCGGGCGGCAGGAGAAACTCGACCGCATACGCTGTTTCCGATCTCAACACCCGCATATTGCCGATCTTGTTTGCTTTTCGACTCGCTTTCTCGATCCGGTGAGCGAGTCGCTCAATTCCGAGGAAATTCTTTTCCGGATATTGTTCTGCCAGTTGGAATAGAAACCAGCCGTCGCCGCAGCCAAGATCGACCTGAAGTGGTGCGATTCGACCGAAAATTTTCGCCAGATCGAGATGATCGAGGTAAGACTCGACTAAAATTTCTCTGGTTGATTGAGCCACAGAAACCAATCGCCGCCCACGCCCGACGATTCAACTCCGGATAAGCGATCAAGAATACGCCGGCAAGCAAAAGCATCGAAACAAAAACGGCCATGTTGCTGTCTAAGATCGGCAAGATGAACCGAAGTCTCTTGCTGAGTGTTTTATTGTCGATCGCCAGCCTGGCCGGCGTCGATATTTGCATGGGCCAGAATTCTCCGGCGGCCGTTCCAAAAACAGCGGTTTTTGCGGGTGGCTGCTTCTGGTGTATTCAACCTGCATTCGACAAGGCGCCCGGCGTGCTAAAAACCGTGGTGGGTTATTGCGGTGGCACGGAATCGAATCCGACTTACGAATTGGTCGGCTCGGAAAGAACGAAATATCGCGAGTCGATCGAGATTACATACGACCCGGCAAAAATTTCCTACGATCAGCTGCTCGATATTTACTGGAAACAAATCAATCCAACTCAAAGCGATGGGCAGTTCACCGATATTGGGCCGAGTTATCGGGCCGCGATTTTTTACGCCGACGCCGACGAGAAAAAAATCGCGGAAGCTTCGAAAGAAAAACTGACCAAATCAGGGAAGTTCAAAAAGCCGATCGTGACCGAGATTTTGCCGGCGATGAAATTTTGGCCGGCGGAAGAGTATCATCAGAAATATTCCGAAAAAAATCCGGAACACTTTGAAGCATTTGAAGACGGATCGGGTCGGGCGTCGTTTCAGAAGAAAAACTGGAGCGATTCGAAGCCATGACGATTTGTCAGGCTCGTTCGCGTTTGAGGTGAAACACGGAGAGAACGTCGACCGGCGAGTTTCGTGCACGCAAAAGAATGGTCATCGCCTCGGCATTTGCGATGAGGG
>DASPUI010000173.1:0-20679 GCA_035622995.1 Chthoniobacterales bacterium
GCCCGCAACATGCAAAACTTCACCCTTTTGCGGAGAGTCGGTCGCTCGAAACTGCCGGTGTTATTGAAACGCGGCATGGCCGCCACGCTGGAAGAGTGGCTGCTGGCGGCGGAATACGTTATGGCGGAAGGAAATTATAAAGTTGTGCTGTGCGAGCGAGGAGTGCGCACATTCGCGCAGCATACGCGCAACACCCTCGATCTGGCGGCGGTTCCGGCGGTGCGACGCATTTCGCATTTGCCGGTAATCGTCGATGCCGCGCACGGGACCGGACGGAGCTACATGGTGACGCCATTGGCACGTGCGGGTGTTGCTGTGGGGGCAGATGGTTTGATGGTGGAAGTGCATGCCCGCCCGGATGAAGCGCTATCCGACGGTGCCCAGGCGCTCACCCTCGATGAGTATTCACAAATGGTGAAAGAGGTCTGTGCGATTCATGACGTGATCGCAAACGGCGTGGTCTCCGCCAAACCGTTACTTAAGGTGGTGGCGAATCCGCGTTAACAGAATTCGCCGCCGCGCACGACAGTTTCAAGAAATTCTGCAGCAGCTTCTTTCCTTCGCCGGTCAGAATCGATTCGGGGTGGAATTGAACCCCATGAATTGGAAATTGGCGATGTTGCAATCCCATGATCTCGCCCCGACCCGTCTCGGCCGTAATTTCGAAACAATCGGGGAGCGATTCGCGCTTAACGATCAACGAGTGGTAACGGGTAGCCTCGAGCGGCTCTGCCAGATTCTTGAAAACCCCGCGCCCTTGGTGCCGAATTTCTGACGTTTTCCCATGCATCAGGTTTTCCGCGCGCACGATTTGGCCGCCGAAAACCTCGGCAACGCATTGATGTCCAAGGCAAACTCCAAGAATTGGAGTGGTTGACCCCAGTTGCCGGATGATTTCCAAGCTCACACCGCTGTCGCGCGGCCTCCCCGGTCCCGGCGAAATACAAATCCGGGCCGGCTTCAGCTGGTGGACTTCGTCGATCGAAATTTCGTCATTCCGCCGAACGACCGGTTCGGCACCCAGTTCGCCGAAAATTTGGACCAGGTTATAGGTAAACGAGTCGTAGTTATCGATGATAAGGAGCATTTTTCTGTGGTCGCAGCCATGTCGGCTGCAACGCTTCGAATTTCGCAGGCGACGCACCTGCCGCTACAATTTTCTCGCACGCGCAATCGCTTCGACCATTGCCTTCGATTTGTTAATACATTCCAAATATTCGCGGCTGGGGTCAGAGTCGGCCACAATACCAGCACCAGTTTGGAAATAAGCGTTTCCATCTTTGAGAACGATTGATCGAATGGCGATGCAACTTTCGTGCGATCCATCAAAACCGAAGTAGCCGACGATTCCGGAATAAAACCCGCGCCGTGCTTTCTCAAGCTCGGCAATAATTTGCATCGCACGGACCTTCGGTGCCCCGGAAACGGTCCCGGCCGGGAAAGTCGCGCGAACGGCGTCAAATGTATCTTTGTCTTCGCACAAGCGCCCAACCACATGCGAAACGATATGCATGACGTGGCTGTAACGTTCGATCACCATTTGCTCTGTTACTTTGACGCTGCCAAATTCCGCGACGCGGCCAACGTCATTGCGGCCGAGATCGATCAACATCACATGTTCGGCGCGCTCCTTGGGATCGCGAATGAGCTCACCAGCCAACTTTTCGTCCTCGGACAAATCCTTGCCGCGTCGGCGCGTTCCTGCGATTGGTCGAACTTCGACCATATGATCGCGCACCCGCAGGTGCATTTCGGGCGAGCTTCCAATTACGGCAAAGCCGCCGTCGAACTTCAAGCAGAACATGTATGGCGATGGATTACCGAAGCGCAGAGCGCGATAAAGATGAAGAGGATCGCCCTCGAATTTGGCTTGAAAACGCTGGGACAGAACAACCTGAAAAATATCTCCAGCGGCGATGAGTTCCTTTGCCTGACGAACCATCGCCTCGAATTCGGGGCGGGTGGTGTTGCTCTCGGCTGCGGGCAAGTCGGTAATTTCTTCCGAGTCGATCGCAATCAAGTGGATCGGCTGTTCGAGCCGCGCGAGCGCCTGCGCTAACCTGGCTTTGGCCTGTTCGTAAGCCCGATCGATTGGAACGCCGTCGCCGATGTGCGAGTTCACAATGATGCGCAATTTGCGAAAACGATGATCGAAGATCAGCAATGAGCCGGGAATCATAAACATCATCTCCGGCAATTTAAGATCATCGCGAGGATGGACTGGTACCGCCGGTTCAAAAAAGCGCACCACGTCATAGCCGATGTACCCGACCGCCCCGCCTGCGAACGGCGTCGGTTTTGCCGGCGCGACGAAC
This sequence comes from Chthoniobacterales bacterium, assembly GCA_035622995.1. Classification (GTDB taxonomy): domain Bacteria; phylum Verrucomicrobiota; class Verrucomicrobiia; order Chthoniobacterales; family UBA10450; genus DASPUI01. The sequence continues at coordinate 2,316 of DASPUI010000173.1, forward strand.
TTGAAGCGCGCCATCTCGGCTTGCAGCTCGCTGACAGGATCGCAGCTGTCCGCATCGCGCTTGAAAACGAATAGCGGATCGAAACCGACGAAAGAGAATCGTCCCAATTCTTCGTTTTTCTCAGCCGATTCAAAAAAAAAGCAGGGCTCCCCGTTGTCGATCTTGGCGAAGGCTGAGACCGGCGTTTCGACATCGGCCACGAGATCGACTATCAACGGGATCACATTTCCCCGTTTGGCTAATTCCCGGAATTCGTCGCGGGAAGGTATGGGGCCGGCGTAGGTCATGAGCGGGTGACGAGACTTGAACTCGCGACGTCCTCCTTGGCAAGGAGGTGCTCTACCACTGAGCTACACCCGCATTTCGAAGGGGAAGAAATAATGGCCTGGCGTCTCGGAGGCGCAACCTTTAATTGCGTCCTGCGAAGGAGTTTGGCAAGAATCTTGAATCCAAACCCGGCCACCATCGCATCTCACTGGCAAAGGATGATTATGAAAACACTTCTTGTTACATCGCTCTGCGCGCTCAGCCTGAGTGCCGGACTTTGGGCGCAAACTACTCCCGCGACGCCTGCCGCGCCAGCTCCGCCCGCGGCGGTTGCCAGCCCGGTCATTTCGCCCACTGCCTCTCCGGAAAGCTCGCTCGAACAGTCGATCAGAAATAAGCACAAGAACCGCTTTCATTTCGTGATCGGGAAAGAAGACACGAATGGGACTGAAGCCGATCGTCGTCACCACGGTGACGATGACGACATTCCGGCAATGGTGGTGCCACTGGTTGGGGTAGTCTTTCTAACCATCTTCGGTGCGCCGGTGCTAATCGTGGCCGTGATTTTGTATTTTGGATTTTCCAAGAGTCGAATGCAGCATCGCACCATTAGAATGATGGTCGAAAAAGGGCAGCCGGTGCCGGCAGAACTGCTTGCGCCTCCTCCGCCAGCGCAACGGCAGCGGTCGGATATGCGCCGCGGGGTTGTGCTGGTCATGATCGGAGTTGGCCTGATGCTTTTCTTCGCGGCTGTGAATGACTGGGAAGGCGGAGCCTGGGCAATAGGCGTAATTCCGTTTCTGATTGGGTTGGGCTACCTGCTGGTTTGGAAATTGGAGGGAAAGAACGGCGTTCCACCGCCGCCCCCGGTGGCATAAACTCCGTTCGTGGAGCTTACCGATGCGGATCTCATCGCGCGCGTCCTTGTCGAAGATGACCAGCACGCCTTTGGCGAGCTGGTCCGCCGGCACCAATCAAGCGTGCGCGGGTTGTTGCGGCAGCTTACGCGGACCGATGTCGCGCTGGCCGACGATTTGGCACAAGAAGCATTCGTGCGGGCCTACAAGAATATTCGAAGCTTTCGTGGTGAAGCTCGCTTTTCCACCTGGCTCTATCGAATTGCCTACAACTGCTTTCGCGAGGATGCCCGTCGACGCAAGGAGCTGGTTGGCATCAATGAGGACCAATGGCAGGCCGAAATGGATCCGCAAACGGTCGATTTAGGTCTGAGACATGATCTGATGCATGCTCTAAGTTTACTTCCGCTGCACGAGCGATCCGCGATTATTCTTTGCTGCCAAAACGGCTTGTCGCACGACGAAGCGGCACGGGTCTTGCAAATTCCGCTCGGAACGGTGAAAACAAATGTGTTGCGCGGCCGCGAGAAATTGAAAAAAATACTTGCGGCGTGGGCACCTGATTAAAATGGACGAGGCGAACCAGCAAGATTTGCTTGATCGGCAATTGCGAGACGCGGTCCCGTATATCGACGACGCGGGATTCACCGCGCAGGTGATGAAACAATTGCCACGGCGTCGAAAGCACCGTCAGGCTGTGCGCGCCACGATTCTGCTCGTCACCGCGATTCTGGCAAGCGGGCTCTCGTTCGTTCTTTCGGGCAATGCGAGGTTTATTACGATCGATATTGAACGAGTTGCGAACCTGCCGGTGCAATGGGTGTTCGCGATTGCGGTGGCTTCAGGCCTCCTGCTTACCGGTTTGGGATTGATTGCCGCGGTATTCAAAACGCGCGAACTGCAATCTAACTAAGACGTTTCCCGGTCGCTTTGTAATACCCCTTCGGGTGCGTCCTGCGCGTTGCGCTCATGATAAGGACAAATCCCTCGCTTTTTTGCATTCGCGATAAAATCAAGAAATTCACGGGCCGCCGTTCCAAACTTCATCGTCTCCGATTTCTTTAGCGCCTGCGAAATATTCAGACCGCTTGAATAGATCAGCTTAAACGCGTTTTTGATTTCATTCCGATCCTGGCTGCTCAAACAGGCACGGCGGAGTCCGACGATGTTCAGGCCAAAGACCAAGTTGCGTTCTGCCGCGATCACGAACGGTGGGATGTCCTTGCTGAAAGCAGAGGCACCTTGCGCGATTGCGAGCCGGCCGACGTGCATGTGCTGATGAAAGACGCAACCGCCTCCAAGAAAGGCACCGTCATCCACCCGGACGTGCCCGCCCAGCAGACAATTATTGGCAATAATCACGTTGTTGCCAATTTTGCAATTGTGCCCAACATGCGCTCCCGCCATCAGAAAATTCTTATTCCCCATTTTCGTGGTGCTGCCATCTGCGCTACCGCGATGAACCGTGCAATGTTCGCGGATGACGTTTTCTGCGCCGATTTCGACTTTTGTCCTGCGCTCGGCCGAGTAGGAAAGGTCCTGCGGCGGAGCGCCAATGATCGCAGCATGCCCAACAACGTTGCCCGCGCCGATTATGACTTCGCCGTCGATCACCGCGTGCGATTCAATTCGCGATCCTGCGCCGATCGTGACATTTCCGGCGATAACCGCGTACGGTCCGATGTCGACATCGGTTCCAATCTCTGCCTTTGGGTCGACAATTGCGCTCGGATGAATTCTGGTTTTCACAACACGCCGGCCTCTTTGAAGCTGAAATAACCTGAACCGGCCTCGTCCGGCGCACCAATAATGATGTGATCGAGCAACTTGATTTGCAAAAGTTCCGCCGCTTCCGCCAGTCGCCTCGTCAGGCTATGATCGGCCTGGCTTGGCGACGCATCTCCAGAAGGATGGTTATGAACTACGATCACCGCATAAGCTGAATAGGTAAGAGCGGGTCGAAAGATCTCGCGAGGATGAGCAATGCTTTCGTTCATACTTCCCTTCGAAACATCTTCGACTCTGATGAGACGATAACGGGTGTCGAGAAGCACGACGCGCAGTGCTTCCGTTCGCAGCATCCGCATTTCACCGGCAAGTAGCTCATAAATCATTTCGGGGGAGTCGAGCTTCTGCTTCGATAATTTTTGACGCGCCAGTCGCTTCCCCAGTTCGAACGCGGCCACAAGTTCCAATGCTTTGGCCGGGCCGATTCCCGAGATTTTCCTTAGCTCTCTGACATCACAGCGACTCGCTCCTTCGATCGACCCGTACTTTTGCAGAAGATCGCGCGCGACTCCAACGACGTTCCGACCGACTTTTCCGGTTCGCAAAAGGATCGCAACCAGCTCCGGGTCGGTCAGGGCGGAAGCCCCGTGAGCGAGGAGTTTTTCGCGCGGCCGCTCCTCCCGCGGCATCTCGCGAATCTTCAGCTGCGCCATCGCTACGCGCGCAACTGCTCAAGCATTTCGCCTAGCGCCTGAGCCAGTCCAAAGAGTCCTTCGAGGTACGCATTCGCCGGCAACGATTCGATTCCGTTTTGCGCCTCGTGAATGAGATTGCATCCGGCCGTGATCGATTCATCCAAAGCTCCATTGGCCGAACGGTTCTTCAAGATTTTGCTCATTTCTTCGCATTTTCCATCGAGGATAAGACTGGAACAGCGTTCGCGCTCAAACTCCGATGCCGATCGCAAAAAGATCAGGATTGGCAGAGTGAACTTGCCTTTGCGCAGATCGGTTCCCAGCGTTTTCCCGGCGGCGCTTTCCGTTCCAGCAATATCAAGGCAGTCGTCGTAAATTTGATACGCAGTTCCCACCCGCAGGCCGAAATTCTTCAGTGCTTCGGTTACACCGGGTTCTGCGCCGCTGATGATAGCCGCCAATTCCGCTGCCGCCGCAAACAGCGAGCCCGTCTTCATCCTTACGATTTTCAAATAGTCCTCGACGCCGAGCTGCAAGTCGAACCGGCGCTGAGTCTGAATCATTTCACCCGAGCAAATCTCGCTCGCCGCGCGGGCAATCGCGCGACTGATCCCCGAATTTTCAAAACTGGTGGAGAGATTCAATGCGTGCGCGAAAAGACAATCGCCTAATAACACGCTGAGCGAATTTCCCCAGCGCGCGTTCACCGTCGGCTGCGCCCTCCGTCGCTCTGCTTCGTCCATCACGTCGTCGTGGACGAGCGTCGCGAGGTGAATCAGCTCTACGATTACTGCGAGATCAACGTGGTCGGAATTAATCTCTCCGGTCGCACCGGCCGCCAGGAGAGCAGTCAACGGCCGCAAACGTTTCCCGCGTCCGCTGACCGCGTACGTGACGTAACCTTCAATCGCCGGATCGAACGCAGCCGCCTGCTGGATGATCCGCTGGTCGACCCGACTAAGATGCGATTGCACGAGTTCGGTAACGCGCGTGAGCGGGTGAGAAATATGATCGGCCGCGGCGGCTAGCGAGCGTGCAAAGATTTCCACTAGCGCAGAATGATCGGCGGGTGACGAAAAGTCAAAGGAACACGCTCGGTCGGCGGAAATTATTGCAGGGGTGTGAAACGCGGCTAAGCGACAACGACTGAACAACCGCTCTGCAATTATTTTGTTTAGCGCCGCCGAAGCCAGGACTCCGTCCCATACCTCTCGGCGACAATTTGTTCAGCCCTCCGCACGATCCTGTTATCGATCTGGCCTTCGCGGATCTTCACCGACAACTCCTGCGCGAACTTCTGCCCAAAATCATTCGCCAGATCGACATTTTGAATACTGCCTTGCTGCAGCAATCCAGCTCGGGTGCGCCGTTGCGCGGCCCCGGCAATTTTGCGACCATTCAACATTACGTCCGCCCGGACCGGATTGGCGAAGCAAACTTCCTTGCCGGAGCGGCGATCTGCGATCGCCGAATATATTTGTTGCCGTTGGACGCCGGGTGCCGCTACCGATGCGAGTTCTGCGCCCTGTCCTGCTTCAATTAGCACCGCGCTCACCGCGCGGTGAACATTTTCATAAATGGACATCGACGACTCTCGGAAAGCCGAATCGCTTGTCGGGATGACGATTGAGTAAGTGAGATCGTCGCCGTGGAAGACAATGCCGCCGCCAGTCCACCGGCGAACAAGATCGCGCTCCGGCGCAAAAACTTCGACGTCGGAAAACTTGCCAAAGTATCCGAATGAGAGGGCCGGACGGTTCCAGCGATAGAAACGAATCAATGGACTAGGCGCGGTTTCGAGCAACGCCTCGTCAATCGCCATGTTCAACGCGGCCGAGCGCGGCGCAATGTCGTAATAGACTTCCAACGCCGCGAACATTGGCTTTCTAGCCGCTGATCTCGGCCAGAATCTTGGCTAGCGCATCGCGGGGACTTTTATGCGCGGTAATTGGGCGGCCAATCACCAAATAATCAGCGCCGGCTTCAATCGCTTCGCGTGGTGTCGTGAAACGTTTCTGATCTCCGGCTTCCGCCCAGTTCGGTCGAATTCCGGGGACAATGATTTTAATTCTATCGCCGAATTTAGTCCGTAGCGCGTTGACTTCATGTGGACTGGCGACAATTCCATCGATTCCATTTTCGACGCCCAGCTTCGCCAGCCGCAGTACGTGTTCGTCGATCCTTTCCGAAATTCCCGTTTCTCGCAACGTTTGCTCGTTTGCGCTTGTTAAAACCGTTACTCCAAGGATCGATATTTTGCCTTTTGCCGCGGTCGCCGCGCGAATCATCTCCGATCCGCCACCCAAATGGATTGTCAGCATCTCCACTCCGCGAGCTTCGGCCGATTCGACTGCCTTGCCGACGGTGTTTGGGATGTCGTGTAGTTTTAGGTCGAGAAAAATTCGCGAGAGAGACGAAATGCCTCCAATGATTCCTGCTCCGGCTGCGGTATACAATTGCAGCCCCACCTTGAACATGGCGACATCGGCATGCAAATCCGACACCAGCCGCATCGCCTCTTTCTCTGAAGGCACATCCAACGCGACGATGATTTTATCAGAAGCGTCTGTCATTTCAGTGAGACTGGCATTTTCGCCGGGAATGACCGACTAAATGTCAAACGATGCAAGTTCTCGCTCCGGCAAAGATTAATCTTTCGCTTCGCGTTCTTAGGAAGCGCTCTGATGGTTTTCATGAAATCGAGACGCTGATGGTGCCAGTTTCGCTTTACGATAAGATCGACATCGAAAAGCAAAACCGCTGGATCGATGTTGGCTGTACCGATCCGACGCTTTCGACCGGGGACGACAATCTGGTCGTACGGGCGGCGAAATTGTTCTTCGAACACGCGAAAATAAAGAGCGGCGTGTCGATCAATCTTGAAAAAAATATTCCGCACGGAGCGGGTCTGGGCGGCGGAAGTAGCGACGCGGCTTCGACCTTGCTTGCGCTCAACCAGCTTTTTCAAACGAATTTAGCGCGAGAGGCACTGGCAAAAATGGCCGAAACGATTGGATCGGATGTGCCATTCTTCATTTTTCAATCGGCGGCTTTTTGCACCGGGCGGGGTGAAATCGTCCGCCCGACGAAATTAAAACGGAATTTGCCGATGGTGCTGTTCAAGGCGGATTTTGCCGTGCCGACAGCCTGGGCTTATTCACATTGGAAGAATTCGAACCTGGTTTTGGGAATCTCGAGCAACCCGCAGCATTTTTGTGATCAAATTTTCATAAACGATCTTGAGCGGCCAGTCTTTGAGAAATTCGTTTTTCTCGCTCAGGTAAAAGCCTGGCTGTTGAAACAGCCCGAGGTGGCGGTCGCGCTCATGTCGGGCTCCGGCTCGACGATTTTTGCGGTCATCCGACCGGAAGCCGAAGCCAAGATTTTGGCAGACCGCGCACGAAGTGAATTGGATCGAAGAATTTGGACGCGCTCGTGCGAAACGATTTAGTTATTCGCCAACGCTCCGGCGAAGTCTTGCGCGCGCATATTCGCGATTCAGTTTCGCAATAAAACTCGCACTGATCTCGGCCGGACAAACCGCTTCACACTCGTAGGTGTTGGTGCAATTGCCGAAACCCTCCGCATCCATCGTGTTGACCATGTTCGCAACGCGCTGGGTTCGTTCGGGAGAGCCTTGGGGCAAGAGCGCAAGATGCGAAACTTTCGCCGCGGTAAACAACATTGCCGAGGCGTTTGGGCATGCGGCGGCGCATGCGCCGCACCCGATGCAGGCGGCTGCTTCCATTGCCAGATCGGCGTCAGGCTTGGGAACGAGGATTGAATTTGCTTCCGGCGCGGAGCCCGCACGCGCGGAAATGAACCCGCCAGCTTGCACGATGCGATCGAGGGAGCTTCGATCGACGACCAAATCTTTTACCACTGGAAAGGATTTTACCCGGAACGGCTCGATCGTGATCGTCTCGCCATCCTGAAATTTGCGCATGTAAAGCTCGCAGGCCGCCCCGGGATGATCTGGCCCGTGCGCTTCCCCGTCGATCGTGAGGCAGCAGGTGCCGCAAATTCCTTCGCGACAATCCGAATCGAACGCGATCGGTTGCTCGCCTCTCAGGACGAGACGCTCGTTTACAATATCGAGCATTTCCAAGAGTGACGCGTTTTCAGAGATGTCCGGTGCATCGTAATCGACCAGTCGTCCTTGTGACTGCCGGTTTTTTTGTCTCCAGATTTTCAACCGGAAGTTCATAGTTGTTCTGTCTCCGAATTCATTTGTAGCTGCGCTGGGCCAGATGCACGGTTTCAAAATGGAGCGGCTCCCGATGTAATCTGGGTGGCGTGATACCTCCATTGGCCCCCTGAAATTCCCAGGCGAACACGTCGGCGAACTTCTCGTCATCGCGCAATGCCTCACCCTCCGGCGTCTGGTGTTCTTCGCGAAAATGGGCGCCGCAGGATTCGTCCCGGGTCAGAGCATCGATGCACAGAAGTTCGGCAAATTCGAGAAAGTCGGCCACGCGTCCGGCCCGTTCGAGCGATTGATTGAAATCTTCGTTTTGGCCAGGCACCCGGACATCCTTCCAAAACTGCTGGCGTAACACAGGAATCTTCGCCAGCGCTTCCTCAAGCCCTTTTTTGTTCCGCGCCATTCCGCACTTGTCCCAAAGGAGGGTACCGAGTTCGCGATGAATCGAATCGAGAGAGCGTGAACCGTTTATCTTTAATAAATTCTCGAGACGGTTGCAGACTTCACTTTCCGCCTTTTTGAATTCGTGATTGTCAGTCGAAGGCCGTTTACCCATCTGACCAGCCAGGTAATTCGGCAGCGTTTCAGGTAGAACGAAATAGCCGTCCGCCAAACCCTGCATCAACGCACTGGCGCCTAAACGGTTTGCGCCGTGATCGGAAAAATTTGCCTCGCCGATCACGAAAAGGCCCGGAACATTGCTCATCAAGTTATAATCCACCCAGAGCCCGCCCATGGTGTAATGGATCGCGGGATAAATCCGCATTGGAACGCGATAGGCATTCTCGCCCGTGATTTTTTCATAAACTTCGAACAAATTGCCATAGCGTTCAGCAATGGTTGGCTCGCCCAGACGCCGAATGGCATCCGCGAAATCGAGATAAACGCCGCGCCCACCGGGACCGACGCCACGCCCTTCATCACAAACCTCTTTCGCCGCTCGGGAGGCAATGTCGCGTGGAGAAAGGTTTCCGTAACTCGGATATTTGCGTTCGAGATAGTAATCGCGGTCCTGCTGCGCAATGTCGTTGGGCGACTTGATGCAATCTTCCTTCCGTTTCGGCACCCAAACGCGACCGTCATTCCGCAACGATTCCGACATCAGCGTCAATTTGGATTGATATTCACCCGAGTGCGGAATGCAGGTTGGATGGATTTGGGTAAAGCAAGGATTGGCAAAGAGCGCGCCTTTTTTGTAAGCCCGATAAGTCGCGGTCACGTTGCAGCCGCGCGCATTGGTTGAGAGATAAAAGACATTGCCGTAGCCGCCGGTGGCAAGGACAACCGCGTCAGCTGCATGTTTCTCGATTTTCCCAGTCCGCAGATTGCGGGTAACCACGCCCTTTGCGTGCCCATCGACGATAACCAGATCGAGCATTTCGGTTTGTGGAAACATCTGCACGTTGCCGCTTGCAATCTGGCGGCAAAGCGCCTGGTAGCAGCCGAGCAACAATTGCTGCCCTGTTTGGCCGCGCGCATAAAATGTTCGTGAAACCTGCGCTCCTCCGAACGATCGATTGGCGAGATAGCCGCTGTACTCGCGCGCAAACGGCACGCCCTGCGCCACGCACTGATCGATAATGTTCGCGCTCACCTCCGCCAGGCGGTAAACGTTCGCCTCACGCGATCGAAAATCGCCGCCTTTGATCGTGTCGTAGAACAATCGATAAACGCTGTCGCCGTCGTTTTGATAATTTTTGGCGGCGTTGATTCCGCCTTGTGCCGCAATTGAATGGGCACGACGCGGCGAATCCTGGTAACAAAAGCATCTCACCTGATATCCCAATTCACCGAGCGTGGCTGCGGCTGAGCCGCCGGCGAGACCACTACCAACAATGACGATCTCAAATTTGCGCCGATTATTTGGACTAATCAGTCGCGAATGATCTTTATGGCTCGTCCACTTTTGCGCCAGCGGGCCCGGCGGAATCTTTGCCTCGAGCGACCCGATCATAGCTGCTGGGCAGGTTGAACCAGTCCGAGAAGAACTGCGACCGGGATCGAGGTGTAGCCAATAAAAAGCAGCCAGGCGAAAATCCGTCCACCGGCGGCCAGGCGCGGCGCCAATTTCTGATTATTGAGTCCGAGCGACTGGAAGAAACTGGACGAACCGTGGCTCAAATGCAGCGTAAGTAGAAACAATCCCAAGACATAAAACGCAGTAACGTAAGGATTCTGAAACCCGTAAACCATCATCGAATAAACGTCGTAATGGCCTGATGGATCCATTTTCAGTAGCGCGAAACGTCGGTCGGTTACGCGAACGGTGAAATGGGCGAGGTGATAAATGACGAACGCGAGGATGATAAGGCCGCTCATCACCATGTGCCGCGATGCAAAAGTGGCCTTGATATGGCGTTTCTCTTGATACGCTTCCGGCCGTGCCCGGCGATTGTCGATTGCCAGCCGAATCGTCACGTAAATGTGAATGATCACGGTGGCGAGAAGAAAAATCCGGATTGCCCAGAGAATCGGACCCAAATCGTGAAGGTGTTGCGAGTAACCGTTGATCCACTCCGGCCCGAGAAAAATTTGGAGATTGCCTAACAAATGGCCGATGACGAACAAGATCAAAATGATCCCAGTCACGGCTACGATCATTTTTTTCCCAACCGAGGAATGGTAAAACGTCGAGACAAGCCCGCGGGTGGCCGGTTGGGTTGTTGCCCTTGAAACTGATTTTGGTTCTGCGGTGCGATCCACTACTTGCTTCCAGGTTTTGTCGCCGGAATCTTCGCAAGGTCCGGCGGTAAATTGTCTGGCTCGAATGTTTCCATCTTCATTTCCACGAGGTTCACGAACGGGCAACCGAAGTTTGGTTTTGATCCACCGCTTCGATCCACAATCACCCCGACGGCGCAGACCGTTCCACCGTTTGCCTGAACGATGTCGATTGTTTCCTGGACCCGGCCGCCACGTGTCACCACATCTTCAACCACCACGAATTTTTCTCCCTTTTCGATTCTAAACCCGCGCCGCAGAACTAATTTCGCGTTTTCCTTCTCGACAAAAATATGGCGTTTGCCTAACGAACGCGCAACCTCCTGGCCGACAACGATTCCGCCAAGAGCAGGTGAGATGACCGAGTCGCCGGCAAAACCGCGCAATTTATCTGCCAGCAGGCTGCAAACATGCGCCGCGACGTCTGTATACTGGAGTAGCAACGCACCTTGGAAATATTGCCGGCTGTGCAAGCCAGAACGCAAAATAAAATGACCGTCGAGCAACGCACCGGTTTTGCGAAAGAGACCAAGGAGATCGTCGCTCATTTATTCTTTGTAGCGGCGCTCTTTGAGCGTCGCAAATCTTTGCCTGAGCGATGGTCGCAGACCGTCGCCACGGTTACAACTTATCCCGACGTGTCGGCCACGGTCTGCTCGCCCGCGTCCGCCACCGCGATGACCTCGATTTCAACGCGCGCTCCCTTCGGCAGCGCCGCAACTTGAACAGTTGAACGTGCCGGTGGCGCCTGTGTGAAATACGATCCGTAGATTTCGTTCACCGTCTGAAAATCGCCGAGATCCGCAAGAAAAATTGTGGTTTTGACAACATGGTCGAAGTTCAACTGCTCAGTTCTCAAAACTGCACGGATGTTTTCCATTACACGCCGTGTTTGGACGTCAACTCCGCCAGCAACGATTTGGCCGGTCTTTGGATCGAGGGGAATCTGGCCAGCACAGTAAATTGTCGATCCGGTACGAACCGCCTGAGAATACGGCCCGAGGGCGGCCGGGGCTTCGGAGGTCGAAATGATTTTCTTCATGCTCCGAGCTTAGGCACCGATGCGCGCGGCGCAATCATGGCGACGCCATAGTCCACAATTGCGGCATTGATTTTATGCATGGACGAGCTTAACGAGTGCGCTCTCGAATGACAAACGACGGAATCTCGTCGATATTGAACTCGACATGGTTGGATGGATTTTAAAGAAGATTTTAGGGTCGAAAAACACCCGTGAGCTCAAGCGGCTGGCGCCGACTGTGCGCCGAATTAACGAACTGGACGAGCAATTCAAGGGCTTGTCCGACGACGCTTTGCGCGCGAAAACCGCGGCCTGGAAGGAAGAATTGTCCAAGATTCCAGAGGTCGAAGATCGATGGCGGCGGCTGGACGAGATTTTGCCGGAAGCGTTCGCGGTGGTGAAAAACGGCGCGCGCCGCCTGAAAGAACGGAAACATAGCTTCACCGTCTGCGACCAGCCGATGACGTGGGACATGGTGCATTTCGATGTCCAACTCGTTGGCGGAATCGTTCTGCATCGCGGCCGAATTGCCGAAATGGCGACAGGCGAGGGGAAAACGCTGGTCGCGACCCTGCCGCTTTATCTCAACGCGCTAACCGGACGGGGGGCCCATCTTGTCACGGTCAACGATTACCTGGCGCGACGTGATGCGGAGTGGATGGGACAGCTTTATACGTTTCTTGGCCTGACAGTCGGCTGCATCCAGCACGACCAGGAGCCTAACGAGCGCCGGCAGCAGTACGCCTGCGACATCACTTACGGCACCAACAGCGAGTTCGGCTTCGATTATTTGCGCGACAACGGCATGGCCACAACCCGCGAGCAACAGGTCCAGCGTGGTTATCATTTTGCGATCGTTGACGAAGTGGATTCGATCCTGATCGATGAAGCGCGGACGCCGTTGATCATCAGCGGTCCGGCTACGGTTTCGACGCATCAATACGACAAATGGAAACCGCTGATCGAGCAGCTGGTGCGCAAGCAGAACATGCTTTGCAATCGGCTGGCGAGCGAAGCGCTGGAAAAATTCGAGCAGAACGATTTCGAAGCTGGCGGTCTGCTCATGTTCAAGGTGAAGCTCGGTCAGCCGCGCAACAAACAATTGCTCCGAATGATGGAGGATCCGGACAAACGGCGGGCCATCGACAAGGCTGAGCTCTCGTTTTACCAGGACACGCGCAAAGAAGAATTATTCCAGCTTAAGGAAGAACTTTTTTTCACCATCGATGAGAAGTCGAATGACGCCGATCTGTCCGAGCAAGGCCGGGTCTTTTTGAACCCGGAAGACCCGAACGCGTTTGTCCTGCCGGATTTGATCAGCGAGTTTACCGAGATCGATCTCGACACTTCGCTATCGGACGAAGAAAAGGACAAGAAAAAAACCGAGCGCCAGCAGCATTGTGATGCGCAAGCGGAACGAATTCACAACATCTCGCAATTACTCAAGGCCTACTGCGTGTTCGAGAAGGACGTGCAATACGTCGTCGAAGAGAACAAGGTCGTCATCGTCGATGAATTTACCGGCCGCAAAATGCCGGGGCGTCGCTGGAGCGATGGATTGCACCAGGCGGTCGAAGCGAAGGAAGGGGTGCAGATCGACCGCGAAACGCAAACGCTGGCGACGATCACGATTCAAAATTATTTCCGGCTATATCAAAAACTCGCCGGCATGACCGGTACGGCCGAAACCGAGGCGAACGAGTTTCACGACATTTACAAACTCGACGTCAACGTGGTTCCAACCAATCGACCGATCGCGCGCAAAGACGCAAACGACCGCATCTATAAAACGCGGCGAGAGAAATACAACGCGGTCATTAACGAAATCAAGGAGTCGCACGCGCGCGAACAACCGGTGCTGGTTGGCACCGTCAGCGTGGAGGCGAGCGAGCTGCTGAGCCGAATGCTCAAGCGCGAAAAAATTCCGCATAACGTTTTGAACGCGAAGTTTCACATGCAGGAAGCGGAAATCGTCGCGCGCGCAGGTCAGCCCGGGACGGTCACGATTTCGACTAACATGGCCGGCCGCGGGACCGATATTAAACTCGGCTCGGGCGTGCCGGAGAAAGGTGGGCTGATGGTGATCGGGACCGAGCGACACGAGTCACGCCGAATCGATCGACAATTGCGCGGCCGTTGTGCGCGCCAGGGCGATCCGGGCTCCTCGCGCTTTTATGTCAGCTTCGAGGACGATCTGATGCGCAACTTCGGCGCGGCCGATCGCATGACGCGAATCATGGAACGCTTTGGGCTCGAACAGGGCCAGGAACTCGAGCACCCATGGCTGAATAAATCGGTCGAGACGGCGCAGAAGCGAGTCGAGCAGCGCAATTACATGATTCGCAAACGCACGCTCGACATGGACGACGTGATGAACAATCAGCGCGAAGTGATTTACACTTATCGCAACGAAGTCATCGATTCCGAAGAACCCAGAAACCTTATTTACGAAGTAATCGACGAAGCGGTCCCGGCGAAAGTGGCGGAATATCTCGACATCGACGAACCGAACTACGGTGGCTTGATGAATTGGGTCAACACGACCTTCCCGCTCGGCCTAACGAAAGAGAAAGCGGCGTTTGAGACACGCGATGACGAAGGCAACGGCAAATTCCTGATCGGCAGGATCAAGGAGGCGTACGAGCGAAAATCCAGCCATGAAGAACCGACTGCGGTCAAAAGCCTGGAGCGTTACATCATTTTGAACGCGATCGATCGACTCTGGCAGGAGCATCTTTACGCAATGGATGCATTGCGCGAAGGCGTTTATCTGCGCGCGTATGCCCAAAAAGATCCGCTGATCGAGTACAAGGCGGAAGCGTACGACATGTTCGTCGAGTTGATGGCGAATATTAAGAACGAAGTGCTGCATAATCTTTTCCGCAGCACGTCGAATCTGCAGGCATTCGAAAATTTTCTGGCGAGCCTCCCGCAATTTCTTTTGAAGGAACAGGCGCCGGTTCCCGGATCGAATGTGCCAACGATGCGTGCCCGCCAGGCTCAGCCAGCGCACGCTATTGCAGCAGGTGGCGAGAATGGCGGCGACGGCGCAGGCGAGTTAACTGTTGACCTTCCCGCGCGGCGCTCGTTGCCGAAAGTCGGCCGGAACGAACCTTGTCCGTGCGGCAGCGGCAAGAAATACAAAAACTGTTGCGGCCGCGTGGCCTAAAGGTTGGGGATTTTATTCTCGCTCAACGTCCGAAATCATCGCGCAAAAGATGTGACCCAACGGGCGCTTCGTCTGGATCGCGCAAGTCGTCGTAATTAACGATGATGTCGAATTGTCCACCCACCGGTTGTCCATTCTCGAGCGCCGGAATAAATCTCGCGGTCTGGAGTGCTTTCAAGAGTAATGCTCCCCATCCCGAATCGGTCGGAGATTCCGCCTGGATTTTCATGCCGACAAGATTTCCGTCCTGATCGACGTCAACGACCGCCGCGGCTCCGGGATGTACTCCATTTTGCAAATGAATGTTCTTATCGAAATGGGCTTTCCAAATTTTCCGGCGGAAATCGCTGCTGCTCCCGAGCATTTGTGGCTGAATGTAATTCCCAAGCGCAGCCGTCTTCTGCCTGTCAGCTGTAGAAAGCATGACTGCGATCGTGGGTTGATTTTCTTGAAACATAAAAAAAGCCGTTCCACCGATAATCACCGAAACGGGACGACCGTTCGATATCGCGGGCTCAAAGCGTCCCTTTTTTAAGGCCGCCAGCAGCGCCAGGCTGAATTCCGCCTTGTCGTCCGAACCGTAGAGCTGAAAATGATCCGATTTGCCGCGTGGCCCGACCTCACAATAAAAGGGAATGGCCGCTTCTCTTTTTGCGGCTTTCGCCTTGGGCGGATAATGAAGATTTGCCACAACTGAATCAGGGCCGCTGCCAATCATTGCTGGGCGCGTCTCGTTCTGCGCATGTGTTTGAGTCGACAGCAACAAGATCGCTAATGGGACGATCGAGATTTTTAAGCGAGATAATTGCTTCATTCGTGAGGCCGGCGGAACATTAGCGACAACGAACGAATCTGGCAGCTTGGCGAGGAATTCCAAACCGGCCGACGTCAGGCCAAATCGTAGGTGGTGATTTCGAGTTCGTGTCGGTCGAGATCATAAAAATAAATCGAGTGTGAGATTTCGTGATCTTGAAACTCGAATTCGATTCCGCGGCGTTTTAGTTCGTCTTGTGCGGCCAAAAAATTCTTGCGATCCGCTCGAAAAGCGAGGTGGAGCATTCGAATTTTGTCCGGGGTTGAAGATTTTGATTCTGATTCGGCTGGAAACAGCGCCAACGCGGTTGTTCCGTTGCCGATAAATGTCGGCACGTCGCCCCAAACGTCCGCGTATCGCCGCTCGAATCCCAAAACATCGATGTACCACTGAGCCGATCGTTCGACGTCGCGAACGCTCAACGCAACATGATCGATTCCTTCAAGCCGCACAAGTCACGCAAATTACACTGTCGTAGCTTCGCTCGACCACGAGACAGCGTGAACACGGACCGGTTGTTCGAATCCTTTGAGGACGACGTCGCCGATTTCTTCAAAGGGAAGTATTTTTCCTTGGCACAATTCGGCGACGACGTTGGAAACGAGAATCTGTTCCGGTTGCGCGTGGGAACAGAGCCGCGCGGCAAGTTGGACGGTGCAGCCGAACAAATCATCGTGACGCTCGACCGGTTCACCGGCCGCGACGCCGACCCGAACCTTGATCGAGCGCTCCACATTCTCCGTTCCGTGCTTGGTGACATCGCGCTGAACGCGGGTCGCACACTTGACCGCGCTCGCGGCTGAAACGAACGATGCCATGATGCCGTCGCCGAGATGCTTGATTTCGCGGCCGCCCAGCTCACCGAGTGCGTCGCGCACGATTTTATCGTGAATGTAGAGTATTTCCATCGCTGCTTCGTCTCCGATGCGTTGAGTGAGCGACGTTGAGCCAACGATGTCGGTAAACAAAATCGTGCGAATGCCCGGATCGCGAGCATCGGCCTCAACGCCGGGAAGCAAGACGGCGCCGGCATCATTTACTTCGCTGCCGCCAAGGAACAAGTCGGCAACTTCAGGCTCAACCTGGATAATTTTATCTGCTGCTTGACCGTGCGCCTCTCGATGGACTTGAGCCGCGGCTTCGGCGTTGGGCGCATGGCACAGACAAAAAACTTTTCCCGCTTTTTCGTTGACCCAATACTTGTGATAGCAGACGCCGTACTTGCTTTGTATTTTGACATCCTGCTCGTGCGCTTTGGCGATTGCGTCGGCGGTAACGCCGCCGGGAATTTCGTGAATGTCCATGTAAGCCGGCATAACGAGGCCTCTAGATTAATACGGTTATGACCGTAAATCTACTGCGATGCCACCCGATGAGTGATGTCGATCCGCGGGGGGTGGGCCAATGTCTGGTAAACGACGCAATAGCGTTCGGTCAGACGAAGAAGCGTGGCGATTTCGTCCTTGGTCGCATCGGTATCCAATTCGAAATGCAAGCGGATCTGGTGGAAACCAACCGGGACTTCCTTGGAAATGGCCAGAGTCCCTCGGAAATCGAGATCGCCCTCGGCGCAAACGGTCGCGTCGCGCAAAGGGATGTCGAGCGCGGTGGCGACCGCGCGCAGAGTGACTCCGGCGCACGCAACCAGGGCTTCCAGTAACATATCGCCCGAACACACGCTAAGTCCGCTGCCGCCCGTCGCGGGATGAAGGCCGGCTTCGATCAACGCTCTGCCCGTCTGAATATTGCAGGTGAGGCCCTCACCAATTTTGCCTTCGGCCCGAAGGGTGATCGAAGCGGTCTCAGGACGCTCGCGATAACGATTCTTGATCGGCGCTTGCAACGCCTTCAATTCATTTGCGTTCATTAGCTTGAATCCGTGTCATCAAGCTGCTTTCGAAGGCTTGATGTTCTGATTTACTCGAAAGAAGTTTTCCGGATCGTATTTACCTTTGATCGCGACCAGCCGTTCGTAGTTGTCGCCATAAGTTGCTTTCACGCGATCTTCGCCCTCGTCTGCCATCATGAAGTTGACGTAGGCGCCGCCGGCAGAATAGGGATGCAACGCATCGTAGTAACTCCTGGCCCAGGCAATGGTCTTTTCGTTATTTGCCGGATCGGGATCAACCCCGACCATGACCTGAGCCCAATTCGCTTTTCGATAGTTCCAGGCCGTATCGTTCTTGCCGACGCGCGCGGCGGCCCCGTTGATCGGGTACAGATGCATGGTGGAATGCATCGAGGGCAGGCTTTCGCCAAAGCGAACATGCTGGGCGATGGCATCGTCGCTTAATTCGTTCACAAAATCAGCTTTCCAGTACCACTGCAATCCCGGCGGATAAAGCGTGTCGAACATTGTCTGCAAGGCTGGTTGCGGCAATGCTCCGACCAAATCGAGCGCCGGTTTTTTGAAAGCGCGAATAGGTTTGAATGTTTCTTCAGCTTTTGCTTGAGGTCCAACGTACGCCCAAACGATGCCGCACATTTTCTTGAGGTGAAGATGTTCGGGAAATGGTGGTCCGGGCGGCACGGTCAAAAAGGCGAAGAAGCCGTTCAACTCATCCGGAGCGGTCGTAATCAGCGCGCGATACCATTTCATGATTGTCGCCGCCTCGCTCAGTTCGTAGAGCATCGGGCCGCCATAGATCGTATCGATTGGATGGAGCTTGAATGTGAAAGCGGTCACAATCCCGAAATTTCCGCCACCACCGCGCAGAGCCCAGAACAAATCGGAATTTTCGTCGGCGTTAGCTTTCACGAATTTTCCATTGGCGAGGACGACATCGGCCGAGAGTAGATTGTCGATTGTCAGGCCGTATTTGCGGGTAAGATGTCCGATCCCTCCGCCGAGCGTTAACCCACCAACTCCGGTGGTTGAAATAATTCCA
>DASPUI010000174.1:0-2176 GCA_035622995.1 Chthoniobacterales bacterium
GACCCCCTGCTCCGCCTGTTCGATGAGGGTGTCTCTATATATATCCCAGGTTAGCTCCTCGGCCCGGCCGCCGACTTTTTCGAGTGCCTGATAGATCGGCACAGTTCCGATAGGAACCGGACTGTTTCTGATAATCCATTCCCGGGTGGCGTGAATGTTTTTGCCTGTGCTCAGGTCCATGACCGTGTCGGCGCCCCATTTGGTGGCCCACCGCATCTTCTCCACTTCTTCCTCGATCGACGACGCCACGGCGCTGTTGCCGATGTTGGCGTTGATCTTCACCAAAAAGTTGCGGCCGATGATCATCGGCTCGGACTCGGGATGGTTGATGTTCGCGGGAATGATGGCGCGGCCGCGGGCCACTTCGGAGCGAACGAACTCTGGAATTATTTCTTTTGGAATCGCTGCGCCAAACGAATTGCCGGGGTGCTGCTGCCTTAAATCATTTCTACTTTCTACTTTCTCATTCCTACATTGCAGTCCGTGACTCTCACGGACTGCAATGAATTCCATTTCGGGCGTGATGATGCCGCGGCGCGCGTACGCAAGCTGCGTGACCGCGCCAGACTTGGCGCGCAGAACTTTTCTCTGCGCGCGATTGAACGGCTGGCTGCCGCTTCCGTTTCCATTCTTCGATGCAGCATGCTTCTCCGAAAGAAAGCCGTCGTCTTGTGGCCTAACAAGTCGCCCCTCGATCTCCTCGACGTCGCCGCGTTTCAAAATCCAATCGCGACGCAGCGGCTCTAATCCATGCTCAGCATCGCAACGGCAATGGGAATCTCCCCACGGGCCGGATGTGTCGTAAACGTAGACTGGTTCGTTGATCTCGATCTCGCCGGAAATGGTTTTGGTCGGCGCGAGAGTTATTTCGCGGAACGGCACGCGAATGTCGGGATGCAACGCGCCGGCAACATAAACGCGACGGCTGTTGGGCATCGCGTCAGGTTGAGAGCGTGCGCCGTTGAGGAGTTGAGACTTCGTGCCGTTCTCGCCATTCACCTTCGTATCCATCGTGGTTAGAAAATTACCGCGCGAAGAAACAAACGGCTGGCTGATCTCCCTGCGTCGGCATTACCCGCATCAGGTTCAAGGGGTCTCCGGCTACTTGTTTATCTCTGCGCCAGCACTGACCCACGCTCGGCCTAATCGCCTCGCTGATAAATGCTGAACGTTTCAACACTGCCAAGTAGCGGGACTCTCAGCCATCCGGCTCCCCCGCTGTTTCGTTTATGCTAAGTCAAAATTAAGAATGGAGAAAGTAGAAATTATTTTTGCGATTGCGCCGGCATGTCGGCGTGAAAGACGGCTTTCCATTCGCCGTTTTGTATTTTCCACACGGTGCCGCAGTTCAATTCGCTCAAAGTCCCGTCTTCGTTTTCCACTTTGGCTTTGTATGAAATCACTGCCACGCCGGCGGCGGGCCTCACGATATTGAAATCGCTCAATGAAAACGATTTCATCTCGATCTTGTCCATCGAATCCAATCGCTGCTGGAAGTTGTACATTCCGTCCGGGTAAACCGCCACGACATCGGTCGAGACCAGTTTCTTCACCGCATCCGCGTTCTTATTCTTGAATGCGTTCCAGACCGCTTGTTCGCGGGCGATGAAGTCGTCGTGGTCGGACGCGGCGAGCGAAACGGCCATGGCCGACAAAACGATCACCCCGTACGAAAAACCTCGCACAAAAAGCGCGACCGGTTGCCCGGTCACCATTTCAGCTTCATTTGCCGCGATAGTGATCTAAATGCGGCGGTCATAGACGGCCGCTACTGCAAATCGGTTAAAAGAAGCTATTGAGCGGCGGCTTGTTTGACGTTGGTATGGAAAATTGCCATCCACTTGCCGTTCTCGGCTTTCCAAACCGATCCGCAATTGTAGGTGCCGGAGGCATCCTGGCCATTGTAGGTGCCGTCGATTTTGACGATGTAGGTTGCAACCACGACATCCTTCTCGTCCGAGAAAATTTTGTAGTCGCTAATCTCGAATGATTTCATGTCCCAGTTTTTCATTGCGTCCAATTCTTTGGCCACGTCAAAGACGCCTTCGACGTAAACGCCGAGGAAGTCTTTATCGACGAGCTTTTTGAAATCGGCTTCTTTTTTGTCCTTGAACGCCTGCCAGGCGCCCTTTTCCTTTTCCATCATTGCATCCTTGGTCGGAGCGGCGAACGAAAC
>DASPUI010000175.1:0-6109 GCA_035622995.1 Chthoniobacterales bacterium
GCGCAGGCGCAAATGACGATTAATGGCGCGGGCGCGACCTTTCCATATCCGATCTACTCGAAATGGTTCGACGAATATGCCAAAGTCGACCCTTCCGTTCGTTTCAATTACCAGTCGATTGGCTCCGGCGGGGGTCAAAAGCAAATCCTCGCACAAACTGTCGACTTCGGCGCATCAGATGGCCCGATGAGCGATGACAATCTGGCGAAAGCGCCCGGGAAGATTCTTCACATCCCAACGGTCGCCGGCGCGGATGTGCTGGCTTACAATTTGCCCGGAAATCCGGCGTTGAAAGTCGATGCCGACGTGATCGCCGGGATTTTTCTCGGCACGATCAAGAAGTGGAACGATCCGAAACTTGTCGCGCTAAATCCGGGCGTAAATTTGCCCGATTCGGATCTGATCGTGGTCCATCGTTCTGACGGCAGTGGAACCACTTACATTTGGACCGATTATTTGAGCAAGATCAGTCCCGAATGGAAGGAAAAGGTCGGAACGAATACTTCCGTCAATTGGCCGACCGGGCTCGGTGGAAAGGGAAACGAAGGGGTCGCCGGCCAAATCAAACAAACGCAAGGCGCGGTGGGCTACGTTGAATTGATTTATGCGATCCAAAACAAAATGCCGTACGCCGAAGTGAAAAATTCTGATGGCGAATTCGTGAAGCCGACGCTGCAATCCATCACCGCGGCGATGGCGACTGCGCAAATTCCGGATGATTTCCGATTCTCGATCACCAATGCCCCAGGGAAAGAGGCCTACCCAATTTGCGGAGCGACCTGGCTTTTGGTTTACGAACAGCAGAAGGATGCAGCAAAGGGCAAAAAATTGGTCGAGTTCTTGAAATGGGCGCTGACCAAAGGTGAGGGCATGGCGCAGCAACTTGATTATGCTTCTCTCCCAGAAGCGCTGCGGGATCGCGTGCTGAAGCGAGTCGACGAAATCAAAATGTAGGTTCGACACTTCCCGATGGCTCTCGCGATTAATCCAGCTGTAATTTCGGGAGAGCCGGGCGCAGTGGCGGCGAAGATGAAGCCGCCGTCAAGATTCGGCGACAAGGCTTTTGAGACTTTGGCGCTTACGATGGCCCTCGTAGTTGTTCTACTGGTCTTTTTGGTGGGCTGGCAACTGGCGCGGGGCTCATCTCTTGCAATCCAAAAGTTTGGTTTTCATTTTCTCACGACATCCACCTGGAACCCGGTGACCGAAAAGTTCGGGGCGTTGCCATTCATTTTCGGAACGGCGGTTTCGTCATTGATCGCCCTGCTGCTGGCGGTTCCGTTGAGCATTGCGACCGCGATTTATTTGACCGAACTTGCCCCGCTTTGGATCCGGCAGCCGATCACTTCGCTGATTGAAATGCTGGCCGCCATTCCGAGCGTGATTCTCGGTCTGTGGGGAATCTTCGTGATGATCCCCTGGCTTCGGGATTATCCATTTCCATTTCTGAAGAAATTGTTCGGGTGGACGCCGTTTTTCAGCGGTCCGATCTACGGGGTCAGCATGCTGGCCGGCGGAATCATTATCGCAGTCATGATTTTGCCGATCATCACGTCCGTCTCGCGCGAGATCTTGCGCAGCGTCCCAAACTTGCAACGGGAAGCCGCGTATGCGCTTGGCGCCACCCGTTGGGAAGTCACACGCATCGCCGTTCTAAGTTATGCAAAAAAAGGATTGTTCGGCGCGGTGATCCTCGGCCTTGGGCGAGCCCTCGGCGAAACGATGGCGGTGACGATGGTAATTGGCAATACGCCGCAGATTTCAGCTTCGCTTTTCGCGCCTGGCTATACTCTGGCCAGTGTGATCGCAAACGAGTTCACCGAAGCGACGACCGATATTTATCTTCAAGCTCTATTCGAGATCGCGCTGGTTCTTTTCGGTGTCACCATCCTGGCGAATTTACTGGCGCAACTTCTCTTGCGGACAATTCGCGGCGGCGCAGGCTCTGGCGGGGCGCGGGCGGTCCAATAAAATGAAATTCGTAACCGCAAATCGTCACACCTGGCGGAAATGGAAGAGCGCGATGGCATCGGCGGTCGCGTTTGCATCCGCAATTTTGGTAATCGCTCCGCTGGCTCTGGTTTTCTGGCATCTGCTGCGCAACGGCGCCAGTTCGGTTAACCTTGATTTTTTTACCAAACTTCCCAAGCCGGTTGGCGAAATCGGCGGCGGAATGGTGAACGCAATCGTTGGTTCCTTTGAATTGCTGGCGCTGGCATCGGCAGTCGGAATTCCGGTTGGAGTTTTGGGCGGAGTTTACCTGGCCGAATATGGTTCGGCGCGCGGGAACGCCATGCTTCGTTTCGTCGCCGACGTCTTGAACGGCGTTCCGTCGATTACGTGGGGCGTGGTTGTCTACGGACTGGTTGTGCTCCCGTTCAAGGGATTTTCGGCTTATGCGGGTGGACTCGCCCTCGGTCTGATGATGGTCCCACTGATCATGCGGACCACGGAGGAAGTGCTTTTGCTAGTGCCAAATGGCTATAGGGAAGCGGCGCTTGCGCTTGGGATTAGCCGCTGGCGAACCATCGTAAACATAGTGATGAAAACCGCATCGAAGGGCATCGTCACCGCGACGTTACTCGCACTGGCGCGAGTGGCGGGCGAAACGGCTCCACTCCTTTTTACTGCGTTCGGTAATCGTTTTTGGAATCACAGTTTGCACGAGCCGATTGCCGCGCTGCCGTTGCAAATTTTCACGTACGCGATTTCACCCTACGATGATTGGCATCGCCAGGCATGGGCAGGTGCGCTTGTACTCCTGGCTGGTATATTCCTTATTAATATTTTGGTTCGCTTTTTTACCCGGGAACGCGCTACACAAACTTCGTAATGATGGAAATCGCGACAATGGATCAATCGTTGAAGAAGCCAGGGGAGGTGCCGGCTGGTACAGCCGTTGATTCGAACGCGAACGACAATCAACCGACCAGCGAGAGCGCAGTATTTCAGGCCCGCAGCCTTTCGGTTTGGTACGGGTCGAAGCGTGCGGTCGAGGATGTGACAATCGACATCCCGCCGAAGATGATAACGGCGATCATTGGACCAAGCGGCTGCGGCAAGTCGACTTTTCTGCGCTGTCTTAACCGCATGCACGAGCTCGTGCCGCACACTCGTGTGGAAGGTCAAATTCTCTTCAACGGGAAAAATCTCTACGCCAGCGACGTAGATCCGGCGGTGATCCGTCGCCGTATCGGGATGGTTTTCCAGAAGTCGAATCCATTTCCGACCATGTCGATTGCCGACAATGTGCTGGTCGGTTTGCGACTCAACGGCGTGCGTGATCGTCGTCTTCTTCAAGAGCGGCTCGAGCAATCGCTGCGCCTGTCGGCTCTTTGGGATGAGGTCAAAGACGATCTGAGCAAACCCGGAATTAGCTTGTCTGGCGGCCAGCAACAGCGGCTTTGCATTGCTCGCGCCATCGCCGTGCAACCGGAGGTGTTGTTGATGGACGAGCCGGCCTCCGCTCTCGATCCGATTGCGACGATGAAAATCGAGGAGTTGATTCACCAGCTAAGCGAGAGTTATACGATCGTGATCGTTACTCACAACATGCAGCAGGCCAGCCGCGTGTCCGATAAGACCGCTTTCTTCTACATGGGCCGGCTAATTGAATTCGACGATAGCGTCCGGATTTTCACGAATCCCAAAGAGAAGAAAACCGAGGATTATATCACCGGCCGGTTTGGTTGATCTGGTCTGACGAGTCGACGGCGCAAGCCCGCCGGAACTTTTAAGTCTTGGCATTTTTTGCAAAAACGTTTGAGTCGATAGATGCGCCGGCCGCACCATGTTTCATCGCGGGAGATCGAACGAAAATTCCTGCTCAAGCGCCTGCCAATCGAGATTTTGCGCTCGCGTCATTTCTCGATCGCACAAGGCTATCTCGCGAATGAACCGGGCGGACGCCATGTTCGCCTGCGCAAAAAAGCGAGAACGGTCACACTCACTTTCAAGGTTGGCCGTGGCGCTGCGCGCGAAGAGCGCGAGATCAGGCTGAGTCCGAAGCAATTCTCGACCCTTTGGCCGGCAACGAGCGGCCGGCGCTTGCGCAAGACGCGCTACGAAATTCCGTGGAAGAATCTCACAATCGAGATCGATATTTATCACGGCCGAAACAGCGGACTGATGGTCGCAGAAGTAGAATTTCCGAGCCACGAAAGTTGCCGAAAATTTAAGCCGCCCAGCTGGTTCGGACGCGAAGTGACCGGCGAAAAACGTTACAGCAATGTGCGACTCGCCGCCGAATAACGCTTTCAGGTCGTGCCTAACGAATGATTGCCTATTACGTCCACGATCTTAACCCGCTGATTTTCCGGATCTACGACAATGTTGGTCCGCGCTGGTATGGCCTGGCCTACGTGGCCGCGTTTCTTTCCAGCTATTTCTTGTTCCGCTGGTTGGCGAAACGTGGTTATGCTGATTTGTCCGCCGCCAAAGTTAGCGACTTCATTACTGGTGCGGCGCTATTCGGAGTGATCGTCGGCGGAAGGTTGGGATACATATTTTTCTACGCGCCGGAGATGTTGGGCCAGCCGGTTTCAATTTTGGAGATCTGGAAAGGTGGGATGTCGAGTCATGGGGGAATGCTCGGTCTTCTCGGATTCACCTTTTACTATGCGCGGCGGCATAAAATTTCCTGGACCAACCTTGGCGATAACCTCGTGGTTACGGCGCCACTCGGCTTGTTTTTTGGCCGCTGCGCCAATTTCATCAACGGCGAGCTTTACGGCCGCCTAACGAACGTGCGATGGGCGATGCAATTTCCCAAAGAATTACTCGATCATCCATTCGAAGCGCAACGTGCGGTCGCGGCCTGCGCAAAAATCGATCCGTCGCTGGCGACTGCCGACGACATTGTTGCGGCGGTCCATCGCCAATCGCAGGTCAAAGAGGCGTTGCGCTCGATCTTGACCCCCCGGCATCCATCGCAGCTTTACGAAGCATTCTTCGAAGGAATTGTGTTATTCGCGATTCTGTGGTTCGTGCGCACACGAATGCGATCACCGAACGGTCTGCTAACCGGCATGTTTTTTATTTGCTATGCAATTTTCCGAGTCGTAGTCGAAAATTTTCGCGAGCCGGATGCCAGTTTAATTCTCGGTTTCACGCGCGGGCAATTTTTTTCGTTCTTTCTGATCGCGATTGGAATTGCGTTCATTACTTACGCGAAATTGCGGCCGACCTTGCCCAAAAAGATCGGGACCTGACAAAGATAGCCCCTTTCGCTTTCGCGATAATTCGCTAATAGTTCCGCAGGTGAAGCGGAAATGCCTTTGTTGATTGCGACCGGCGGCCTGCTTTTTGCATTCGAGCACTCCACGGTTGCAGGCAAGACTGTCCTGCTTTTGCTCGCGATCGGATCGATCTTTAGCTGGTCGGTCATGATCACGAAGCTGCGCGTGATCCAGTTCGCGCGAAAACAGAATGCACGATTCCTAGATGCGTTCCGGCAGGATCGACAGCCGCTCCGTCTATTTGAAAAAGGCGCGCGTTTCCCCGGCTCGCCCAATTTCAACGTCTATCGTGCCGGTTGCCAGGAGATGGCCTTTCACCTGCTTGGCTCGCCCGAAGTGGACGAGACGTTTCGCGCCCGGCTCGGGATTGCGGATAAGATTTCTCCGGCCCAAATGGGCGCTGTCACGGCGGCGATGGAACGAGCGGTGGGCGAAACGGCGCTCGATCTCGAATCGCAAATGATTTTGCTGGCGACCGCGGTGAGTGGCTCGCCGTTTCTAGGTTTGTTAGGCACGGTTTGGGGCGTGATGGACGCTTTCACCGGAGTTGCCACTGCCGGAACCGCCAGTCTCGGCGCGATGGCGCCCGGCGTTTCAGGCGCACTGATCACGACCGTCACAGCCCTGTGCGTTGCGATTCCCGCAATGTTTGGCTACAATTTTTTGGTCACGAGCATCCGAAGCCTGATTGTTGAAATGGACAATTTTGCGGCTGAGTTCGCTTCCGATTTCGAGCACAAATTTGTCGATCATGGCGCGCGCGAGCCGGCTTTTCGCCGATGAGACGTTACTCGCAACGCCAAAGCCTCTCGTCACTCTCGGAGATTAACATCACTCCGCTGCTCGATCTCGCATTTGTTTTGCTGATCATT
>DASPUI010000176.1:0-29614 GCA_035622995.1 Chthoniobacterales bacterium
TCGATTTCTCTACCGGCAATCACCCGGCGATAAGCGCGCGGGTAGAAATCCATTGGCACAAGCTCGCGCTGCAATTCTTCGTGGGTCCGATTTGCATGCTCGGCATATTCGGCTTCGTTCATCGCCGCCGCCTTTTCGAGAAGGTGGGCCAGCGCTGGCGGATCGTTTGGATCGCAGACAAGCGACCATCGCCCCGCCGCTTCGGGAAGACCGCCGTCGCGAGTGATAATGCACGGAACGCCAAGATTGCGTGCTTCGATTGCGGTCAAACCGAGATCCTCCTTTGTGTTCGGCGGAATTACAATCCAGCGCGCGTTCTTCAGTCGTTCCGCCTTCAGTGCATCATCGACGAAACCTGTGATTTCGAGGCCGCCAATTGGTTGTTTGTTGATTCTGGCCTGAATCGGCGGTCGCAACGGACCATCTCCGATCAAAGTCAGCGGCCAGGCGGCTCGATCGAGATTGGCGGACGAGTAAGCCTCGATCAGCGTTTCAATGCCCTTGTTGGCGATCCAGCGTCCAGCAAAAACAAAGCCGCGTCGCTCGTTAGGCGCGACCCAGCCTTGCGGCAGCTTTGAAACCGTCGGCACCTTTCGGCTGCGGCGACGTTTGTGATTTCCTTCCCAGGTTTGCCAGACGAAATCGGAATTGTACCAGCGCGCATCGACTATTCGGGCACCGATTCGCCAGAGGAATCGATGCAAACTCCACTCGCGCCTCATGTAGTTGTGAATGGTCAATACGATTCGCTTCCCGAACAATTTCGCGAGGGCGATCACGTCGGGCGAAGCATTTTGCAAATGCACGATATCGGCCCATCTGATTGCATTGGCCAATTCGCGGCCCGCCCGATCGACAAACAACACCGATTCGTGCTGTAACATCGCGGCCAGACCGGGATGCAACGCAAAGCCTTTTACCTTTTTGAAGCAAAGCTTCACCGTAAAATCCGGTTCGCCGCGAACGGAATCGGCCACCGCCGCCAAAAATGCTTCAATTCCGCCATACGTGCCAAAGCATGGACTAACAAGAAGCAATTTGATCGGTTTCACTTGTTGGCGGTTTCAATTCGCGACTGCGCGGGCGATTCTAATTGAAGAGCGTCGGCGACTTTTCCGGCAATGATTCCCCAGGAGCATGTTCGCTCCTGCCAATCACGGAGCCGATGGGCACGCCTTTGCAGCTCGGCTTGCGAAATACCGGCAATCAATTCACCCGGTGCGACCAGCCAGCAAGACGGCTCCGTTTTCAATTTATCGGCCGATTCCGAAAGAACGTTCAGCTGATGCGCAGCATAGGCCATCAGAGTTCCGGACTTGGTATAGCTCAGTTCGCTTTGGCCGAAGATTCCAAAAGCGGCCTTCGAGAGTAGCCGAGAAATCTCTTCCTCGGATTGCGAGCCGCGCTGTTCGAAACCGCGGGCGAACCCGAAACCGCTCAACAATTCCGATTCCTTTCGATCAATTTCGGAACTCTCATTCAAGCCGACGGTAATCAGCCGGGTGATCACCCCTGCGGAGGCGAGCCGAGAAAGGCTTGATTGCATTTGTCGCAGCGAGCGGACCCGGGCGCGTTGCAAACCGAACAGAAGAGCGGTTCCGCTCTCGCGCGCAGGCTGAGCAGTCCGGCGAATATTCGAACCAACCGGCAACAGCTCAATCGGGGTCCGCAAATTCAGCGCGCGCAGATGCTCTAACTGGCTCGGAGTGGTGGTGAACGCAACATCCACCTGCTGCAGTAATTGTCCGATCGACCGCCGATGCAGCATCTGCACAAAACGGTTTTTGTTCATCATCGGCCAAAACGTCCAAATCTCGTGAAACATCACGACGAGCCGGCCATGCACCTTTCGCTTCCAGTCGATCAGAGTACGAATCAAATCGCGTGGATAGCCAAGATGATCAAAGCCGTATGCACTGTATTGGACAAGCACCTTACCATTTGCCGTCGGCAACTGGCTCAGGCGAATCGGCGGAACGAGCGTTCTTATTAGACCGCGATCCGCCAAATGTTCGAGAAGCCGCAAAGTATGATCCGCAACTCCGCCTGCGCCCGGCTTTAAGTCCGGAGTTATGACAACGATATCGCGCATCAACTGGCTACCTTTTCTCCGCGACCGGCGAACAAGCCGGCGATTTGCTTAGCAATCGCACTCCAATCCGCGTTGTCGCGATACCATCGCCGAAGCGCAGCCCCGCGCTTGCCTAAGTCATCATCCGAAATCTTCGGTAATTCTTCCGGAGAAATGACCAGGTTCAACGGCACTGTCTCCGATTTCACCTTCCCGATAACGGCGCAATCGTGAGCAGCATAAGCCATAAATGTAGTCGATTTGCTCCAGTTTTCGGCCGTTACATTTGTCAGGCCACACTGGATCCTGCCCAGCAATTGCGACACTTCGTTCGACGCCAGAAGACCGTGCCGCACGATCGCAGCCGGAGTTGGTAACCCTTCAATCAGCCGATCGCAACGCTGATCAAATTTTTCATCTCGCGGGCCAATGAGATGAAGCTTAGTCAGTCGGCCGGTTCGCTGCCATTGTCGAACCTCGGGTTCAAACATTTCAAGCGTTTGCCATCGACCAAAAGGCAAACCAAAAATCGCAAATTCGGAGCGTCCTCTTTCGGCGGACCAATTCTCGAAAGGTTCGATGTTCGAACCCACGGGAATGAAATGCACATCGTTTCGGCGCGAAATGTTTTCGATCGTCTCGATGTGTTTGCGTGTGTTTGTCGCAATCGCGTCAGCTAACTGAGTCAATTGATAGACGACTCGCCGATTGCATTTGTCGATCCAGAAGAATCGGGAACTGACCGGAAAATTATTACCCGGCAATTCATGAAAGAAAATCACACTCCGCGATGTTGGAAACTTCGCTTTCCAGTCTCGCAAGACCCGAGGCAGCCAAAGCGGACAGCCGTAACGATGATAAGCGCGGCCGGCGTAATGCAGCAAAAGGTGAGCGGTACCGGCACGATCCAGGATTGTGGCAAGCTGCGACGGTTCCGCATTGAATTCGGAAATCGAAGAATATTTGAGATCGGTCGCCGACTCGGTTGCGCCGTCGACCACCAGAAAACGGGCGTGCGAATTTTCATCGGGCCAATGGCGATGCAACAGCCAACTATAAGTGCCGATGCCGCAAACTCGCGGCGGCAGCCGTGTTGTAACGATCAACAACGGAGGCTGGGTCATGTTGCGTCTACCAATTTAATGATCGTGCTCCAGAACCGCTTTGTTTGATCTGCCAGCATAAATTGGTGGCGCGCCAACTCCAATGCGTTGGCTGCGATTTCTTCAGCACCGCCTTCCGCGATCCGTTTCAGAGCGCGCGCAATCTCGTTCGCGTCCAGGCTGGTCACAAAAATTGCCGCTCGATGGCGATCCAATAAATCGTATGCCGCCGATGTCTTTGGACCGTGGTAAAGGATCGGTACACCGCTGCCCACATAAGTGACCATTTTGGTGGAAATACTGAAGCGCGCAAAATTCTCATGCTCGGCGCCGAAAGGCATCGGCAGATAAAGTAAATCAGCTTCTTCCAGGTCGCAGTCGATCTGCTCTTCGGTGGAGAACGGTAAGACTTCCACCGGTTCGCCGTTTTTGAAAACATGTGGCCGAATATATTCGCAGCGGCACCGGAGCCTGACACTCGGAGCAGAACAGCTCTGCTGAAAGATCGATATTCCATCAAGCAGGGCGCGGAGATTACGCTCGTAAGCCAAATGGAATAGACCCATGAAATAAATTCGCAAAGAGCCGGGCTCAGACTTCCTCGGCCTCGGCTTCAGGTCAGTGATGCCGTCAGTCACAGTCTCGAAGGTCCGAGGCCCGTAGCGGCGCGAATATTCAAGTCCGAGCGACTCCGAAATGACAAATCGCGCGGTGGACTCGAGCCAGGCGCGAGCCATGGCCGGTTCGCGGACGGCGGGTGCGACTTCCGCAACGGCGGTATAGGCGAGATCGTCGTGAACGCTGATAAAAAACGGGAGCGACAGCTGCCGGGCAACTGCTTGAGCATGGGCAAAATCGATTCCGGAATGAGGAATAGCGTGAATTGCGCAGGCGTTAATGGACTCGCAAAATTTTTTTAGGCGACGCCGAAACCCCGGAGCGAAGATCGCGATAGTTTTTTTTGGGAACATCGCGAACCGGCTGGTTTCAATTTTTCCCCAAAACGGACGGCTCGGGAGATGCGTTTCGTCAGGCCAAGGTCCTGGCCGTTTGGGGGAACAACACACGCTGTGCCAGCGACGCGGTGAATTATTAAGAAGCGCGCGCAGAATTCGCGAACCGCCGCCAGCAGCTCCCAGACTGAATGGCTGAACAAACAGAATCGGACGCTGGGCGAAATATTCCAGTCGCTCGCGATACAGACGGATTGTCCGGTCGGCAGTCTTTGCCCAGTCAAAATCAGCGGCAATTTCGAGACATTTCTCGGATAACGTTTGGTACGCAGCCGGATCCAGCTGGAGAACCCGACAAAGTGCATGCGCAAGCAACTCGACGCGGCCGAGCGGCATCAAAAGCTCTGGCGCGCGAGACCCGAGCACGTCCGCCGGGCCGGGTATATCGTAGGCGACAGTTGGAATTCCCGCAGCGAGTTGTTCGAGGACCGCTAACCCGAAACCTTCGATATAGCTGGGGAATGCGGCGACTGTGCAATCGGACAGGAGTTTTGGTAATTCCGAAGGCGCGTATTCCGAGACAAACTCGACGTCCGTTCGAGCTACCGACCCGAGTTCATCTGAAACGACGCCCGAATCGACCATCGTTCCGAGAAAGCAGAATCTTGCCTCGGGAATTTGCTCGCGCACCCGCGCCATAATTTGCGCCCAGTCACGAGACCCTTTTCGAGCGGCCCACATCCCAATAAAACAGATTTTCTTTCGCGCGAGGCGTAGTGAAAGCGGCGCTGCTGCCTTTTGAAACGCTTCTCGCTGTTCGTCGGTCAGCCCGTAGGGTTGAACAACGATTTGGTAGCCCGATCCAAATTCCCGACGAATGCAAACCGCCTCGCTTTCGTTAGGCACATTGATCAGGTCAGCATGTCGCACCGCTCTATCCGACGCTCGAAGAAGCAGTCGCCGGGCGATGCGGTAGAAGATCCGGCCGACAAATTTGCCGCGCCCGCGACGCGGCCAGCGCTGATTGGCCCGCACTTCGAATCGATCGTAGAGGCGATAAAAGCCGACCGATCGCGCAACGAGCAAGCCGGCGAATCCGAGCTGGTTCTTGGACACCGGAACAGATCCGATCAAGGCGTCGATAACATCAAACTGCCTGGCGTTCTGCTTGATAAACGCAGTTGCTTTGTAACGAAAAAGTAATTGGCGTATGACAAACCCGATGCGCGAGCCGAAAGCGCGCGGGAAGGCCTCCGACAAACTGAAATGCTCGACCTTGTGCCCAGCCGCGCGCCATTGTTTGGCAAGCTCCAGATAAACGCGGACAGCGCCGAGGCGCGGATTCCACTCCAGATTGAGCAAGATGAGAATCCGTAGCGGCCGCTCGGCCAGCGTGCTCGTTAATGTATCAGCGTTGTCCAAAACTTATGGCGAACCGGATTAACGTAATGGCGCAGGACCAGGCTCGAATTCGCATATCGATCGGCGTAAGCAAACTGGTCATCTAACTTAAGAATATACTTTGCCGGGTCGAAAGGCCGCGCGCCGGATGCATGCATCACCAGGTGCGTCAGCGTTTGATTGGTAAAAAAAGTCGGGGGCCCATCGAGTTTGAGAAAGCGCTCGCCCGCCAGCACCCAATCGAGTTTTTTTAGCAGCAACAGAACTCCAGTGTTAACCGGCTCCTTTTCTTCAGTCGCATCCAGCAACAGGCGCGAATCGCCGGAGAATCCACAATCAGCGAGATAAAACGCCGGCAAACCTTTTTCAGTTGCCCGAGTCACCAAATCGATGCCGCCGTTGAAGAAGAGAACGTCGGAATCGAGATACAACGCAGGCCCATTTGTCGGCAGTGACATGATGAGTGCCAGTTGCTTGCCGGTGGGATGAGTTGTCAGGTACTGCCGGAACCTTGGCGGAACATCGGACGCGGGCGCGATTGACGACTCGATCCGAACGCATGGATCGACATTTTTTAGCAACCGAATGCTCCGACCGGAATGCGAGCCATCCGAAACAACCGTAAAGCTTTTCGGGCGGCCAACATTTCGCAGAAAAGAGCGGATGGACGCAATTTGCTCCGGAACGGCCGGCTCTCCCGAGTACGAAAAGACATCGAAAGCGAGCGAACGGGGGGCCTGAACGGGAGTGCGAACCAGCCGCGGGAGCAAGATTCGATAAAGGGATCGAGACAAATTCCCCTCGAATCGCGCAAGATGATAGCCAAGATTGGGCATTCGTTAGGCCGGAACGGTTTGAAAGGAACGAAAGCCGCGCCAGCTCATCACGATGTTGAGCAGGAGATTTGGAATCGCGGACAAAAGATTAAAAATCAAGACGCCGGTAACGCTCGCAAAATTCGTGTATGGAATCAGGATGATTTGGATGACTAAGGTAAGCGGAATGTAAAGCCACGCGCCGCCAACCCAGGCCTTTGACGCATTGAGAGACCAAAATGCCCCGGTCAGTGCTCCGAGTACCGCCCCGCCAACCATGAGCAGCAATTCCCGATGCAGGTGAGAATACTTGTTTCCAAGAACAAACAAGAATTGATCGGGAAAGAGCCACGCGCCGAGAACAATAGTCAGGCTAAAAGCCGTAACCGCGCCAATGATCGCCCCATAGAGCAAACGCAGTTTTCGTTCGTCATGACACCGGGCAAACGCCGGAACGAAAATGTTCGTTAGCAAATTCGTGAGCACGGAAAAAATCATTGCCAGCCGACCAAGCGCACCGACTTCCGCAATTGAAGCGGTTCGATGAGCAAAAAAACTGATCAGAAAAACCGTAATCTGCCCCTGGAGACAATAGAAAATGGAATTCGCCGCCAGATGTTTGGTCAATCGAACGATCTCACGCCGATCGTCTTCGCTTTCCGGCGCACCCAAATCAACCACTCCCGCGGCGTAGCTGCGCAACATCAGATATTGCAGAAGCGAAACAGCCGACGCGACGGCTACGGCTATGCCGGCGTTTAGAAACACAAACACCAGCGCGGACAGTAGCAATAATCGGACAGTTGCCCCGGTAAAATCGATAATTTGAATTCGCCCAACATCGGCGCGCAGTCGCGGGATCACGCCAAGAACGCCAATTGAAAGCTGAAACACGAGGCCGATCAATACGACAGCGATGAGAATTGCCGTGTAGAGAAAAGAAGCGCCATTTTTTACGAGCATGAAATACATCACCGGCGTGACCGCAAGGATGACGATCGCGCCGAGTTGTTTCCGCAAACTCAATGCCGTGTTAATGAGTTCGCCGAAGCGATCTCGATTCTGCCATACGCGGCCTCCGATTGAGACCAAGCCGACACTGATGCCAATGTCAGCGAGTAAATTGATGGTTCCCTGCATGGTGTTGGCGATGGTGAAATACGCGTACTCGCGCTGTTCCAGGACACGAACAATCAAGATGCCGCTAAGAAAACCAATCGCCTGGACCACGCCTTGAACGAAGGTGAAATTTCCAACGATTCGTGCGCGCCGAAGAGAGCGTCGGATGAGCGAGGACGAGTTCTCAGCCATTGCAGGCGTGGAGGTTGGCGAACTCATCAGTTGCACAACAGTGCAACTAGCTGACGGAGTGCCAAGATAAATTCTCGCACCGAGATTCCGGCGATCCAGACTGTCGAATCGAAGTCCCGCGAACTAAGTCGGCTGAACGTGCTCCGTCGTCTCAGCGCCAGTTGGTGTAATAACGCCATGATCCTCGTCGCTGGCCGGTAAATTGTAATACTCCGAATACTGGTAGTAATAATATTCCGGTAACGATGTGTCGACGAAGTTGAGGATGACACCCGGGACGTTAACCTGCCGGCTATAGAGCAATTCAAGCGATTTCCGGATGAGTCGCGCGGACGTGTAGGAAAGACGCGCAACGAAAAGTGTCGCGTCGATCTTGGGTGCAAGACTGCTGGTGTCGTCGGCGGCGAGGATCGGCGAGCTGTCGATGATGATGTAATCGTACGCTTGGTAAATCTCTCTCAGCAGCGCGTCGGTGGACTCCCGAAGGAGATGTTCACTCGGCTGCGACAAAGTCCGGCCGCGCGGGATGACAAATAAATTCGGATACGCGGTTGGGATGACTACCTCGCGCCAATTGACTTCCTGCTTCAAAACTTCCGAGAAGCCAATCTTGGATGAAATCCCGAACGTTTCCCGCAACGCGCCACGCCGCAGATCGCAATCGATCAGCAACGTGCGGGCGCCCGAAAGAGCCATGGTGATGGCGAGGTTAGCCGAAACGGTTGACTTCCCCTCGTTAGGCACAGCGCTGGTGACGAGCAGAGTCTTCGGTCGAGGCCCTTCATAGGGCATAAAGAAAATGGACGAGCGTACGTTGCGGTACGATTCGGCAAACACGTGCCGGGGATCGTCTGGCTGAAGGAGCGCGACTTTGCCTTTGACCTTTTCCTTCGGAATCTGTCCGAGCACGCTTTCCGAGAAATGATGCTGGAACTCGGTGAACGACGCCATTCGATCGTCAATCCGGTCAAGCAGGATCAGGATGGCCAGGCCGGCGAGCGCGCCCCCGCCCAGACCGATGAGCAAGCTTTTAATCAACCCCGGCCGCACCGAAACCGGCGGAGTGGCAGCCTCCATCCGCGAGACCTGATCGTCACCGCCAATCACTTGTGATACATCGATCTCCTTCAAGTTGTTCGTTAGGCGATCATACAAGGTCTTCAGCCGATCGACTTTGCCTTTCACTCGATTGAACTGGGCCAGACGCTCACTCAAATCAAGAGCCTTCGCTTCCCACTCCTTGATATTGGACTGCAAATTCTCCATTTGCTTCCCGATTGACTTGCGGCGTGTCTCCAGCTTCTCCACCGTATCGGCCCGATAAAGTTCGATTAGCTTTTCCTGTTTGGTAATGTCGTCGTTCAGTTTGAGAATTTTCGGATGCTTGGGCCTCAAATCCTTCGACAGGGTATCGCGCTCCGCTTTGAGCAATTGGACTGCTTGCTTTGCCTTTAAGTAATCCGCCTCCGGCCCCACATCGGCAAATGGCATTCCTTTGTCTTCGCCACTTTGGTCGGTTGAAGCGGTATCAGCTTTGGTCTGCGCACGATCAAGGTTTTGATCGAGGTCGAGTAGATTTAGAAGATCGTATTCCGTCTTAAGCGAAGCGTATTCGCGATTCAGCTTCACCAAGTAGGCTGCGGCGCTGTTGCCCTCCTCCTGAATGAAGCCAATGTTGTTCTGCTTCTGAAATTCGAGCATTTCGTCTTCGGCATTTCGCAAATCCTTCTCAACTTGAATCAACTGCTCAGTAATGCCGGTCGTGACTTCATGGCCGCGGTCTTCGCGAAATCCTTTTTTGAAATCGAGATACTTTTGCATGACCGCGTCGAGATATGCCTGAGTGTAATCACCCGAGCTCCCGATGGCCGACAGCTCGAAAATGGAGGTCCGCGGCCGCTGCAAAACGGTAATCTCTACCGGCACCGGCTGTAATTCAGGGTGGGTGGAACGAACCAGCGCTTCGGCGTCGCGCTTCACTTCTGCGCTTTGCATCAATTGAATCTGGGTACCGTAAAAATTGACGTTGTCCTCGCTATAAACTGCGCCCTGGGCGATATTCAATTTGCCAGCGAGAATCATTTTGCCAGTCGAAAGAAACGACGGAGGCGTTTGATAGATGAGCCAAGCCTGCACAAACAGGCCGAGGCAAATCGTCAAGACCGGAATCCACCAGCGCCTAACGAGCAGCGACCTATAACGATGAAGTCGCGTTACAAACGAGGTGGACCAAGAAGCGGAAACAGTTCTCTCGGCAACCGGTTGCATGGCTACATGTTGATCAGTCGCTGCGGCACATAAATCTGATCGTCCGGCTGCAACACCATGTCTTCTTCTGTGTGCGCCTCTTCAATCACCCGTTTGAGATCGATCGTAAATTCTTTGCCGTCCTTGCGCGTCACTTTCACTTTTCGCTTATTCGCAAAATCCCCAAAACCCCCGGCTCGAATGACGGCCTTGCTGACCGTGTAACTTTCGTCCGGCGGAATTTCCTGCGGCCCCTGTACCTTGACCGAACCGTACACGTAAACCTTACCACGCGATTTCTCGCTGACGCGATCAACCGCCAGAATGACAGTTGCGTGATAATAATACTCTCTTTCAAGCTGAGCCTTAATCGAGTAAGCAAGCTCCTTGCAGGTCTTGCCCTCGGCCGGGACCAAGCCGATGTAGGGAACTTCCAGCTCGCCGTTATCGTTAACACGCAGACGTTGCGAATCATCATCGCGATCTTCGACCACTCGGAAACTGACAAAATCGTTCGGGCCAAGCTTCTTCTTGTCATCGAGCACGGTCATTGAGTTCGTGCGCATGACCGTGCTGGTCGTAGGCAGGTCGGGTGCCGGCGTTTTGGCAACGGACGGTGCCGGGGTGGCTACATCATCGGCATAGCCAGGATTGTATCTTTGCGCGTGTGCGACTGCTGAAATCCAGACGATTACAGCGAGATTAAATGCACAAACTCCGAATCTCATTCCGTCTTCACGCCTTAGAAGCTGTAAGTGCCGTCGAACGAAACTCGGTTCTGGTCGTAATCGCGGAGCGGCGCGTTGGAATCCTTGGTGGTGTATTGGTAACGCAAGCCGAGAGTGACATGCGGCGTCAGTTGATAACCAACTGTCACTGCCCCACCATAGCGCTGAAAGGTTTCGTGGATTTCTCCACCTGATTCCTGCGCGTCCTCGAAGAAGAACTCAGTCGAAAGGAGTGTCCCGCGGAAAATATTCCAATTCACCGTATGCCGAACGTAATTCAATGTAATGAAATTTGAGTTCACGCCCAACTGGTTCTCATGTCCGGCGCTGACGCTTTGACTGATCAACGAATTCAAACGGTGGGAGACCAGGATGTTCGCGTAGAAATCGGAAAGATTGCTGTGATCCGGAAAAGCCATTCCAAAGAAATTCACGAAACCATTGTCGAAGTTCATTTCCTGGTAGCCGCCGGCCGCACGAACCTTGAGATTGTTCGTGATTTCGGTCTCAAAAAAGCCGCCGACGCTGTAAATCGTTGAATCGCTCAGATTGTTTTCGCTGTAGTAGTTAAAAACACCACTCGCTTCCGCACCAACCCGGAAGGTGGGAGTCACGACGTACGTAGCCGAACCCGAAAGCTCCTCGGCGTTGCGATTTAAGTAATCAAACTCTGACGTGGTTGAAACGAATGTGTAGTGATCGTAGCCGAACGTCAGCAGAACTTTGTTTAAATCCCACAAGATTGAAATCCCGGCGGTATTCTCGAACCGGCCATAATCCGCGGTATTGCTCAGAGCACCTTCGGCAATCGGATCTTGCTGGAGCGACATCCGGTCATGAATATTGATTCGGAAATCGCCGACGAAAATGTCGAACGCCACTTGTGAATTCGGAGCAATCAGAACTCCGCGCGTATCATAACTGGAATGATCAAGGTAGATTCCATAGCCGAGACCGAAGTCGAGCCGCAAGGTGTTAAGCTCCGTTATCGGCCAGATCGCATCAACACTTAGGTTGGGCGTAATAATCCAGTCCGATTGCTTCCCAACTTCGGCGTAATTCACATTGTCGTTAAATTCAAATCCTACCGTCGCACTCACCCGAAAGCGAATCGGACCAACCAGCAAATTATATGGTATCCGACTGATATCTTGCTCGCGCGCTTCGGATGCTTCTTCACCGGCAAGCGATGGCCGAACTGCATCCTGCGAATACGAAAGCGATGCCGTGCCTAGAATGGGCAATAACGCGATGATCTTTATCGTCCTCGCAAAAGAAGAGCGAAGACAGAATATGGGGCGTCGGCTCATAGACAGGTCGATCGTTCAGTTAGCAATTGCGGTACCAGTTGTTTTAATCGACAACAAACTTCAGTCGAACGCGCATCGCAAAGACGCTCGTTTCCCACCAAAGCCGAGTGTCGGCCTATTTCCTTGGCTTCAAAACTTCCGGCCTCTTTTTACCTAAAAAAAGCCAACACAGGCAAGCGAAATCGCATTCTGTTTTTACTATATTTAGTAAAAATCTTACCGGATAGCATCTGCCATTTCAGTCGGCGCCAAATTGAAGTTTTTGGCCCGATCTAAGCTGATATCGACGTGTATCCATATGACCCGATATCCCTCCTGCATTTCCCGTCCGGCGATTGCGATTCTTTGGCTTAGCCTGCTTTGTGCCGCTGGTTTCATGCTTCAAACCGTTTTCTCGGCTGAAGCGCCCGAGTCGAGGGATGAAGTTCAACCGAAGATTGAGTGCCTGCTGCCTGACGGACAAACCTGCGCGATTTTGCGACCGCACGATGTGGATCCTCGCTCATCTGCGACAATCATCGATGATACCACGGTGAGTTGTCCCCTGCGTCAGGGCGAAACCACTTTCGTCATTGCGCTTCCTAAAAATGTAAACTGCGATCAGTTGACGTTCGTCAACGAGAACGCCGGAGCTTCCGGCGAACTAAAGATCGCTGTGTCCGAATCCCGGCTCGAGGCGAACAGCCCGAAATGGACGGAGATTGACGGCATCATTCCATTTTCTCACAAGCGCCTGTTTAACGTTTCGCTCGTGGGAATCGAAACGAAATTCGTTCGGCTCTCGTTTCACGTAGATCCAACGAGCAACGTCGCAGATCGAGCGGCTTCTTCCTTTCAATCCTCAGCTTTGGCCAGCGCGATCAATTCGCGTTTTGCAAAAGTTCACATGCAGAGAGCCGAGATGCTCTTGGTTTTCGAATCACTCATTGCGAGCTCGGGCGCGTGGCCTAACGAATAAAACTCTTGATCCGGGGATAATCGACCGGCCGTTCGCAGTCGATTTTTTGACCACCACGTGGCCCAAGCGTTTCTCTTGTGGAAAAAATTTCAGGGTACAGAACTAGCTATTTTTCTGGTTCGAATTTAGACCGCTTCGCCGCATGTCCATGCCCACCAAAAATGAGCAATCTACGAAGCAACCGGAGCAGACAATTGGCGTTGGCGCTCCTTTACCATCGCAATTTCAACATTTAGATTGGCAATCCGCAAAAAACGCTGCCGCGGCAACGCATTTTGCGCTTCTGGCTGAAGCCACGAACGATGCCATCCGCGATTGGGACGTAAAAAACGGGGACCTGATCTGGTCACAGGGTCTTACTTCACTGCTCGGCTACGATCCGAGACCAACGACCGAGCAGCTCGCTTTTTGGCAAAAGAATTTGCATCCCGAGGATCGTGCTCGCACGGCCAATTCGATTCGCGATGCACTGGTCGGGAATGCAAACCGCTGGAGCGGCGAATATCGATTCCGGCGCGCCGACGGCAATTACGCACATATCCTGGAGCGTGCCGCAATCGTTCGCGACGAAGCGGGCGGGGCCGTCCGATTCGTTGGCAGCTTGATGGATATCACGCCGCGCAAGCAACTGCAGGACCAACTCTGCCGTTCTCAAAAAATGGAAGCGTTCGGCCAGCTCGCCGCCGGAGTCGCACACGACTTCAATAACTTCCTGACGACGATTCTAGGATACAGCGATTTGCTCCTGCACGAATTGCGAGTCAAAGGCCAACTGGCCAGCCACATTTCCGAGATCCGCAGCGCGGCCGGCCGCGCATCCACTTTAACCCAGCAACTGCTGGCCTTCAGCCGTAAGCAACCACTCGCTCCGAAAGTGCTCGAAGTAAATTCGATCATTACAAACCTGGAGCGCTCGCTTCTTCGTCTGCTGAGCGAGAACATCCGCGTCATTAGCCATTTGCACGATGAAAAAGAGCCCGTGCACGTCCAAGTGGACCCTGATCAGCTCGCCCAGATCATTCTGAACCTCGCTCTCAACGCACGCGACGCGATGCCGCGCGGCGGCCAGCTTAGATTGGAAACATCTGTCTTCACCGTAAGCGACCAGCATCAAACATTTCTCGGCATGGATGATCTCCCGCCGGGAGATTATGCCGTCATCAAACTTGCCGATACCGGAATTGGAATGACCGACGAAGTGAAGGCCCATTTGTTCGAACCATTTTTCACCACCAAAGACGAATGCACCGGACTCGGTTTGGCGACGAGCTACGGCATCGTTCGGCAAAGTGGTGGCCAGATTCGGATCGAAAGCGAGCAAGGCCAAGGAACTACCGTCCTGATTTTTTTGCCAAAAGTTTCACCGCCATCCGTGCCATACAAGAAACCGGCCAGCCGAAAAATTCCCGGCGGCACCGAAACGATTCTCGTCCTGGAGGACGATGTCAGCGTCCGCCACATGTCTGTCCGTGTTTTGCGCAGCCTAGGCTACCGCGCAATCGAGGCAGCGAATGGGGATGATGCGAAACGGCTCATTGCTCAAGCCACCGATAGGAAGATCGATCTGCTTCTTACCGATATGGTAATGCCAGAAATGAGCGGAAGGAATTTCGCCAAGTGGCTCCATCAAACCTGTCCGCACACGAAAGTTATTTTTGTTTCCGGTTATCTCGAGGAATCGCTTCATCCGCACGATCGCCGTGATCCCGACATGTTTTTCCTAGCCAAGCCGTTCGATTCCGAGCAACTCGCGAATAAAATTCGCGAAGCGCTCGACGCCTGACGATCTCGTTTACTCTCCTGCGACAAATCGCGGAGTCGTCGATTGTTGCCCGTCCGCGGCCGCCTTGCTTGGCGAAGGGGGGATCCTGCGTCAAGTTTGCCGGCAGATGACCACGTTCCATGAAATAGAAGCGGCGCGCGAACGAATCAAAGGCGCCGTTTATTGCTCGCCGTGCGCGCGCTCGATTCCGCTCAGCGAAATAACCGGCATGGAAATTTTCTCCAAGCTCGACAACCTGCAGCGGACCGGAAGTTTCAAGGAGCGTGGAGCGCGCAATGCGCTCGCTCAGCTTCCGCCCGATCAAAGAAAACGGGGTGTGATCGCCGCGTCTGCCGGAAATCACGCTCAGGCGCTCGCTTATCAAGGGCGCTTGCTTGGCATTCCCGCAACCGTTGTCATGCCGCAGTACGCTCCGCTAATCAAAGTGAGCAATTGTCAGAAGCTGGGTGCCAACGTTGTCTTGCATGGCGAACATTTTGGCGAAGCAAAAGCTTATGCACATGAAATCGCTCGAGAGAAAGGCCTGGCATATATCGATGGTTATGATGATCCCGCGATCATTGCCGGCCAGGGAACAGTAGGCCTCGAAATCGTGGAACAGGTGCCCGATTTAGACGCCGTCCTGGTTCCGGTTGGTGGAGGAGGTCTTATCGCGGGCGTTTCGCTCGCAGTCAAAACTCTGCGCCCAAAGGCTAAGGTTATTGCCGTGGAAGCGGAGAACGTGGCTAGTTTTTCAGCCGCGCTCGAGGCGGGACAACCGATGAAGATCGCGCTTCGTCCAACTCTCGCTGACGGCCTTGCCATTCCGAAGGTCGGCAGCAACGCCTTTGCAGTCGCGCAGAAACATGTGGACCTTGCCATCACCGTCACCGAAAACCAGATCGCGATTGCGATTTTGCGTCTGGTGGAGATGGAGAAGAGCGTGGTTGAAGGCGCAGCCGCGACACCGCTGGCTGCGTGTCTTTCAGGAAAGCTGAACGACCTCCGTGGAAAAAGATGCGTTCTTCTCCTTTGTGGCGGCAATATCGATCCAAACGTGCTTAGCCGCGTGATCGAACATGGGCTCGTGGCCGATGGTCGCCTTTGTCGGTTCACCGCCATTATCAGCGATCGACCCGGCGGTCTGGCTGACCTCGCATCTCAAATCGCTTCAACCGGTGCGAGCATCAAGCAGGTTGTGCACGATCGCGCATTTGCCAGCTCAGATGTTTCGACGGTCAATGTTCTCTGCACCGTCGAAACACGAAACCATGAGCATCTGGCGCAGGTGCGCGCGCAATTGCAAGCGCACGGCGTGGAAACGTACGATACGAATTAGTTGGGCGCCCCACGGCCGCCGACTTGAAGCTCAACTCGCGTTCCGTAGTCTCTCTCAATGCACGCG
Organism: Chthoniobacterales bacterium; assembly: GCA_035622995.1. GTDB lineage: Bacteria > Verrucomicrobiota > Verrucomicrobiia > Chthoniobacterales > UBA10450 > DASPUI01. The sequence continues at coordinate 16,065 of DASPUI010000176.1, forward strand.
CGCAAACAAAAAATCGCTGACCGCCAGTCCCTATCCGACTCGTTTGCTCGCCGCCATATCGGCCCAAATGACCAAGAGACCGCAGCCATGTTGCGCGAGCTGGGTTTTGAGAATCTCGATGGGCTGATCGATGCGACTGTTCCTCGGAGTATCCGGCTCGATCGACAGCTGGATTTGCCCGGGGCGAAATCGGAAGCTGACGCGCTGGCCGAACTGCGCGCGATTTCGAAGAAAAACAAAATTGCGAAGTCTTTTATCGGCGCGGGGTACTCCGATTGCATCACTCCGCCAGTAATTCAGCGGAACATTTTGGAAAATCCGGGTTGGTACACAGCTTACACGCCGTACCAGGCGGAGATCGCGCAAGGGCGACTGGAAGCGCTGCTCAATTTTCAAACGATGATCGTCGATCTTACAAAACTCGACATCGCCAATGCGTCGCTGCTGGATGAAGCGACGGCGGCAGCTGAAGCAATGGCCCTCTGTCACGCGTCGGTTCCGGACCGCAAGACGTTCCTTATCGCGGACAATTGCCACCCGCAAACGATCGAAGTGGTTCAAACACGGGCGAAACCGCTCGGCATTGAAATCAAAGTCGGGAATTACTCTGGTTTCGAATTCGACAACTCGACTTTCGGCGCACTGGTTCAATATCCCGCCACCGATGGCGCGATCTATGACTATCGCGAATTCGTCACGCGAGCGCATGAAGCCGGCGCCTTGGTAGTTGTCGCGGCCGACATTCTCGCGCTCACGTTGCTAAAACCGCCGGGCGAATTCGGCGCCGATGTTGCGGTCGGCAACACTCAACGTTTCGGCGTTCCTCTCGGCTTCGGCGGGCCACACGCCGCCTATTTCGCGACACGTGAGGCGTACAAGCGGCATATGCCAGGCCGGCTCGTCGGCGTTTCACACGATGCGGAGGGACGCCCGGCCTATCGACTCGCGCTGCAAACTCGCGAGCAACACATTCGCCGGGAGAAAGCGACCAGTAACATTTGCACGGCACAGGTTCTTCTCGCGGTCATTGCCTCGATGTATGCCGTTTACCACGGCCCGCAAGGTTTGCGCGCCATTGCCGAGCGCGTTCATCGCCTAACGAGTCAACTGGCCGATGATTTAAGGACGATCGGTTTCAAAATTGTGCACGGAAACTTTTTCGACACCATTCGAGTGGAGATTGATTCCAGCAGCACGTTGCTTGAGCACGCGCAAAAGGCCGAATGCAATTTGCGCGCACTCGACTCGCGCTCGGTTTGCGTCGCGCTCGACGAAACATCTTCCCCCAAGGATCTCGAGCTGCTAATGTCGATCTTTCGCGGCACGCACGTCCGCGATTTGGCCGACGACGAACTTGGCAAACCGCCGGCGCGCATTCCCCAGTTCGCGATCCGCACATCCGATTTTCTGACGCATCCGATTTTTAACGCGAACGACACCGAGACCGAGATGCTGCGTTACCTGAAGAAATTGGAGTCGCGCGACCTGTCGCTCTGTCATTCGATGATTCCGCTGGGGTCATGCACGATGAAATTGAACGCCGCCGCGGAGATGTTTCCGATTTCCTGGCCGGAATTCGCGAAACTTCATCCATTCGCGCCTGACGGGCAGACGGCCGGTTACGTCGAGATGGCCGGACAGTTGGAAGAATGGCTCGCCGAAATCACCGGCTTCGCCGCGGTCGCTCTCCAGCCAAATGCCGGTGCCCAAGGCGAGTACGCCGGGCTGCTTGCGATTCGCGAATTTCACGTGTCGCGCGGCGAGGCGCATCGCAACGTCTGCTTGATTCCAAATTCCGCCCACGGAACCAATCCGGCCAGCGCGATTATGGCCGGGTTCAAAGTTGTTCCGATCGCAACCCTGAAAGATGGCGATGTCGATCTTGCGGATCTGCGAGCGAAAGCCGATGCGCACTCGAACGATCTCGCCGCTTTGATGGTTACTTATCCGAGCACCCACGGGGTTTTCGAAACAACGATCCGCGAAATTTGCGAGATCGTGCACGATCACGGCGGCCAGGTTTACATGGATGGCGCAAACATGAACGCGCAAGTTGGTCTCTGCCGCCCCGGCGATTATGGCGCAGATGTCTGCCATTTGAATTTGCACAAAACGTTCTGCATTCCTCACGGCGGCGGAGGACCGGGCGTCGGACCGATTGGCGTGGCAAAGCATCTCGTCGGGTTTCTTCCGGCCAAGAGCTCGTTGAACGACATCCAAAACAAACCTGTTGGTCCGGTCGTTGCGGCGCCGTACGGCAGCGCGAGTATTCTCACGATCTCGTGGATGTACATTCGGATGATGGGGGCAAATGGCCTAACGAACGCCAGCAAAGTGGCGATTTTAAACGCGAACTATATTGCGAAACGGCTCGACCCCCATTTCCCGGTTTTATTCAAAGGCAAGCGCGGTTTCGTCGCACACGAATGCATTATCGATCTTCGTCAGTGGAAGAGCGCCGGAATCGAAGTGGAGGACGTGGCCAAGCGTCTGATGGATTACGGATTTCACGCTCCGACAATTTCCTGGCCGATCGCCGGCACCATGATGATCGAACCGACCGAGAGTGAATCGCAGCATGAAATCGATCGTTTTTGCGACGCGATGATTTCCATTCGAGCGGAGATTGAAGCGGTCGCGAACGACAAAATGGACAGAAGAAATAATCCTCTTAAAAACGCGCCGCACACCGCGCAGCAAATCGCTTCGGACAAATGGGACCGTCCGTACTCGCGCGAGCAAGCGGCTTTTCCTGCGCCCTGGACTAACGAATTCAAATTCTGGCCGGCCGCTGCCAGGATCGATAACGTTTACGGCGACCGAAATCTATTCTGTTCCTGCCCACCGGTCGAAGAGTTCGATTCGGAAAACCAATGAGGAATTCCCCGACTTTGCTAGGGGCGCTGCTCAGCTAGCCAGGGTTTTGTCGATTAGATTGCGTCCGCTTCGGGCGCGAGCTCGGGAGCGGGAACGACCCGGACGGGAACGAGACGAAGTCCGCCACCGCCGTTCAATTCTTCCGCCGAGGCGGCGCCCAACTCGTGATATTCGGCATCCTGATTAACCTGCCAAAGGTCGTAGAGTTTGGCGTCCGCCAAAATATTTTCGACACAGAGCATCGCGGTCATCATGGCGTGATCTTGATTGTTGTATTTGTGCATGCCATTACGGCCGACGAGATGCAGATTTGGATAACGAGTGTCCAGTTCCTGGCGAATCGTCGCCACGTGTCGAGCGTAATCATCGTCGTAAACTGGATATGCTTTCTTTTGCCTAACGACTGTTCCATCGACCACGTCGCCTGGTTTGGCGAGGCCGATTTGAATCAGCTCCCGCTTTGCCAATTCGATTAATTCTTCGTCTTTCGAATCCCAAACTCCATCATGCTCGAAACAGAAATATTCCAGTCCGTAACAGGCCTTGTCTGTGTCCGGCACCATTTCCGGCGACCAGGACCGGAAGTTCTGAATGCGACCAACCCTGACGCTTGGGTCATGAATGTAAATCCAATTGTCGGAAAAGAGGTTCCGCTCCTTCAAAATCAGCATCACCGTTAGAAAATCGCGATACTTCAAGCTTTGCGCAGCCTTTCGAGTCCGCTCGGAAACTTGCGGAGCAAGGCCGACAACCAATTCCCGCATCGGCGCGGACGAGATAACATGTTGCGTCTCGATGGTCTGCACCTTTCCGTGCTGATTTCGAAAGCGCACTTTCCAGGTCGAGCCGGCTTCGTCGTAAGCGCAGCCGGTGACTTTGCAACCCATTTCAACCGTGCCACCCATCCTTTTGACTTTTTCGGCGCAGGCTTCCCACATCATTCCCGGTCCTTTGCGCGGATACCGAAATGAACTGATCAACGTCTTGATCACTTTGCTGCGATCGCCGTTATAACGCTGCGACACTAGCGCATTTTTGATCGCGCTGCCTAACGAGAGCCCCTTGATCCGCTGCGCAGCCCAATCGGCCGAAATTTCCTTGCAGTTCATTCCCCAAACTTTCTCGGTGTAACTCTTGAAGAAAATCTTGAAGAGCCGCCGTCCGAATTGATTACTCACCCAATCTTCGAAGTTGTGAGGATTCCACACAGGAAACAGTCGCGCTTTAAACCAAGAAAAAACACACAACGTCGATCTTATGATTCCGAGCTTGATCAGCGCCTCGAACGGCTTCAGTGGATAAGCGAAAAACTTACCGTCATAAAAAATGCGGGATGATCGCGGCCGAAGCAGCATGTCGTCAGGCAAAATTTCCGTCCAGAGATCTTCGACCGCCTTGGATTTGGAAAAGAAACGGTGGCCGCCGATGTCGAAATGAAAGCCTTTGTAACTGGCGGTGCGGGAAATTCCGCCGACATAAACCGGATCGGCCTCCAAAACGACCAGTTCGACGTCATTTTTGGCTAGCAAATACGCGGCGGTCAGACCGGCGGGCCCAGCTCCGATAATTGCAACTGTTGTCTTCATTATTCGTCAGGCAGTTATGCGACCCAATTTCCTCGCGTGAAATTCCACAGGCACCATCCCTGCAGGCTTAGGCCAGCCGCGCCGCCTAACGCGACCGTGACCATCCCGAGCGTCCGCAATGGCACTGGAAAAGTCCGAAATTGATGCAGGAAGTGCAGGAATGCCAGCACGATTAGTGCATGAACGCAGAATTCATAGCGCAACATGCTTTCCATCTCGACCGACGCCACGCCACTTACCGAAATATAATAAATGGTCGCGGCGCAAAAATAGATCCCGATCCGCATTGGCCAACCAACGCGACGGCGCACTCCGGGCAGGAATTCGCACAGCACGATGCAAAGAAGGAATAGTCCGCCCAAAGTCATAGCCATCTGGCTAACCTCCGTCGGATCGTTAAGCGCAGGGATCAACCATCGATAATTCGAGATTTTGAAAACGGCGAGATAGTCGGGATCAATTCCCCAGCAAAGCGATTGCGTGGCCATGTAGATGTTCCAATTTCCCCATCGCACCTGGCAGTAGAGAAAAAAAATGCCCGCTCCAAGAATTGAAGCCCCCATCAGCGCGAGGGCGCCTCCGTAATTTCGAAACCAATCGCGTGGCGCCCGCAAACCATTCCAGCCTTTTTCGAGAACGCGCTGCACGACTGGAAACGCCGTGCATGAAATCCCGACAAGCCGCGTAGCAGACATTACGATTCCATGAAGCGCCGCCCAAAGTTTGGCCATTCGGCCGTTTTCACCGCTCCAGTAAATAAAACCAATCAAGGCCATCAAAAACAGCGATTCGGAATATGCCGCCACCAAAAAAAATGCCGCGGGATGGGCGACAATCGACAACGCTCCGAAGAACCGAAGCGCCGGCGAAAGATTCCACCGCTCGCAGAAAAGAAAAAAATAACTCCAGAATCCCCAAGCTGCGGCCTGGGCCGTAATCAGGAGTGACTCATGGGTTTCCAGTCCCAGCACATAATGCAATACGGATGCGATGGCAGGATATGCCGGAAAAAAACCGACGTTCGATACTTCCATGACCTTGTGATCAATCGGCGGAACGATGGTCTGGTAGCCGCGGTCCACAATGTTCATGAACCAGTAGCTGTCAGCCTGGATCAGCGTGCGATATTGGTCCGGAATGGGGCCTTCCGGGGCGATGAAAAACACCGCCATGGCAATCTGCGCCACGGTCAAAAGCAGCCCGTAAAAAACAGGTCGCAAAAATCTGACCCAAGTCATATCCGGAGAGTCGCCGAGCAGATACCAAAGCCAGCGGGATTGCAAGAACTGTCGGTCTCGGCTAACGACGCGGCCGGTGTCCATTTTTCCATGCGAACGGCAGATTTAGACGGCATTGATGGCCTGTTATTCGCATTGAAAGGATCCTTGCCCGATGAATTGATGATCCGACGGTGATTCAGGCAACCGCTGCGTCGTCAGAACCAGCAAGTTCGGCGTAAAGCGCTTCGTAACGTTGCGCCGCGATCTCCCAGGAAAAGTCGCGAGACATCGCCCGCTCCATTAACGTGATCCAAAGCTCCCGGTCGCGAAACGTCGCCCTCGCGCGCTTGATCGAATCCCAAAACGCTTCGGTCGAGTAATCGTAACAAAGGAATCCATAACCGGCGTCGACTGTCGGATCGTAATCCTCAATAATCTCCTGAACGCCGCCGGTTACCTGCGCAACTGGAAGCGCTCCGTATTTCAGACTGAACATTGCGCTCAAGCCGGCTGGCTCGAAGCGCGAAGGAATCAAGCTTACGTCCATGCCTGCCTCAATCAGATGAGCGAGCCGGTCGTTGTAATGAGGTCGGTATGCGAACTTCGTCGGAAATTTTCGCGCCGCCACCGCCAGGGAGGTCTCGCAGGCCCGGTCCCCTTCGCCCAGAACGATCAAGCGAGTGTCATCTGAAAGCAGCCGATCAAGCAGCGGGACGAGAATCTCGAAACCTTTTTCCTCAACGACTCTCGTCACCATTCCGAAAACCGGGCCGGCCGGTCCAGGCGCAAGCCCGAATTCCGACAGAAGGGCATCGCGGCAAATCTGTTTTCCCCAAAGCGAGCTGGAGTTGTAATGCGCCGGCAAAAACGAATCGATCTCGGGATCCCACCGCGAATAATCCGCCCCATGCAAAATACCCGAAAGCTTGAAAGCATTTTCGCGTATTACTGCATCCAGACCGCAGCCAAAGTCGGGCGTTTGCATCTCCCGACGAAAGCGCTCGCTCACCGTCGTGATCTTGTCGGCAAAAAGAATTCCGCCTTTGAGAAAATTTAGTTTCCCAAAAAATTCGACGCCGCGCAGAGTAAAGAATCGCTCATGCAAATTTGTCAGGCGAAAATCAAGTCCCCAAAAACTTCCCTGCTCCGCCAGATGATGAATCGTGAGCACCGTCGAGTAGGGCAAACGATGAGCGCGCACATACACCGGCACCAGCGCTGCCGGCCAATCATGCAAGTGCAGAATTTGCGGCGAAGGATTCAGTCTGCGTGCGAGTTCTACGGCCGCCTTGCTGAAAAAAATGAAACGGGCGGCGTTGTCTTCATAATCCTTGCCCTCCTCGCCGTAGATTCCCGGCCGATCGAAAAAGTGATCGCAGCGGACGAAGAATAATTGCACGCCGCTCGCGGTCCGGCTTTGCAAATACTCGGCAATATATGTTTCGTCGCCCACCCGAACATCGACCGTCACGCCCGTGTCCTCTTCCGCGACCTCAGGGTTTTCTCGAATTGCGCGGTAGAACGGGATCGCGATCGCCACTTCGTGTCCCCGTTCCCGCAACTCGTGCGGCAGCACGTCCAACGCCTCGATCAATGCTCCGGCACGCTGCAACGGAGGCCCCTCGGCGCTGATCATCAAGATTCGCATCGAATAGTGAGTCCGACGTCGCTCCGATAAAATTAGAGCCGCTTCAGCACGATCTGCGCAAGTTTCTTTGACTTTTCGATTTTGGCCGCTTCGTCGCCGGCCCCGCCGACACTGATTCGAACTATGTTGCCGCCCTTCAAAACGTAGAGCGTTCCGCCAAAACGGTTACCTTGCCAGAAAGCTTCCTCGCCAAGGCCGTCGATCTTCTTTGCCGAAGGAGCTTCCTCCTGACCGGCACGCTTTACTTCGCCGCGCTTCTTTTCTTCTTTCTGATCATGATGAAAAGTCTCGTTCCAGAGCTGCTTTGGATCATGGGCATCGGCCGTTTCCGCGCGTTGTGTTATGACTAGGCTGATCGAGTTGCCCGCTGTCGGCAATCCAAAGTAGCACTGCGAATTAATCAGGCCATCCGATGCATTGGAACTTCTTTTCGACATTTTCGGCGGCTCCCCCTCGATTGACTCAATGTCTTCACTCGTCAGCAACGAGCATGCGTCCAACTTGTTGAGCGCCACACTCATTTCGTCCGGCGAGCCGGCCGTGCTGGCCGCGGGGGCGCCAGCTTGCGCTGGTGGTGTTAATGGCGGCATAACCCGCGCGGTTGCATAGAAATTCTTGACGACGCCGTTATTCAGCACCGGTTTAATGGTCAAGGTAGAGCCTATCGCCTTGTCGGTTTGCTTTGGCTGAACGCTGATTGCGTACTCCCCCGCGGCCGAACCCGGCTCCACTTTAACGGTAAAGTCAGGATTAGATGACGTCACATCGATATTCTTCACTGACGGGTCTTTCGCCTGCGCGATGATTTTCTTTGGATTCGGCGGCTCATTGGCCTGCCAGGAAATCAGCGCCTGTTTCAAATCGAGCAGCTGCGGAATGAAGACCGTTAAATGAAGCTGCGTCGTTGGATGGGCCGGATCGTCAGTCGTAACGGTGATGATTTTTTGCTGTGTCCCCATCCGGTCGCCAATGTTAAACGTGGCGGTGACTTCGCTTTTTTCGCCCGGCTCAGCCGTTTGCTTGGCGCTGGCGGCCGTGCAACCGCAGGAGGTACTGACATTCTTAATCGCAACCGGCTTATCGCCTTTGTTCTGATATTTGAAATGGCCGATCGCCTTTTCATCGCCGATCGCCGGATGCAGTTCGATCGCGGTTTGCTCAAAAACCAGCTCGGCACGCGCGGTCGAGACAAGAGACAAACCGATTACCGCGAGAAAAATATTTGCCTGTTTCCACATGGCGCACCAAAACGGGAAACGCTTTTGATGTCAACTACGCGCGTGAATGGAGGCCTGAGCCGCCGCCCTGAATTTCATGCGCATAAATACTCGCTCCTGACCCAGTCGAGCGCTTCTTGTCGGTCCTTCAATGCGCCTTCGAGTTGGCGCGTTTCCACTGCCTCGAGAATTTCGCCAAACTTCGGTCCAGGCTTCAATCCGAGCGCGATCAAATCGTTCCCCGTTACCAACGGCGGCGGAATAATCGGTTCGTTAGCGAATTCTTCCCGTTTGCGCAGAAGGAATTCGTAATTGTCCATTATCCGATGACTGCTCGCGCAATCGACCCGATGCAGCTCGAGTTCCTGATCGAACGTTGGGCGCGCCATGAATCGCTTCAGTTTCGCGACTCGCATCTTCGGCACGTCTTTGAAAACCATGTGCTGACGAACCATTTCGACGGTGGCGTCGATCTCCGCGCGTGAAAATCGCAGTCGTTCCATTATTTTCTCCGTCATCTCCGCACCGACCCGGTCGTGTTCATTGAACCGGATTCGACCGGTTGAATCGACCGTCGACGTAATTGGCTTGGCCACATCGTGAAGAATCACGCTGAAAACGAGCGGGCTTGAAACATTATCCGGCAACATTTGCAACATCAGGCGGGTGTGTCGAAAAACGTCGCCTTCCGGATGAAACTGCTCCGGCTGTTGGCAGCCTTTCATTGCCTCGGTCTCAGGCAAAATTGCGCTCAGTAGGCCGCTCTGGTCTAACAAGTCCCAGCCGCGAACTCGATTCGACGATAGAAAAATCTTCACCAGCTCTTCCCGAATCCGCTCGGCGCTAATCTCGGTAATCGATTGTGCATTTGTGACCAGCGATTGCCAGGTCGCACTGTCGATCTGGTAATCCAGGACTGTTGCGAATCTGATCGCGCGCAACATTCGCAGGCGATCCTCGGAGAACCTTTGTGCCGGGTCGCCAATTGCCCGAATGACCTTCGCGTCCAGATCCGCCCGGCCGCCCACGAAATCAATCACTTCGTTTTTCGCCGGATCGAAAAACATTCCGTTGATCGTAAAGTCGCGCCGTTTTGCATCTTCCTGTGGCGAAGAGAAACGGACATCGATCGGATGCCGATGATCGAGATAGCGTCCATCCGAGCGAAACGTCGCCACTTCGAAATTGGTTTCGTTCTCGACCACAACGATCACTCCAAATTTTGCGCCGACCGCGTACGTGCGTGGAAAAATCTTTTGAACCATTTCCGGCATCGCATTGGTCGCGACGTCAAAATCCTTGGGGATCAGCCCGCGCACCATGTCGCGCACGCAGCCACCGGCGAAGTACGCGATGTGATCCTGCTCCCGCAAGCGGGCACAGATTCCTCTGGCTGTTCGTTCCATCGAAGTCACCTGTGTAATTTAGTTCAATTTCGAGTCCTGCGCAGTCGCGTAAAATGAACTGCCGAGTTATGTCCGGGATCAAACCGTTCCGGAAGACCGCTGTTTTTCCTGACGAAACGAATGAACAACAAAACAAAAGACCGCGACGCAAATACACGAGTCCGCAACATTGAAGGCGGGCCACGGATGCGCCAACGGAACGTGCAGATCGAATAGCAGAAAATCAATCACATGCCCATAGAGCAGGCGGTCAGTCAGATTGCCAAGCACGCCTGCGACCAGAAGCGCCAGCGAAACATCGCGCCATGGATCGCGCTTCAACCACATCGATTTGCCTTCATCTGCAGTCGGCGAACGGTGTTGCCCTAACAAAAATACCAACGCGAACAGCAGCGCGATGCACGAAATGGCGACAAAGAAGACATTGTTATTCTTAAATGAACCGAACGCCGCGCCGTTATTCGTAATATATACAAGGTGAAAAAAATTGGGGACAATGATGCGTGGCTCGTCGGGCGTGATATTCGCCAGCACCAGATATTTGGTTAGCCGATCGAGCAGGTAGAGCGGCAGCGACAGAAACAGGATGTACTTCATGCCGGCTTGGAGCCCACGACGAGTTCGCAACGGTCACACAAGTCGGGATGCGTTTTACTCTTGCCGACATACTCGCGATGCCGCCAGCAACGCGCACATTTTTGGTACTCGGTTCTCGTAACCAGGACGCTCGCCTCGTTCGCATGCTCAATCCTCAAATCGCTCAAAATGAAGAATTCTTCGAGCTCAGCCTTGTCGATCCTGGCTATCGCGTCGGAATTGGATCGCAGAGTGACCGCTGCTTCGAGTGCGTTGCCGATTAATTTTTCCTGACGGGCTTGTTCAATCGCCTGACCGATGAGGCCGCGCAATTTCAACAGTTCGTCCACCTGCGCGATTGCATCCCCACCTCTACTTTTCGATCGCGGAAATTCTTGGAGATGCACGGATGGGCCGGTTTTGACGTAACGCCATGTTTCTTCGCTGGTGAAGGCGAGAACAGGCGCGAGAAGCTTGCAAAGTCCGTCGAATACTTCTCGCATGACCGCTTGGGTCGTGCGGCGCCGAGGTGAATTCGCCGCGTCGCAATACATCCGGTCTTTCGTGATGTCGACGTAAAGCGAGCTCAGATCGACCGCGCAGAAGTGATTCAAAGCATGATAAACCTTGTGAAACTCGAATGCTTCGTAAGCGGATCGACAATCGAGAATCACTTGATCGAGCCGCTCCAGAATCCAACGATCGACCAGCGTTAAAGCGGAGAGAAGCGCTTCATCGCGTCCCGGCTCTGATGGAGAAGAGCCCTCGATATGATCGAAAAGGTTGCCTAGCAAAATCCGCAGCGTGTTGCGGATGCGGCGATAAGTGTCGCCTAGTCGCGTGAACATTTCTTCCGAAAACGGAACGTCGTCGCTGTAATCGATGCTGCTCGCCCACAGCCGGACGAGATCGGCGCCATGTTTGCTAACAAAATGACCCGCGTCCATCGGTTTATCATAAGTGCTCGATTTCGAAATTTTCTTTCCATCGAGATCGACCACGAATCCGTGTGTCACGCAGGTCTTGTAAGGCGCGCGATTGTTTAACGCGACGCTCGTCATCAGCGACGACTGAAACCAACCGCGATGCTGGTCGGTCGCTTCGAGATACATGTCGGCCGGATCTCGCAATTCCGGATGGGTGGCGAGAACAGCTCTGTGCGAAACACCGCTGTCGATCCAAACATCGATCGTGTCGCTTCGCTTGGTCGTGCCCTCAGGCAAACCAAGTTCCTTCGCCAAATCGGCATCTTTCAGTTCGAACCAAATGTTCGATCCACGCTTTGCCACCAGATCGGCAAGTTTTCGGATGATTGCTGCGTCGAGAATTACCTCACCGCTGTTCGAATAAAACACCGGCAGCGGCACCCCCCAGCTGCGCTGACGCGAGATGACCCAATCGGGTCGCGATTCGACTGTGCCTGCGATCCGGTTTTCGCCCCAGCCCGGAATCCATTTCACTTCTTTGTGAATCGCCTCCAGCGCTTTGCCCCGCAAATCGTCGATCCGAATGAAAAATTGCTCGACCGCGCGAAAGATGATCGGCGTCTTGGAGCGCCAGCAGTACGGATAGGAGTGATGAAATTTTTGTTCGCCTAGCAACATCCCGCGTTCGCGCAGCAAATTCACGATGTCGGCGTTGGCATCGAAAACATACTTGCCGACAAGATTTGGAATGCCGGCTTCTTTGGTGAAGCGACCATGGTCGTCGACCGGCGACAGGATCGACAATTTATTTTCGATGCCTAACCAATAATCGTCTTCACCATGACCCGGCGCGATGTGGACCAGGCCGGTGCCGCTATCCATCGTGACAAAATGGGCGGCAAGTATTACCGACTGGCGATCAAGAAATGGATGTTGCGCGGCGAGTCCGGCAAGCTGCTTGCCTGATCGGAAATTCAGACCTTCCGGTGCGTAAAACCCGGTCTGCGCGCGAAATTGATCCTGCATTTTGTGCGCGACAATGACTCGCTCGGTTTCATTGCTGAGTATTTCGTATTCGGCATCCGGATCGACTGCGATCGCAAGATTTGCTGGCAGCGTCCATGGCGTCGTTGTCCAGATTGCAAGACTGACCGGCTGATCGGTTGGAAGCCCAATCTTCTCCAGTTGGTCGGAAGGAAGTGGAAATTTTACGTAAACACTGGTGTCGTCGCGTTCCTGATATTCAACTTCGGCCTCAGCCAGCGCCGTTTGCGCGCCGGTGCTCCAGAAAACCGGCTTGAGCGATTGGTAAACCAGCCCTTCTTCAACGAACACGGCAAAGGCGCGCAGGATTTCGGCTTCGTATTTGGGATCCATCGTCAGATACGGATTTTCCCAGTCGCCCAGAACGCCGAGCCGTTTGAATTGTTCGCGCTGGATATCGATATACTTGCGCGCGAACGCCTCGGAGCGCTTGCGCACTTCGAGCGGCGATAGATCGCGCGATTCCTTCACCACCTTGTATTCGATCGGCAGACCGTGGCAATCCCAGCCCGGGACGTAGGGAGCGCGTTTGCCGAGCATGGTTTGCGATTTCACGACAAAATCTTTCAGAATTTTATTGAGCGCGGTGCCCATATGCACGTCGCCGTTGGCAAACGGAGGACCGTCGTGCAGCACGAACAAATCCCGGCCCATTCGCGACTTCTGGATTTGCTGGTAAAGCCGCGTTTCGTTCCAGAGCTTGAGTAACTCAGGCTCGCGTTGCGCCAAATTCGCTTTCATCGGAAAGTCCGTGCGTGGCAGGTTGAGCGTCTCTTTGTAGTTCTGACTCATTGCAAATAATGCCGGTCCGCCTCGGACCGCTGCTACCTAGCATCCGGCATCGGACAAATCAATTTGGCGACGAGCCGGAAAAACTGGTACCTGATTTTGCCACGAGCACATCCGGCGCATTCAGATTTTGCGAATAGATCAGGGATGAAAACGGTGAAAGTAGTGTGCCTTTTGCCCCCAAAGCGCCGATGGAGACTGCGCTCCGCCTCGTCCTCTTCAGATACTTTGCCGAATGAAGCATGCGTTCTCGTTACAACC
>DASPUI010000177.1:0-2577 GCA_035622995.1 Chthoniobacterales bacterium
GTTTGGATTTCAGTTTCTGCTGCTCGGTTGCATGCGCAAAGCATATCCCGCGATTCCGCAAAACTGGACTTCATCATTCGGCGGAATCGGAGACGAGCAATACATCGGAATGTTGCGGCGCACGATTGTTGGCGAATCGAAACCGGAGAACGTGATCTTGCTCGAGATCGAGCCGGAAAAGCAGAAGACGCGGATTGATTTCGCCGCAACCGAACTGCTGCTTGGCATTCAATCGGTTTGCCTGACGAGAATTAAGAAACGCGGTCACGAATTATTCTATGAGCACGAAGGGAAAGAGACGCGAATCGAACGAATTTATAACCGCGTCATTTTCGACGAACTGGAACGCCGGCCAGATCTGAAATTCGGTTTTAGTTTTCAGGACGAACTCGACGTTACCTGGATCGCGCACCCCAATTGGTATTACAAAATCAGCAAGCACTCTTTACCGTTTATCAACACGGAACACACATCTCCGGCATTTTTCGCGGACGAATTTCCAGCGAACGAGAAGATTGAGAATTACGTTTTGAAACCGCTTTATTCGTTTGCGGGACTTGGTGTGGACATGGAACCGACCCGCGAAAAACTCGCCGGGTTGAAAGATCCGCGTCAATGGATCCTGCAAAAGAAAGTCGAATACGCGTCGTTTGTGTCAACGGTCGATGGACCAAGATCAAAAGCGGAATTGCGAATGATGTTTGTGTGGTCGGAACGTGGCCAGCCAGTCTTGCTCAACAATCTCGTCCGAATGAGTCAGGGAAAAATGATGGGCGTCGATTTCAACAAAGACAAAACCTGGGTCGGATCCAGCATCGCGTTGCACGAACGCTAGACGGACGGGCGGTAGGGCGAGACTCCGTTGAGCCGTGAGATTATCGTTTGTCGACGGCTCCGCAGCGTGCCGCCCTTACTGATCGCCTAAATTGCGCGCGTCTTGATGTTGATCTCGGACGTGAGGGTTTGATGGACCGGACATTTTCCCGCGACCTCCATCAGCTTGGCGCGCTGTTCATCGGTTAACGGGCCGTCGAGATGAATCTCCATCTCGATCCGGTCGATGCGGCCCTCTTTTGTTTCGCAATCGTCGCAATCGTGCGCGTGAATTTTTGAGTGCCACAACGAAACGATAATTCCCTGGACCGGCCAGCCGCGTTTGCGCGCGTAGAGCCCAATCGTCATCGAAGTGCACGAACCCAGAGCGGCGAGCAACAAATCGTAAGGAGACGGACCGCCGTCGGCGCCGCCGTAGGATACCGGTTCGTCTGCGGTCAATCGATATTGGCCGATTTGAACTCTTTGAGAGAAGTCCGTCGCTGTTCCGTTAACGACCACATGCGGTTCGGTTCGCTCTGCCATAGCTAATGCGCCTCCTTTTTCATCATCTCGCGGATCTCGGCCGACGTGTGGACAGCAACAATCTCGAACTCCATCAAGTCTTTCCAGTTATCGATCCAACGCTCGAGCAAAACGAAATCCGCGGTCTCCATTACCTGCCAGCAGGTTTTCAGATTGTGATCAATCCAGCTCGAAATGTAATTCAAACCTTCCGGCATCATCCGCCCTTTCTCTTCCAGGCGTTGGTAAATCGCTGGCGCGTTCTTGAATTTCTCGATCACTAAATAATGCATGGCTGATTCTACTTCGTCTTCGCGTAGAGAAGCGAATCGAGAATTTGTCCATCCTTGAACACGTTCTTTTTCAGCCGACCCTCGAAAACGAAACCGGCCTTCTCCAAAACGCGGGCCGAGGCCGGGTTGCTCGAGTAGGCCGCCGCGTACATCCGTGTCAGCGAAAATTTCTCCAGGCAGTAATTGACAAACACTGGGACGATTTCACTCATGACGCCTTGTCCCCAGTAATCTTCGGCCAGCCAATATCCAAATTCAGCGCTGAGCCGATGAACATCTTCGCCAATGGTCAATCCGATGCCGCCGACGGCCAGGCCGTCGATCTCGATGCAATAAAAGTTCTCCCGGCCTTGTCTGTTTGTCGCCCGTTGCAGAAATTCCTTTGCGTCGTCCATCGTGTAGGGATGCGGGAAACGATCACGCAACGTGATCCAAACTTTCCGGTTGTTGGCGTGTTTGGCGAGCGACTCGGCATCGTCGAGGCGCCAATCGCGAATCGTGCAGCGCTCGAGCTTGAGTTCCATTGTCAAACTGGCCGACCACCCTTCGCCAGGCTACGGCTTTGGCCAGCACGCGTTGTCTACGGTTATTTTAGTTCCTGGTTGGTTTCGGCGAATGCTTTCACGGCAAACTCTAAATCTTCCCGCGAGTGCGCCGCGCTTACCTGCACGCGGACACGGGCTGTCCCGTGTGGGACGACCGGGTAGAAGAAACCAATCACGTAAACGCCTCTCTCGAGCATGCGCGCGGCAAACTTTTGCGATTTCGCGGCGTCACCGATCATGATCGGAACAATTGGATGCACGCCGGGTTTGATGGTGAGGCCGGCTTTCGTCACGCCTTCGCGAAAATATTTGGTGTTCGCTTCCAGTTTGTCGCGCAGCTCGGTCGATTTGGTGAGAAGCTCGAGCGCTTTTAAAACCGCGGCCACGATTGGAGGCGCCAC
>DASPUI010000178.1:0-12724 GCA_035622995.1 Chthoniobacterales bacterium
ATTTGGATGTTTGTCGGAATGCCTTTGGCAATCTGGATCGGGATCCTGCTCGGTCTGGCAACTGCGGGCATCGGTTTGCTCGTTCCAATCGTATGTTGGGTGGGACTGATCTTTGACGCTTACAACGAACGCGATCTGCGCAGGCATCATTGGTCGCTGCCTTATTCCGATGGAGCGGACGAGGACGACGACTTTGTTGACTGATGTTTCAGATCTTAAATTGTGATGCATGGGAAGAGCCCGCCGGATGAAAAATGACTGCGCGATAGCAGATTACCTTTCACGTTCAGATTTCATAAAAAATCGCCCATGCCCATCGCCGGATTCGTTTCCGGCGACAATGCCGCTGGGAGCATTTCTTTTTGAATATCTTTACCGCCGTGGCGTTCGTCACAGCTTCGGGATCCCCGGCGATTTCGCTCTGCCTACATTCGCCTGGCTCGAAAAATCCAAAATTCGAAGCATCACGATGACACACGAACCCGCGGCTGGATTCGCGGCCGACGCTTATTCGCGGATCAACGGCATCGGCCTGGTTTGCGTGACCTATTGTGTCGGTGGTCTCAACGTGCTCAATGCCATTGCCGGGGCCTACGCTGAGAAATCGCCATTGGTTGTGGTCAGTGGAGCGCCGGGACGAAAGGATCGCGAAAAAGACCCACTTCTTCATCACAAGGTCAAAACATTCGAGACGCAACGGCGCGTTTACGACGAAGTGACGGTCGCAAGCACCGTCTTGCTTGACGAACAACGCGCTGCCTCGGAGATCGTCCGGTGTGTTGAAGCGTGTCTCCGTCAGAAGCGGCCGGTTTACATAGAAGTTCCTCACGACATTGTGGATCGCGAAATACCGGTGAGGGGAATTGGCAGTCCAGCTCCTGAAGTGTCCGATCGTCACACGTTGGAAGCGGCGCTTGGTGAAACAGTCTCGTTGATCCGCGCTGCAAAGAAACCGGTGATTCTCGCCGGGGTCGAACTGGCGCGTTATCGCACCGCCGGTCTTGTCCTGAGAATGGCTGAACGAATGAATATTCCGATCGCTGCCGATCTTTTAAGTAAAAGTGCCATTCCTGAGAACCATCGTCTTTATCTTGGCGTTTACGGCGGCGCGATGAGCAGCGATGAGTACGTGCGCAATTATGTCGAATCGGCCGATCTGGTTTTAATGCTCGGGACTTTCATCACCGACATGAGCATGGGGTTCTACACGGCTAAGCTCGAACGTCGTCGCACGATACTGGCAACATCTGAGCGCGTAGCAATTCGGTATCATCGTTACGAATCGATTCAGTTTCGCGATTTTCTTGAGTCGCTTGGGCGAATGAAGGTCGAGCCTAAACGATTCAAACATCCCAATCCGCATGTCGTCCCTCTTCCGCTAAAAAAGACCGAACGTTCCGGTCCGCTGACGATGATCGATGTTTTCCGCATTCTATCGTTGCACCTGAACGAAGGTTGCTGCGTGATCGCAGATATCGGCGACTCGATCTTTGGCGCCGTCGGCATTCGCAGCGAACGACAAGCGCAGTTCATTGCGCCGGCTTATTATATGTCGATGGGGTTTGCTGTCCCGGCGAGCATTGGAGTTGCCTTGGCGGCGAAAAAGTTGCGACCTTACGTCCTGGTAGGTGACGGCGCATTTCAAATGACCGGAGTCGAAGTTTCAACCGCTGTTCGTCTTGGCATCAAGCCGATCATTATCATCCTCAATAATGATGGCTACGGCACGATGCGAAATATTAGCGACGGTTGTTTCAATACCATTACGCAATGGAACTACCGAAAAATTTGCGACCTGGTCGGCGGCGGCCAGAGTTTTATCGCGTCGACTAAAGGGGCATTCGATGACGCATTGTCGCATGCGCAAAAGTCCGATCGCGTTTGCATCATCGAGCTCAAAATCCCGCGTAATGACGTTAGCGATCAGCTGGCAAGAATTGCGCGCGAGGTTCGGAAAGTGCGCGGCGGGAAAAAGTCCTAGCTTGAAGCGCCGCGCGGCGTGGTTTGAATGGGGGCTGTTGGATAAGTGGCAAGCGCCCGCATATATTGGGCGCGTTCGAACGCGGTCGGATCCGGGCAATTCTTCTGGCTCATGCTGCCTTTGAGTTGCTCAATCGATTCATACTCGTGCTCCTCCATCCATGCGCGTATTTCATTCTCGAGCACTTTGATGTAATCAATCCCGCGCCGGAGCAAGACTGAGCAAAGCATGGTGACGTCGGCGCCGGCCATTAGCATCTTGAGAGCGTCGGTCGCGCGGTGGATTCCGCTGGTCGCCGCCAGACTTGCTCCGATCCGACCGTAAAGCATCGCGATCCAGCGCATCGGCAGTCGCATTGCCATCGGCGTGCTCAACAAAATGTTTGGCGAAATCTCCAATGTCTCCAGTTCGATGTCCGGTTGATAGAACCGGTTGAAGAGAACGAGCGCGTCCGCTCCGCAGCGGTCGACCCGTCGGGCAAACTGCGCGAAATTTGTAAAGAACGGACTGAGTTTCACCGCCACCGGGATTTTCAACTGCCCTTTAATCGAAGTAATGATCGTCAGGTACTCGTTCTCAAGGTCGTCGGCGCTGCGTTTGGGATCGCTTGCCACATTGTAAATGTTCAGTTCGAGCGCGTCCGCGCCCGCTTCCTCGATTTGCTTTGCGTACTTCATCCAGCCGCCGAACGTCGCGCCGTTGACACTGCCGATGATTGGAATATCGGTCGCCGCTTTGGCTTCCGCGATATGCTCAACATAAGATTCCGGACCGATTTTGAACTCGGCCTGCTCCGGAAAAAACGACAGTGCTTCGGCATACGCCTCCGTGCCTTGCTGAAGGTAAAACTCCAGTTGATGTCGATCGTGTCGCAGTTGCTCTTCGAATAAGGAATGAAAAACGATTGCCGAAGCGCCTGCATCCTCCATTCGCTTGATGTTGTCGATTTTTTCCGAAAGCGGCGATGCGGACGGAACAAGCGGCGTCCGCAATTTAAATCCGAGATATCTGGTCGTTAGGTTCATGGGATTGATGGGAGTTGAATTTTCTACTGGCAAGAAATTCGTAAAACCCGCGGCGGGCAATGACGTCGCGCTGCGCGAGGGCAAGTAGTTCTTTCGCAGCGCGCGGCTGGCTTTTCTCGAGCATTCGAAAACGGTTCTCGAGTTTGAAATAATCGGCGATTACCGTGCGCGGCTCGGCCGAATCGAGTTGCAGCGGATTTTCTCCGAGCCGCGCGCGATCGGGATGGTAGCGATAAAGAAGCCACTGGCCGCAATTCACCGCCGCCTTTTGATTTTGCATGGCGGTCATCATGTTGATGCCATGCGCGATACAATGGCTGTAGGCGATGATGAGGGCCGGGCCATCGTAGGCTTCGGCCTCGAGAAACGCTTTGAGCGTGTGTTCGTCTTTCGCCCCCATCGCGATCGAGGCAACGTAGATATTCCCATACGTCATGGCCATGAGTCCGAGATCTTTCTTGCCGGCGCGCTTTCCACCGGAGGCAAACTTTGCCACCGCCGCGCGCGGCGTTGATTTGGAGCACTGGCCGCCGGTATTCGAGTAAACTTCCGTGTCGAGCAACAACACCTTCACGTTGCGCCCACTGGCCAGGACGTGATCGAGGCCGCCGTAACCGATGTCGTAACCCCAACCGTCGCCGCCGACGATCCAGACACTCTTGCGGACGAGCGTATCGGCGATCGCCAGTAATCGCTTTGCCGGTGGCTCGCCTAACGACTTCAGTTTGCGTTTTAGTTCGGTCACTCGCGCGCGCTGGTCTGCGATATCAGCTTCATCTCGCTGCCGCGCATTCAAAATTTCTGTGGCGAGATGCCGGCCAACCTGGGGTGCCAGAGCCTGGAGCAATTCGCCGGCAAACTCCTGTTGTTTGTCGATTGAAACACGGAAGCCAAGTCCGAACTCGGCGTTATCTTCGAACAATGAATTCGACCATGCCGGCCCGCGTCCATTTCGATCTTGTGCGTACGGCGTGGTCGGCAGGTTGCCGCCATAGATGGAAGAACAGCCGGTCGCATTTGCGATGATCAATCGATCTCCAAACAACTGGGTGAGTAATTTGATATAAGGCGTTTCGCCGCAGCCGGCGCACGCGCCGGAAAACTCGAACAGCGGCTGCTCCACTTGCATGGCGCGCACGCTGGCCGTGGAAATTTCGCTGCGGGCCATGTCTGGAATCGAGAGGAAAAAATCCCAGTTCGCCCGCTCGGCTTCGCGCAGCGGCAATTGCGGCTGCATGTTAATTGCTTTTAAGCGCGCTTCCGACTTGTTGCGCGCCGGACAAACGTCAACGCAGACGCCGCACCCGGTGCAATCCTCGACCGCGACCTGCAGTGTGTAGTGCAAATCCTTCCATTCCGGCAGCCGCGCTTTGCGCGATTTAAACGTCGCAGGCGCGTTTTCGAGGACGGCCCTTCCGTAAACTTTGCTCCGAATCACCGCATGCGGACAAACCAGCACGCATTTGCCACATTGAATACAGACTTCGGGGTCCCAAACTGGAACATCAGTGGCGAGATTTCGCTTTTCCCATTGGGTTGTCGCGGTTGGGAAAGTGCCATCGTTAGGCAACACGCTTACCGGGATGCGATCGCCTCGGCCGGCCATGATCTCGCCCAGCACATTGCGCACGAAATTGGGCGCGTTCTGAAGATGGCCATTGTGACCGGCTGCCCTTGGCGTTATCGTATTTGGAACTTGGGCTTCGTATAAATGCGCCAGTGTCGAATCGACCGCGCGGAGATTCATCTCGATAATCTCATCGCCTTTCTTTGCATACGTTTTGCGAATTGAGTTCTTGATTGCTTCGATCGCCTCCTTGGGTGGCAACACGCCGGAGATCGCGAAGAAACAGGCCTGCATCACAGTATTGATGCGCCCACCCATTCCTGATTCGTGTGCGACTTTGTTCGCGTCGATCACGAACAGACGGGCGCGCTGCTCCATCAAGCGTCGCTGGACGTTCTCGGGCAAATGTTGCCAGACGCACTGGCAATCAAACGGCGAATTGAGCAAAAACGTTCCGTTGGCCGCGAGATCCTTGAGCAGATCGCAGGTCTCGAGCAGAAATGGCTGATGACATGCGACGAACTGCGCCTTGCTGATCAAATAGGTCGATCGAATTGGACGGGGGCCGAAACGCAGATGGGAAATCGTCATCGCACCCGACTTCTTGGAATCGTAAACGAAATAGCCTTGCGCGAAATAACCGGTGTTTTCGCCGATGATTTTGATCGACTCCTTATTCGCGCCAACCGTTCCGTCCGAACCGAGTCCGAAAAACTGCGCGCGCACGACGTCGTCAGGCTCGATCGAAAAATTAGGATCGATATCGAGACTGGTGTGGGAGAGGTCGTCATCAATGCCGACAGTGAAATGATTCTTCGGCGAGCGTTGCGCGAGGTTATCGAAAACCGCCTTGATCATCGCCGGTGTGAATTCCTTTGAGGAAAGACCGTAGCGGCCGCCGGCAATGTGGACCTCGCGCTTGCCCTGCTCGTAAAGAGCGTTCACGCAATCGAGATAAAGCGGTTCGCCTCCGCTTCCGGGTTCCTTCGTTCGATCGAGCACGGCGATGTCGCGGGCCGTGGACGGCAGCGTGTCGGCAAACACCTTTGCATCGAATGGCCGATATAATCGCACTTTGAGCACGCCCACTTTTTCATTTCGCGCGTTGAGAAAATCGACGGTTTCGTGCGCGGCTTCGCAGCCTGAGCCCATCAACACGATCACTCGCTCGGCATCGGCTGCCCCATGGTATTCGAAGAGCTGATAACGCCGCCCGGTCAATTCCGCAAAACGATTCATCGTTTGCTGCACAATGTGCGGGCAGGCACGATAGAATGGATTCACCGTTTCGCGGGCCTGGAAATAGACGTCTGGATTTTGCGCGGTCCCGCGGACCACCGGATGATCCGGCGACAACGCGCGGGCGCGATGCTCAATCACGCGTTCTTCGTCGATCATTGCGCGGAGGACGTCATTCGACACGACATGAATTTTGGAGATTTCGTGCGAAGTGCGGAATCCGTCGAAGAAATGCAGAAAAGGGATGCGCGATTCGAGAGTAGCGGCGTGCGCAATGAGTGCCATATCCTGCGCTTCCTGCACCGAAGCCGAGCAGAGCATTGCCCAACCAGTGGCGCGTGCCGCCATCACGTCGCTGTGGTCGCCGAAAATCGACAAGGCTTGCGTCGCAAGCGATCGCGCTGCGATGTGAAATACGGTTGGCGTTAATTCGCCGGCGATTTTGTACATGTTCGGAATCATCAGGAGCAAACCCTGCGAAGAAGTGAACGTGCAACTGAGCGCACCGGTTTGAAGCGCACCATGAATCGCCCCGGCGGCGCCACTTTCGCTCTGCATCTCGATGACCGATGGGACCGTCGCCCACAAATTCTTTATCCCGCTGGCGGACCACGCATCCGCCCATTCGCCCATCGGTGACGCCGGCGTGATCGGATAGATCGCGATAACTTCATTGAGCCCATACGCGATGTGCGCCACGGCTTCGTTGGCATCCAGCGTTCGAAAACCGGTTTTGGCGACGTGACTCTCAACCGACCGTGACTCATGCTTGAAATCGATCTTGCGGCCGTTGGAATTGCTGTTCGTTAGGTCGGCAGTCCGTTCTGTTTTTTGCATTGGCGCCAGCACTTTTCCTTTGTTGGCTAGCAAGGTAGCGTTCGCCCTTACCTGGCGATGCACGTTGCTTGCGTTTTGCTGTGCAGTTATTGCGCAGCCAGTGCTTGACGGCTGTCGAACAGAGCAATGTCCCTGGCCGTGCGTCGATTTCCTTACGGATAGAGCCAGTCGCGTTGCCAGCCGTCGGCGGTTCGCGTGTACAAAATGCGTTGATGGCGGCGAAAGGGTTTTTGCATCCAAAACTCAATCCGTTCGGCGATAACACGAAAACCGGACCAGAATGGCGGGCGCGGCACCTCACCAAGGCCGAAGTGGATTACGGTCTTCGCCACTTCGGCTTCCAATTCAAAATAACCGCGCATTTTTTTCGATTGCTTCGAAGCCCAGGCGCTGATCTGACTCAATCGCGGACGGGTCGCGAAATAAGCATCGGCCTCTTCATCGCTCACAGTTTCTACTCGGCCACGAACGCGCACCTGTTTTCCAAGATCGGACCAATAAAAACAGAGCGCGGCCTGCGGGACATTCCTCAGTTGTTCTGCTTTCTGACTTTGCAAGTTGGTGTAAAAAGTGAAACCACGCTCGTCTACGCCCTTGAACAACATCATTCGAGCATCTGGGTAACCATCGGGACCGACCGTCGCAACGCTCATCGCGCGGGGTTCCTTCAATCCGGCGGCCACTGCTTCCTCGAACCAGGTTTGGAAAAGTGCGATTGGATTATCAGCTTGATGCAAGCGTTCGCTTTGTCCGTCTCGCTTTGCTTGAGTCATCGCTGCCCGAAACATGCGCACCTCTTTTTGACGATCGCGAACCACACTGCGTCCATCTCGCTTTCTGAGTTTGGTGAATGATGCGGCCACGGCTTCAAATCCTTGGTCATAAAATGCTGACCTTAATAGGCACCACGATCTGGAGGGCCTGCCATGCGAGTATTGGCAAAAAGCAGGCGTTTCTTGCGACCGAATGCGAAGCCGGAAAGCGCCTTTAGTTGTATCAGCTAGCGCGATTGACGACGTACCAGATCAATCATTTCCGCTTCGGAGATTTCTCGTGGCCGTTCAGGTGCTCGCGAAATTCGGTCGGCGATTCGCCAAAAACGCGCTTGAACATGCGATTGAATTGCGTGAGCGATTGAAACCCAACGTCGTACGCGACTTCACTGATTCGGCGGTTCGGATTTAGCAACTGTGTCCGCGCGTCTTCCAACCGGACGCGGGCGACGTAATCAGTAAACTTCAAACCGGTCGATTTACGAAAGATTTTGCAAAAGTGAAACACGCTGGCGCCCGCAGCCTTGGCAACCGCCGAAAGTGAGAGCGGTTCCGTTTTGTGCTGATCGATGTATTCGCGCGCACGATGCACCAGCAGCGGCTCAGTGTTTTGTTCTTCCAGGACGATTTGATTTGTCAGGGCTGAGAGTTGCTCCGCAAAAAATGAGAGCAATCGTATAATCGCATTATATTTGTCCGGTGGAATGAGCGGATTTTTTTCCCAGGTCCTCTTGATCTCACCGGAAAATTTGACCCCGGCCCGCTCCAGCTCACGCGTGACTTTGTTGGTATCGGCTTTTGCCGGCATGTGACGCAGCACCTGACCAATGCGCAGGTAACCGATAACCTCGGCCCCCAGTCTTACCGGGATCGCAGTTTCGGTCAGACCAAACGGACAAGTAACTGTGTGCGGAAGCAAACCAGTGTGATCAATCATCTTCTGGTGCGCTTCAAGGCAAACTGCGAGCGTGGCGGGACGCTCCGCCAGCAAAGCGCAGAACGGGTTCTCGTGTTTCTTCCCATGATGAGCAAGTTGCCAATACTCAAGCGGACGAAGAGTTAGCGGCAGGCCAGTCGCCTTCGTGAACACCGTTTCGTAGTCGCGAAACAAACGTGACCGCCGCAACATTTCGACCAGTTGCTTGTTTGAACTTACGCGCGCCGTGACGGCTTCCCGCATGGTAACCCGATGATTGGGAACAATCTCGGGTTCAGCCAGAAGAAGGTCAACACAATTTGCGGAGTCGTCGCCCGAGTTCGCCCGTCTTTTATGGCGATCAGTCCAAATCCTTTTCCTGATCTAGAAAAGGGGACTCGACCACGACCGGTTCGAGGGATACCTGGCCATGATGGACCGCCAGCATCTTGTCCCGCGCGGCCTGCATGCGTTTCAACATGATTGGTGCCATTCGCTTAAACAGCTCGTAGCCTAACGAATTATCCCGCTCGCAATACTCTCGCAAAATTGTGCCGTAGAAAAAAATGGCCGAGGTCGGCTTAATGGCGCGCGCAGTAAAGCGCCAGACATAGGGTGGAAACATCCAGGACCAGCCCAGTAAATCGCCCGCGCCGATTCGATCGACAATCACAGGTTCTCCCAATCCCCCGCCAGACTCGAGAGCGACCTCTCCGCTCTCGATCAAGTAAAAGCGATTAGCCATCTCGCCTTCGCGCAAAATGGTTTGGCCGGTTTTGAAACTGACCGGAATGGCGCAATCGGTTAGCAAAGAAAGGTGAGTGCGATTCATTCCTGCCAAGAAAGGGTGGAGCGCCACCCGCGTCGCCATTGGTTCTGGCTGTGTCTCTATCGTCATAGTGTCAGTGTCCATTGCCGTGTTCATTATCTCCTCCTGGTTGTTTCAAATGAATTCGTGTTCCTTCTCGCGCACGACCAGCACCGGGCACGAGGCGGCGCGGGCAACACGTTCGGCCGTACTCCCGATGCAAAAATGCTTCCAGCCGGTTAGCCCGTGCGTTGCGATCACAATCAGATCGACATCCTCTTGTTTCGCCGTTTCGACAATTTCGTGCCCGGCGACCCCGGTTCGCACCTTCCATTTCAGTTGGCCGTTGACCGCTGATGAAGTGGCCAGCGCTTTCAGTTTCCTTTCCGAGTCGAAGAAGTCCGCTTCTTGAGTGGCCAGCGGAAAGTCTGAAAGCGACATCATACCAGCCGGTTCAACCACATGAAGCAGGGTTATGGTTGATCCGAACGCTTCTCCCAGCCGCAGGGCGTAATCGAGCGCCTTTTGCGAAGCCGGTGAAAAATCCATCGGAACCAGAATTCGTTTAATCTTAATCGCGGTCGATTGTTCCACCTGCGGAAGAGTCGTCGTTTGCATATGCTGATCCTCTCTTGGAAAGGATTCGGCGCTCGCCCACACTTGCTAAACTCTGTGCGTTTTTTGTGCTGACACGGAATCTGGAATTGTGCCTTGAAGCCGCGATTGCCGATCTTAAGCTCACTTCGTGCGTGTTCTGGCAATCGATGCTTCACTTCGTCACACCGGCGTCTCGATCATCGATGCCAACAACGGAGAAGCGCGCGTCTTGTATTTCGGAACCATTCACAATCCAGCCTCCCTCCGCTCGTCCGCCTGCCTCGTCGCGATTCGCGATCGTCTTGCTGAATTAATTCGCCTCCACCAACCGGATTGTTGCGCACTCGAATCGGTGATTTATGTGCAAAGTCACAAAACGGCGATTCTACTCGGTGCCGCTCGTGGAGCCGCGATTTTAGCCGCCGCCGAAAACGGGCTGCCGATTTTCGAATATCCGCCAACCCGAATCAAGCAGGCCACGGTCGGCCGGGGTGGTGCCGGAAAAAACCAGGTTGCGTTCATGGTGCGGGCGCTTCTTGGTTTAACGACCACGCCAGATCCCGATTCGGCGGACGCGCTCGCAATTGGTCTGACCCATTTGCGTTCACAACAAGTTGCAGCCATGGGAGTGCCGGCGGCGAACCAAATATGAGCTGCAATCTGCACGTTCGATGGCTGGGCCGAATGAATTTTCCTGACACGCTTGCGTTGCAAGAAGAAATTGTCGCGCGGAAACGCCGCAGCGACTCGTTAGGCGACGAGCTCCTTTTGCTCGAACATGAGCCGGTCTACACCATCGGACGAACGCCGGATCGCTCGAGTTTATTAGGCGCAAAACATTTGCCGCATCCGCTCTTTCAAATCAATCGCGGCGGTCAAGCTACGTATCACGGTCCCGGCCAATTAATTGGTTATCCGATTGTCGATCTTCGCCGCTGCGGCCAGGATTTGCACAAGTATCTGCGCTGGCTCGAGCAACTGATAATCGGCTTTCTGGCGAACTATGAGCTGCCTGCCGTCCGCCGTGAAGGTTTGACGGGCGTTTGGATCGGCCCGCCTTCACCAAGCTTTGGCACGGCCGGCACTCGCAAGATCGCTTCCATCGGTGTCGGCGTCCGGCATTGGATTACGATGCACGGATTCGCGCTCAACGTTTGTGGGGACCTCACGCCATTTAGGCAAATCGTGCCGTGCGGAATTTCCGACATCACAATCACGTCAATGGAACGTGAATTGAATAGGGTTGTTTCGGTTAATCAAGCGGCTGCTTTATTTGCGGATCTGGCTGAGCGCAGGATGGTTGAGTTGCACGTTCCGGAAATTGCCATCGCCTGAAAAATGATTCCACTCGAAGACAGCGCAGCGGATGTTATCGGCAAGGCCCAGAGCGGTTTGCGCATTTCTGACAGTCAGTTGGCGAAGAAATCCGGAGTTGCGATCGACGTCATTAAGAAGTTGCGTGCCGGCAGTTTCGATGAACCGGCGCTCCGTGCGATCGCCCCCATCCTTGATCTCGACCCGAACGCGCTGGTCGATCTGGCCAATGACAAGTGGAAACCTTCCCGGCTCGAAAGCTTCGATGGTCTGGCGCAGTTCACGACCGACTTCGGCGGAATGAAAGTGAACTCATATCTGATCTGGGATTCGAGAAAGAAAGCGGCGGCCGCCTTTGATACCGGCGCGGACTGTCGCCAGATGCTTTATTGGGCAGCGAAAGACAATCTGAAGATTAGTTTCATTTTAGTCACCCACGCTCACTCCGATCACATTGCCGATCTGCCGCGACTTCGTGGAGAAACTGACGCGGAGGTTTTTGCACCCTCGCGCGAACCAGTCCCCGGCGCTGAAGAAATTAACGAAGGCAGGCATTTGAGGCTCGGCCAGATCGACATTGAGGCGCGTTTGACTTGGGGTCATTCCCCTGGCGGAATGACTTTTGTGGCTAATGGACTGGCGCGACCGATCGCAATCGTTGGCGATTCTATCTTTGCGGGCTCGATGGGCGGCGGGAATGTTTCTTATGAGGACGCGATCAAAAACAATCTCGAGAAGATTCTAACCTTGCCTGACGAGACAATCGTCTGCCCCGGTCACGGACCGATGACAACTGTGGGGGAAGAAAAGAAACACAATCCGTTCTTTGCCGGGAGATTTGGCAAATGAACGTGGGATTTGTTGGCGTCGGACGGATGGGGGCGAACATGGCGCGGCGTTTGAAGGATCGTGGCTTTTGCGTCACCGCGGTTTACGATTCGAATCGAAAAACGGCCACCGATCTGGCTGGCGAACTCCGTTGCGCCGCTGCGCAGGATTTGTCGCAAGTCACTGCCGAATCCGATGTGATTTTCACCGTAGTAACGGACGACAACGCCATGCGTGAAATTTTTTCCGGAGCGGGAGACAATCTGCTCGTAAACGCGGGCGGGAAATTGTTCGTAAATTGCGCGACGATCTCGCCGCAGGTCCACGTCGAGGTTGAAAAGATGGCGAACGATGCCGGCGCGGAATCGCTCGAAGCGTGCATGGCTTCCAGCATCACCCAGGCGCGCGCGGGCACGCTTTACCTGATGTGCGCTGGGGCGGAAAAAGCATTTCACCGAGCCGAACCAATTTTAAAAGAACTGGCGTCTACGGTTCGTTACATCGGGAAAGCAGGCGAGGCGGCAAAAGTAAAAGCGCTCGTTAACATGGTAATGAACATTAACACCGCCGGCCTGGCGGAAGGACTCGGACTGGGCGCCGCGCTCGGGCTTGATCTAACAGTATTGCGCGAAGTCTTTTCCCAGACCGGCGCAAACTCGCGTGTTTTGGAAACCGACGGCGAAGATATGCAAAACCGGGAGCACAGTTGTTTCTTCTCCGCCGCGCATGCAGCGAAAGACAGCGGCATCGCGCTTGAACTCGCGAACAGTCTGGAGCTCGCGCTTCCACTCGCGCGCGCAACTAAGGCGCAGTATCAAAAAATGGTCGCAAAAGGTTTG
>DASPUI010000179.1:0-4048 GCA_035622995.1 Chthoniobacterales bacterium
GCACCCGCCGACCAATTTTCATGCGTTCGCGGCATGCACACAGGGTTCGTTTCACCGGGATGTCAAAAACACCATCGCCGAAAAAACACCGGTGCTGCTTTTACTCCGCGGCAATTTTAGAGCAACTGAGCGCGCGTTGGACGAGCTGAAGAAGCTCGGTCGCACGGTCGCGGTCTCACTGAAAGAAACCGGGTTGCATCAGATAGCGGACAAGCTGGCCAATCCGCTGAGGCTCGCCCGTTTTCTCCGAGTTGTTGAAAAAGCCGACGGGTGCATCGCGACCACGCCCGAATCGGCTGAGATTTATCGGCGAGCACGCCCGGAATGGTCCGCCGCGACGGTCGCTTTTATTCCCACGCCCTATCCTCTGGACGATCGACAATGGGACTTTGCCGTTCCGCCTGACGAACAAAGCGGAATCCTGGTCGGCACGCGCGAGTGGGATATTCCATCGCGCAACCATTTCGCCGCGCTGCTCCTTGCTCGCGAGCTCTCGTCGTCCGCCGACGAGCCGGTCACGGTTTTCAATTTCAATGGGCGGAAGGGCGCGCGTTTACTGGCAGATATGAAATTTTTGGCAGCCAGGGTGCGCGTTATCGACCAGCGCAAACCGTACGTCGATTATCTGCGCGAGGTTGCGAAGCATAAGATCGTTTTGCAGCTCGATCGCAGCCGCGTGCCGGGCCAGGTTGCGGGCGACGCTCTGCTCGCGCGGACGATTTGCGTCGGTGGCGACGGAACGACCGAGCGGATAGCCTTCGCAAATTTTTGCGGCGAAGGCAAAACCAGCGATCAACTGGGTGCGGTTGCACTCGAGCTTTTGCGCAACACCAACAAGCGCGCCACCGCCATTATCGAATCGCAGTGGCGAGCAGCGGAGCGGTTATCTTTCCAAGCGGTCCGAAAACAACTCAAGATCTTCTACGATCGAATCAGGTGACGATCTTTAGATAAATTTCCTCCAGCCGCTGGACTTGAATTCGCCGGTCAAATTTTTGGCTAACGACCTCGGCACCGTTTCGCGCCAGGCGGGCAAGTGATTGCCGATCTTTGGCTGCTTGGAGCAGTGCGTCCGTCAATGCCTCATGATCGCGTTCGGGAACTAGGACGCCACTGACACCGCTTTTAATCGCTTCCGGAATGCCGCCATGGGTAGTCGCAAAAACAGGCAGGCCAGTCGCCATCGCTTCGAGCATCGAATTAGGAATTCCTTCCTGATTTCCGTCGCAGCCGGTTTCGCTCGGATGCAGGAAGATGTGCGACGCGTAATACAGTTCACGCAACTGCGTTTGCGAAAGAAAACCGGGCAGAGCGACCTGATGATCGATCTTGAGCTTGCTCGCCAACATTCGCAGCTCATCGAGTAACGGGCCTTCGCCCGCGATTGTCAGATGGGAATTCGGATATTGCCGGAGAAAACTGGTGAACGCGTGCAGCGTTGTCGCCAGACCTTTCTTTTCGATTAATCGGCAGGCTTGAACAAATCGCCATCCGCCGTTTTCCGGAAAATTCCGCTCCCGAAATGGAAATTGCTCCAACGGAATGCCAGTCCGAACGATATCAATCTTGTTTTGATCGCAACCGAGTTCGATGACCGCGCGGCGCAGAGATTCAGAGCGCACCAAAACCCGATCGACCACTTCCAGCATTTGTTTTGTCGCGTTGCGGTAGCCCGATTTTTCCATGTCCACCAGAACGTCCGCGCCATGAAACGAAACGATGGTTGGCCCGGGCCAGGCCCGGATCAGCGGAAAAAGATGAACGGCGATATGACCAAAAAAAATCTGGAGCACTCGCGCTCTGTTCGCTTCCAGAATACGGGTCAATGCGGCAACTTCGTTGCGCGATATTTGCCAGGAAGTCTGGCGGACCTGCCGAAACCAGAAGCGTCGCCAAAAATGGGCCGCCGGTTTTGGAAGAATCTCCAAATCATCGAATGGGAAACTTTCTGCATTTTCGCGCTTTTGCGCGATGACGAACGGCTGGACGCGCACAAGCGCCGTGATCTGCCGGTAAATGTGCAACATCTCCGGCTTCAAAAACGTCGCGCAATAAAATGCCACGACTGGCCGCGAATCAGGCGACACGCTCAACGATCAAAAATCAAAAATTGATCGTGAAGAGCTTGATGCCCTTCCATTTTCCGGTTTCCGGGTCGATCACGACATGTTGCACCGCTGTGCCGTACCTAGCGGGGGCGGCTGGATTCAACATTTGCAGCGGATTGCCACCCGGCTGAAACGCCCGCGGAAGCACGCCATCGATTTCCTGCTTCGAAACCGGGGGCGCCGGCGCAATTTTTTTGGACTGCTTTTTACTGATTGGCTCTCGCAGGGTTTGAGCGCCGGCCGTGGCGGCGAACGCGATCAAGATGGAGATCGTAACTATTTTCATCCCATTTTTCCTTTCAGGAGGCGCGCTAGTTCTTGCCCCTGGCCACGCCCACCCGCAATATACCGCCTGATGGACTACCTTGAAAAGGCTAAACGTGTGCTCGATTTGGAAATTTTCGAGCTCCAGCGGTTGCGCGATCGTCTGGCGGAAGATTTTTCGCGCGCGGTTGAGCTGGTTAAGGAGAGCGTCGATGCTCGCGGCAAGGTGGTCGTACTTGGGGTCGGTAAATCGGGACATATTGGAAGCAAAATCGCTTCGACCCTGACCAGCACCGGCTCACCGGCGGTGGTGCTCGATTCATTGAATGCGCTCCATGGCGACCTTGGAATGGTGGCGGATGGAGATGTGGTGCTGGCGCTGAGCGCGAGCGGCGAAACCGACGAACTGATTCGAGTTCTGCCGGCAGTCGCGAGATTTCAGGTAAAAATTATTGCGATGTGCGGAGATGCGAGCTCCACCCTGGCCAAGAATGCACATGTCGTGCTCGATGTGAATGTCGAAAAAGAGGCGTGCCCACTAAATCTCGCACCCACTTCGAGCACCACAGTAATGCTCGCCCTGGGCGATGCCCTCGCCATGGTTTTACTGGAAGCACGCGGCTTTAAAAAAGAAGATTTCGCCAAGTTTCATCCAGGCGGAAAGATTGGCCGCAGCCTTCTTATTCCGGTGCATCAGATTATGCGGCCGCGAACAGCAATGGCGATCGTTTCACCCGGTGCGCCTGTCCGCGATGCGCTCAACGCCATGACCGCCGTTCGCGCGGGGGCAGCGGTAATCACCGATGACAATGGCCGGCTGGCCGGGATTTTCACTCACGGCGATTTTGTCCGGCATTTTCAATCCGACTCCAAAGTCGGCGAGCGTCTCGTGTCCGATTTAATGACGCTCAATCCGGTCACCATCCATAAGAACAAACTCGCGGTAGAAGTTCTTAATTTGCTTGAGCGTCATCGGATCGACGATCTGGTGGTGGTGGACGACGATTATCAGCCGCTCGGCATTGTCGACGCGCAGGACTTGACCCGCTTGAAGTTGCTCTAAAAAGTTAAAGGGTTGAGATGTTGAGAAGAGCTTGACGCCGCATCGATTCGCCTCAACTTCTCAACCTTTCAACGACTCAACCCGTCATATGGCCGCAGCAAACGATCTTCGCAAAGGAATGGCGATTAAGTACAATGGCAACACCGCCATCGTCCTGGAAGTGCATCATCGCACCCCGGGGAACCTGCGCGCTTTTGTCCAGGCGATCATCCGCTACATCAGCACTGGCAAGAGCGCCGATGTCCGCTTTGGTTCGACCGACAAAGTCGAGCTGGTTGATATCGAACGGAAGCAACTCGACTTCAGCTATCGCGATCACAATGGGTACCACTTCATGGACCCGGAGACCTACGACACGGTAACATTGCAGGATAATTTGCTTGGCGATTCCAAAGATTACCTGGTCGAGAATCTCAGCGTTCAAGTTCTCTATGCAGAAGGCAAACCGGTTCAGGTTGAATTGCCGGCGTCAGTCAGCATGAAAATCATCGAATCGGCTGAAGGGCTTCGGGGCGATACCGCCAGCAACGTAACCAAGCCGGCCAAGCTCGAAACGGGCAAGACGATCAACGTCCCGCTCTTTATTAAAGAGGGCGAGACGATCAAAATCGAC
>DASPUI010000180.1:0-6377 GCA_035622995.1 Chthoniobacterales bacterium
TCGTGGATACGATCTTCGCGTTCGGTCAAAATCGCCAGCGTTGGAGTTTGAACGCGCCCGACCGGCGTCAGTTGAAACCCGCCGGTCTTGTTGTTAAAGGCCGTCATCGCCCGCGTGCCATTGATTCCGACCAGCCAGTCGCTTTCGGACCGACAGACCGCCGCCTTGGCCAGCGGAATCATTTCTTCATTCGAGCGCAAATGTCCGAAGGCTTCGCGAATCGAATCCTGCGTCATCGATTGCAGCCACAGCCGTTTGACCGGCTTTTTGGTGTTCGTCGATTTGACCAGATAACGGAAGATCAGCTCGCCTTCGCGGCCGGCGTCGCACGCGTTGATCAAAAGATCGACATCTTTTCGTTGCATCAACCGCTTGAGCAGATTGAATCTCGCCTTGGTTTTCTCAATCGGCCGGAGATCGAACGCCTCCGGAATGATCGGCAGGTTCGTGAAACTCCATTTGCCGCGTTTCACATCCATCTCCGGCGGCAACGCCAGTTCGACCAGGTGACCGACCGCCGAGGAAATGATCGATTCCTCGCTCTCGAAATAATCATCCTGCTTTTTGAAGCCGCTGAGCGCGCGGGCGAGATCGGCCGCGACGCTGGGCTTTTCGGCGATGATGAGTGACTTAGGCATTTGGAGGGCTTGAAAGCAGATCGCGGACGAGCTTAACCCAGCTTTACGAAATATTTCCCGGGCAGCTGCTTAACGAGCCGCTTTAGCTCAAGGCGGAGGAGAGTAGAAGAGACTGTCGAACTTGGCAAATCGCATTTCGCCGCGATCCGGTCGATCGGCGTTTCGGCCGAATCGATTGCGTCATAAACCCTTCGCTCGTCAGCAGACAGTTCCGGCAATGGCCGGAGGGCGGCTTGTGGCGACGGTTTTGTCTCCGGCAAAAGAATTTGGAGATCGTCTAAAATATCGCTCGCATCCATCACCAGCTTTGCCCCCTGCTGGATTAATCGGTTCGAACCCATTGCGCTCGGCGCATTAATATGCCCGGGGACGGCATAAACCGATCGCCCCTGCTCCAGCGCTTGCGCGGCGGTAATGAGCGCGCCGCTATTCAAGCCGGCTTCGACCACGAGAATTCCGTGGCTCCAACCCGAGATGATCCGATTGCGCATCGGAAACGTTTGCCGGTCGGGGTCGACTTCCATCGAGAACTCCGACACCACTGCCCCGTTTCCGTTGCGAATTTTTTCCGCCAGCGCGCGATTTTCCGGCGGATACAACTTTGATAATCCGGAGCCGATGACGGCAATCGTCCGGCCTTTTGCGGCCAGCGCACCTTGATGCGCGGCGGTATCGATTCCGCGTGCGAGGCCGCTGATCACCGTCAAACCAGCATAAGCAAGCTGATACCCGAGTTTTTTGGCTGATTCGGTTCCGTAATGGGTCGTTCGGCGGGCGCCGATAATGCCGATTGCATGCTGATCGCGCGGCTGCAATTCCCCCCAGACATACAGCACGATCGGCGGGGCATGAATTTCTCGCAGAGATTTCGGGTACGATTCCGATGTTTGCGTGATCACGTTCGCGCCGAAATCGCGAACCCGACCCAATTCGGCCGGAAGATCGATGATGGATTCCCAATTCGAAATTTGATCGGCTACTTCGTTGCCGATTCCCTCGACTTGCCGCAACTCGCTGCGCTTGGCGGCAAGCACGCGTTCCGGCTGCTCAAAAACGGCGAGTAGCTTTCGCAGCCGGACCGGCCCAACGGTCGGCAGCATATTGAGGGCGATACAGGCTTCGGTGGAATTCATCTCGTTGTTTCGGCGTTTGACACAACGCCGCTGCAACGCCGCGCACAAATTCGTCTCGCCCTAAAACGGAATTTCGTCGTCGTCTGGTTCGGCTGCGCCGGCTGGTTTGGGTGGCGGCACGGTTTTTCCGGCGGGACGCGATTGGCGATTCTGATCGCCGCCTTCAGTCGGACGGCTCCCCAGCAACTGCATCGTTTCGCCGATGACGCGCAATTTGGTTCGCTTCTGGCCGCTTTGCTTGTCTTCCCAACTGTCCATTTGCAGCCGGCCTTCGATGAAGACAGGCCGGCCTTTCTTCAAATATTCGCCGGCGATTTCCGCCAGCCGCGACCACAAAACCACATCAACAAACGTGACCTCTTCGCGTTTTTCCCCGCTATCAAGCGTGTACTGACGATTGACTGCGAGACCGAGATCGCAAACTGCGCTGCCTTTCGGCGTGTAACGCACTTCGGGATCGCGCGTAAGATTTCCGAGGAGAATAACTTTATTAAAACTGGCCATTCTGGGGTTCTAACGAATTTATCGGGCGGCGGCGACTTTTTTCGCAGGCTTCTGTTTCTTCTCCTTTGGCTCCCTCTTTTCGCCCAGACGCTGGTAATGCTGGCGGTAAACCTCATGATCGAGTTTGAACTTCGAGCGCAGCTTCGTGATCAATTGCGGATCCGCCTGAAAAACAAAATTGACGTAGAACCCGGCATCGAGCGGCCCGGCCGCGTAAGAGAATTGGCGTTTGTCCATCTTTTGCACCTGCTCGACCTCGGCCCCTTCTTTTTTAAATTCGGACTCCAAACGCCCGACAATGTCGTGGGCCGATTCTTCCTTGCCCTGGGTATTGAGCACGAACAGCGCTTCGTATCGATTCTTCATGGTTCTTCGATTTTGTTGAAAGTGTTCATCGCGGAAACGAGGCCTTTGTCAATCGCGCATTTCACCGCTTCGACCGCCCGATCGACGGTCGATTTTACCAGGCTTTTTTCTTCGTCAAAGAATTGGCCCAGAACGTAATCGGTCGCTCCCCGCTCCGGCGCCAGGCCGATTCCAACGCGCAGCCGCGGAATTCGGTCGGTGCCGAATTGGACAATGATCGATTCGAGTCCGTTATGCCCGCCGGTCCCGCCTTCCGTCCGCATTCGAATCCGCCCGAGCGGCAGCGCAAAATCATCGAGCACGATCAAAATTTCCTGTGGCGCAATTTTGTAAAACTGCGCGAGCGCGTGAAGCGGATGACCGCTGCGATTCATGAAACTCATCGGTTTCGCCAAAAACACCTCGCCGGCTTTGGCTGTAAGCGCCTCCCACTTCGAGGATTTTTCCCATGCCGAGCCGAGCTGAACGGCCAGCCGATCGACCACCATGAATCCGATGTTGTGACGAGTGAGAGCGTACTCGGCACCGGGATTGCCAAGCCCGGCGACCAGGCGAATGGACGCTTCCAATTACTTCTTGGCTTCTTTGGCGGCGGCCTTTGGCGCCGCTTCCTTCGATCCGCCCGCCGGCGCGGCCGGCGCTTCGCCTTCGGCCGGTTTCTTCTCGGTGATGACTTCCGGCCCGGCGGCTGCGCCTTCCGCTGCGACCGGCACCGGTTCTTCTTCCACCGCCGGTTCCATAACCGAGAATGCGGTCAAATCGGCCTGGACCTTCGCCGCAACGCCCTGCGGAAGCTGAATATCGCGGACATGAATCGAATCGCCAATGTTCAAGGCGCTCACGTCCACCGTGATCCGATCGGGCAAATCGCGCGGCAAACATTCGATCGTAAGCGAACGCAGATTCTGCTCGAGCAGACCACCGAAATTTTTGACGCCATTGGCAATTCCGAGCGCCTCCAGCGGAACGTCGGCTTGAATCTTTTCGTCCATCGAGACGGCATGAAAATCGATATGCAGCACGTCGCCTCCCACCGGCGAATGTTGAATTTCCTGCACCAGCGCGGTCCGGTTTGATTTTTCGCCGGCGATCTCGAGCTCGACCAGAATGTTTTCGCCGGAAGCGCGACTGAGCATCACGTGAATGTCGCGCGCGGCCAATTGCAGCGGCTGCGGCTTTACTTTTGCGCCGTAAATGACGGCCGGAATAATGCCGCGCGACTTCAGCTTGCGAGCGGCGGAACGCCCGGTCGTGCTGCGCGGTTCAGCTTTAAGTTTAACCTGTTTTGCCATCGTTATCGATTTTGAACAGCGAAGAAACCGACTCGTCGTTATGGATCCGTTTCATGCCTTCTCCGAGCAACTCGGAGACACATTGCACTTTGATCGAAAAACCTTCGACCTGGCGCACCGGCGTGCTGTTGGTAGTTACTAGTTCCTTAATTTTCGACTTTTGCAATCGGGTAATTGCAATATCCACCAGCACCGCATGGGAAACCGCCGCATAGATATCGAGCGCGCCGTGCCCTTTCAGAGTCTCAGCCGCTGAGCAAAGCGTGCCGGCGGTCTCGGTCAGGTCGTCCACCAGCAGAACATCGCAATCTTTGACCTCACCGATGACGTAAAGCGCTTCGGTTTCGGTCGCGCTTTTGCGCTGCTTGGCCACGATCGCCAGCCCGGCGCCGAGGGCCTGGGCGTAGGCCGACGCCATCTTTAACCCTCCGAGATCGGGCGAAACGACCACCGTTTTTCTTTTCAATTTCTTCCGCAAATACTTGATCAGGACGGGCATCGAATAAAGGTGATCGACCGGAATATCGAAAAATCCCTGCACTTGTTGCGCGTGCAGGTCCATCGTCAAAACGCGGTTCACCCCGGCTGCGTACAATAAATTGGCAATCAGTTTGGCCGTAATCGGCACGCGCGGTTTGTCTTTCCGGTCCTGACGGGCATAACCAAAAAACGGGAT
This sequence comes from Chthoniobacterales bacterium, assembly GCA_035622995.1. Taxonomy (GTDB): domain Bacteria; phylum Verrucomicrobiota; class Verrucomicrobiia; order Chthoniobacterales; family UBA10450; genus DASPUI01. The sequence goes on from DASPUI010000180.1 coordinate 4,610, forward strand.
AACGGCGGTGATCCGGTCCGCGCTCGCCCGCCGGGCCGCGTCCACCATGATCAAAAGCTCCATCAAATGCTCGTTGCTCGGCGGCGACGTCGGTTGAATGAGAAAAACGTCGCGGCCACGAACGTTCTCTTCGATTTTCACGTAGGTTTCGCCGTCGGGAAACGAGCTGATCGTTGCTTCGCCTAACGGAATCCCGATGTATTTGCAGATCCGTTGGGCCAGATCGCGATTGGCCGATCCGGTGAAGACCTTCATTTCTGGCTGGAGCGCGAACATTTGAGCGGCGCTAGGTTAGGCGGACGAGATCGACGTTGGCAAATCAAGAATGCTGGCCGAATCACTTTTCCCGCTTGCCCGCAAATCTTGCTCAATCCAGCGGGCTGCGAACGCCCATTCCCGGTTTGTTGAGCACATGGGTGTAAATCATCGTCGTAGCTACGTCTTTGTGGCCGAGTAATTCTTGAACGGTTCGGATGTCGTAGCCGTTTTCGAGCAAGTGCGTGGCAAATGAATGCCGGAATGTGTGGCAACTCGCTGGCTTGTTAATTCCCGCTTCTCGAATCGCCTGCTTCACTGCCCGCTGCAAAATGCGTTCGTCGATGTGGTGTCGCTGCTCCCAAGTTCGGTTCGTAATCGGGTCTGTTGCAACCGTGCGGTGCGAAGCCGGAAAGAGGTATTGCCAGGCAAGTTCTTTGGCGGCGTTCGGATATTTTCGAGCGAGTGCAAACGGAAGATTCACTTCTCCCGCACCTGCGCTCAAATCCTCACCATGAAGATCCGCGACTTTTGCGATCTGTTTTCGCAAGGCTTCAACAAGAAATACCGGCACCATCGTGCGGCGATCACGTCCACCTTTGCCTTCACGCAGTGTGATTTGAAGATAGCCTAGATCGATGTCTTTCACGCGGAGGCGAACGCACTCCATCACTCGCAATCCGCTGCCGTAGAGCAGGTGAGCCATCAGGCGGGGTGTTCCGGTCATTCGGCTGAGCACCTGCCTAGCTTCGTCTTGAGTTAAAACGACTGGCACTTTCTTTGGCCGTTTCGATCTGACGATGTCATCAATCCATGGCAGTCGCTCTTTCAACACTTCCTGATAGAGAAACAGAAGAGCCGAGAACGCCTGATTTTGCGTCGAGGCGGCAACATTCATTTCAGTTGCCAAATGGCTCAGAAAAGCCTTCACTTCTTCGGCACCCATTTCCTGAGGATGCCGAACCCCATGAAACCGAATGTAGCGTTTGATCCAATCGACATAAGCCGATTCGGTGTGAGGACTGTAGCGGTTTGCGCGCAATGTCTGCCGAACACGATCGAGCAATTTTGGCGCACCTTTGGCGGGAACGGGGGATGGTTGCATCTTGCCGCCTTTTTACCCGCTCTTCCCTCTAGAGGGCAAGAAATATGCGACAAGTTGCCGTATAATTCTCGTTAGGCCCATGACACGTTCGTTTCGCGCTTGTCTAAGCACTTACGTGATCCTCACGATTTGCTTCGGTCTAATTCCTAGCATCACCCTTCCGAGTGCGTTGCGCGGCGACCGAGACGCCGCCTGGATTGCGGCAGTTGGCATCGCTCTGCTGCTATACGTCTACTTTTGGCTTTCTCGATTCAGGGTGACAATCACCCCGGACACAGTCGTGTACTCGAGCTTGTTTGCCGGCGAGCGCAGAATCCGCCTATCTGATGTCACGCATACTGAGATGATCTGCGAGTCGGGCATGTACGGTCGGCGGTATTTGCTCGCCGTGACCGCTCGTGGCGTGAC
>DASPUI010000181.1:0-2854 GCA_035622995.1 Chthoniobacterales bacterium
CAAGAAGTGATCAGTGAGAAAGCCTCTACCCGAACTCGGGCCTCACGAGATACGTTCCCACGTCAAAACGTAATTCAGTGATTCGCCGCGGGAGACGATCGGAGGGCTGGATAGCAACAGGCGAGCACCCTCGAACTTGAAGTGACGGAGCTGATCGTGCTCGATCCAATTCGGGTAAGATGCGCCCCGAACGTGATGGATCACCGTTTTGTTGGCCGGATCAACCGTGTAAGTGCCGAAATAGGAAGTGTGGCCGTCGAATGCCGCTCGGACTTCCGCGTCTGTGCCGCGCCCGGGATCGTTGGCGGCGAAGAACGGTCGGTCCTGCCTCATGACGTGGGCGGACATGTTGCCCGCTGCGTCGTAAAACAACTGGCCGAACACCTGTTTCCCTAATGGAAATTGCAGCTGACCTTTCGAATCGCGTGCCTCGAATGAGACGAGTTGCCATGTTCCAAGCAGGCTTGGAGCGGAATGTGTCACGTTTGGAGACGCGATCATCGCACCCGCTACGAGATGGGAGCGTTCGTCAACCGCGCTTGGCGGCAGTAATCCTGCAGCTGCCTGTGAACGTCGCATTTTCGTCCACCGCCAAACGAGGGGCGGCAATGTCGCCGCGCAAGGTCGCTCCGGCCGCGAGCGTGCAGCGGTCGGTAGCGCTTATATTTCCCTGGACGGTACCCTTGACCGTAACCGAGCCGACGTTGATGTCGCCAGTGATGCGCGCGTGCTCGCCGACGGTTAGCGCGCCGGACGATGTGACATCGCCTTTGATCTCGCCGTCGACCACCAATTCGGTGCGGAACGTTACGTTCCCCTCGATCGACACTCCACTGGAGAGAACGTTGCCTGCGCGCGAGTTCGTCGATGGTTCGTGGGGACGATCCGTTCGGGCTGCGACTGGTGAAGGAGCGGCGGAACTCGCCGGTTCGTTTCTTGAGCTGGATCCAAACATTGCCATAGCGGTATAATTGTTAATTAAGACTTGAGTTGATTACCCGCAAACAGGCGAGTTGGCCAGCGGAACCTGAAATATTTGTTGGGAAGGGGATGCCGCGCCGGCGGACGATTTTTTGAAAGTGTTGGCCAAATACAACGGCGAAGCGCTCTTTGGCGATTAAATAGAGCGGGAGCGACGGGATATGCAATATCGACGGCTGTAAGTCGCGAATGTATCCTGCGAATATGAGAACACTTTTGGCTTTTCTCGCAGGCGCCGCGATGATCTTAGGCTTCAGCGCCATGAACGCATCCAATCCTCCACGCCATGTTTACGAGCTGCGCATGTATCACGTTAACCCGGGAAAAATGGATGCACTGAAAGCGCGCTTTGGCGATTACACGGATGCGATTTTCAAACGGCACAACATGAAGAGCATCGGTTACTGGCAGCCGCAAGATGCGCCCAATTCACAAAACCTGTTTGTTTACATTTTGGAGCATCCGAGTCGCGACGAAGCGAGAAAGAATTGGGCCGCGTTCCAGGCCGATCCAGAATGGCAGAAGGTCAAGACCGAATCAGAGAAAAACGGCCCGCTGGTAGATCATATCGACAGCATCTTTATGGATCCGACCAGCTATTCAGCGCTGCAATAGGTCCGAGTCTTCACCGCACTGGCGGTATTATTAGGCGCCGGTTTGGATAGTTCGGCATTTGAGACAAACGACCACAACGCGGTGCTTGGCAGGTTAGCGTTATCTGCCGATAATCCCGTTTTTAACGCCAACGAGAATCTGGTTATGACCAACAATAAATTTATCTGTTTAATGACTGGAATGATCGCGCTGGTCGCAGGCGGTTTATTCGCGCAAGAGGTAGGCACAAAACCGGCAGAAGGTACACTGACGCTGACCAAAAAGACCTTCCAGTTAAAAAATGGGGTCGCGTACGAATCGTCCACCGATGGCGAAGGCGAAGTCGCGGTGGTGCTGAGCGCACAGCCGATCTCGAGCGAGAAATTGAAGAAGGCGCTGGCAACGGAAAAAGCAGGCGGATTTGGCGAATTCCCGCAACCGTACCTCAAACTTCTCTTCAAGAAGACGGGAGAATTGAGGTATTGGAGCGCGCTCGGTGGCGGCACGACTGTTGGCGGAAGTAGTGATGGAACAGGGGAACTCAAACTTCAGGACGGACGCGCCATTGGCAAAGGTGCCGCAGCCGTTGACGCCAGCGCGCTAATTCCGAAAGGGTTCGACGTGCAATTTAATGTTGCACTGCTCAAGGCGGGCGAGGAATTGCCGGCATCGACTGCGAAAAAGTACGGTCCGGCGGCGAATGTGAAGCCGACCGTATCCGGGATCTTTAAAGGAAACGGCAAAGACGCCAGTCTCGCCTACGTCTCCGCGCGCTGGGGCGAGCCGTTTGATGGAAAACCCGGCATCCTCTTGCTGCTCACGGAAAAAGATCATTCCAAGGAAAAGAAGCCGGACGTGGACGCAATGTTCGGAAAATTTGGCAGCGCATTGATCATTTCCCTGCACGAAGAAGGCGATATCTATGGTTGCCAGGTGGTGCATAGCGCGCTCAAGAACAAGGGCTTTAGCTCGATTGGGTCGATCGAAACGAGCGGATTCACCTACGACGCGGGCAAGGTGGAAGGTGAAATCACGACCAACGGGCCGATCGATGTTTTTGGAGATTCATGGGAGGCGAAGCTCAAGTTTGTCGCGCCGTTAGGCGAGATCCCGAAAGAGTACCAGGTTTCCGAGGCGGCCAACGAGGAGACAAAGGCAGCGCCGCCAAAATCCGAAAAGTCCGAATCTGATGAATCGGACAACGGAGCTGCGAAACAGCCGGCCGCGCCGGGCTTAAACGCCAAGGGCCTCGCCCTGACGAAAGATGCGAGCGACATCG
>DASPUI010000182.1:0-9259 GCA_035622995.1 Chthoniobacterales bacterium
CCGCGGTAAAAACATTTCCTAAAGAGATAGCCAGCAAATAGGTGCACATGATCAGGGATTTGAGCTTCACCGGCCCCTGAGTATAGGAAAACTCGAGGTGAGTTGGGGAGACCAGCGTTTCGCCTGCGGTCAAAACGACGAACGCCCAGATCTGCCAGATTACGTTTGGACGAGCGCCGGCATCGATCCGCGTTTGAATGAGAGCAACAATAAAAAATGATGCGGCCGTGACAAATAAGCCGGCGCCGATCTTCCGCAGTGGCGTGAGAGGCACAATCTTCTCCACCAGCGGATAGAGCCAGTAGGCAAAGAGCGGCAGCATGATTAGAATGAAAATCGGATTCACCGTCTGAATCTGGGATGACAGCCACTCGACTCCGAAAAGGCGCCGATTCATCGATTCTGCCTGAACGATCCAGGACGAGAAATTCTGCTGCCACAGCGCCCAGAAAATAGCGACGAATGGGACCGGCATGAGAACGTTCAGGATGATTTTCCCCGTCTCTCGATTGAAGATTTCACGAGCGTAATTTCGCAGCCCGACCGGCGGAATATGAACGAATTTCTTTCGGCCCATCCAAAAGATAACTGTGGCAAGGGCCATAAAGACGCCGGGCAATCCAAAGGCAACATCGGGGCTGTGTAATCGCGGGCTGACCAGAAAATCTGCCACCGGCACCGGCAAGAGATTTTTGAGCCAATCCCAAAGCGAGCCCGGTTCAAGAAGCCATGGGATCAGCAACGTAGAGATAGCCGAGCCGGCGTTGATCGAAAAGTAGAACCAATTGAAAACGCGCGTGAGCAAGTGTTTGTTGGTCTCGCCAAACTGGTCGCCGACGTTCGTCGACACGCACGGTTTGATACCGCCAGCACCAATCGCGATCAGGACCAGGCCAATTGCGAGCAAATAGCGTGGTTCGATCAAATGCGCGACCGACGAACCCATCAGAGCCAGCGTGGCGTGTCCGGCACAATAGACAATAGAGATCCAGAAGACGACCCAGAATTTTCCGAAAACTGCGTCAGCCAGGACCGCTCCGAAGATCGGTAGAAAATACAGCGTTGAGACAAACGTGTGATACCAACCCTCCGCAATCGCCGGTTGCATCACGCTGAGATGACCCATTTTGTCCGTCAGATATTTCGTCATGAAAATCGTCAGGATCCCATTCATCCCGTAATAAGAAAACCGCTCGGCCGCTTCGTTTCCGACGATGTACGGAACGCCCGGCGGCATCGTCGTAATCTTCGGCGGCGAGGTCAGATACTTGCCCATCGTCGCTCGCCTAACGAGGGGTCGCTTCCGGGAAAAATTCAACCGGCGTGGGTGCAACGGACGACTCAGGCGACGCGGGTCTTTCTTTCACCACGTCCGAATTTGCTTCCGAGCCGTTGGCAAGATCGACGTGTTCTTTCTGCACCGCTGGCAATTCGCCGAGCTGATGTTTTTCGCAGGAACAACAAAAAATCAGCGCCACACCCGAAAGGAAAACGCCGATCTTGTAAAGCTGCATAATGCGCTGGCAGGGTAATCGGGCTTTTGCGGTTTGCGCAAGACGAAAGCATTCGATTCCAGCCCGGGATTGATCGAACGGCATTACGATTCCAAACAGGAGCACGAATTGTTGAAAGACGCGGCTGCAAGATTACTATCCTTGCGAAAGTGGCCCGCAGCGCAAAGAACAACGCCTGGAACGAAGTCTTCGCCCTTATTTTGCTCGGCGTCGGTACATTGCTCTTCCTCGCGCTCGTTTCGTACAATCCAAAAGACCTGCCTTCGTGGGTGCCATGGAGCTACCTTTCACCCGCCAATCATCCGGCGCAGAATTTCATCGGGCCGTTCGGAGCAATCGCCGCGGGATTTTGCTATTTGATGATGGGAGCGGCTTCTTATTTGTTCGCGGCCATTCTTCTCGGTTTTGGCGCGGCGAAATTGTTTCATCCAACGCTCCAAATCCTGCGGCGTAGCCTGTGGATCGCCTTGTTCATTGTTTCCGGCGCTTGCTTATTCCAGTTCCCGTCGGTCGCACGTCTTTTTCACCTGCAGAGTTGGAAGCACGACTACAATATTCCGGGCGCCGGCGGTTGGCTTGGATTCTTCTTCGGGAAGACGCTTCTCTTCACCTCTATGGGCAAAATCGGCTCGCTTGTTCTGCTCGTTGGAATTTACCTCGCGACCCTGATTCTGGTAACCGGGCTGCGTCCGATTCATGTCGTTAAGCAAACGATTGCCGGCACGCGGTCGGTTTTCGTTAAACTCCACCAGTGGCGGCTGCATCGACAACTGCGCAAAGCGGATATCAAGGGTCAGCTGGAGATCAGTCAGAAGGAATTGGCCAAGCAAAGCCGGGTGCTTGAGAAGAGATTGAAGAAACAAGGGGCGCCAGTGACCGAACCTGGCACCGCCTTTATTTCCCCGGAAGAATTGGAAGATCGCCCCGCGCCGAAGGTGGTCGATACAACCGCGTTGCCCAACGAGACTACGGCAAGGAAGAAACCATCGCTGGCGGAGTTGCGCGGCGCGACCGCAAGATCAACGGCCGCAACACCTGGCCTAACAAGTCGAACCTGGGACGTGAAGAGTTATACCTTGCCCGGCCTCGATTTGCTGGCCGAGCATGATCCGGAAGGCCGCGGCGGCGCCGACCCGGCTGAGTTGCAGCGCGTTCAGCAAACTTTGATCGATACGCTGGCGCAATTTGGAATCGCAGTTGCGCCCGGCGACATTACCAAAGGCCCGACCATCACTCGCTACGAAGTTTATCCGGCTAAAGGCGTTCGGGTGGACAAAATCGTTAGCCTCGAGCGCGATCTCGCGCGCGCCACCCGCGCGGAACGGATCAATATCCTCGCGCCGATTCCGGGAAAGGACACGGTTGGAATCGAACTGGCAAACACACGCAAAGTAACGGTGACGCTGCGCGAGCTGATGGAATCGCCAAACTGGGATGAAATAAAGGGCCGCGCGAAAATTCCGCTCGCGCTCGGCAAAGATGTTTACGGCAAAGCGATTATCGACGATCTCGCCCAAATGCCGCATCTGCTCGTCGCTGGAACGACTGGGAGTGGCAAAAGCGTTTGTATCAATGCGCTTATTGCCAGCATGCTCTTCCGATTCACACCGGAAGAACTGCGCTTCATCATGATCGATCCAAAGGTCGTGGAAATGCAGCACTACAATGCGCTGCCGCATCTGGCGTTTCCGGTCGTGACCGATCCGAAAAAAGTATTACTGGCATTGCGCTGGTTGACTGATGAAATGACGTTGCGTTACAAAATTTTCGCTCGTGTCGGCGTGCGTAACATCATTGGTTTTAATGCGCGACCGCTGAAGAAAAAGGATGCTGACATTAGATCGGTGGACGCGGAGGTATCATCCGCGAAATCTCCCGGCGTGTCCGGAACGACCGGCGCTACCGCTGACGAAATCCAAATTCCCGACAAAATGCCCTATATTGTCGTGATCATCGACGAGCTGGCGGATTTGATGCAGACCGCTCCGGCCGATGTAGAGAGTGCGATTGCCCGAATCACACAAATGGCGCGCGCAGCCGGAATCCACATCATCGTCGCAACGCAGACGCCGCGCGCGGACGTGATCACCGGAGTTATTAAGGCGAATATTCCAAGCCGGATCGCTTTCCAAGTAGCGAGTAAGATCGACAGTCGCGTGATCCTCGACGAAAACGGAGCGGACCGCTTGTTAGGCCAGGGTGACATGCTGTATTTGCCGCCGAGCGCGTCGCGATTAATTCGCGCTCAGGGCGTGCTGGTTACGGACGAGGAAATCCGGCGGTTGGTGGAGTTCGTTTCCGGGCAAGGCCGGCCGGCGTTCGATCCTGCGATGCATGAAAAATTGGAGGGGACGTCCACTTCTGCTGAGGAAGTGAGCGATGAGGACGAGGAGCTGGTGGAAAAGTGCATTGAAATCATTCGTCAGGAAAAGCGCGCATCTACTTCGTTGCTCCAACGCCGGCTGCGACTCGGCTACACGCGCGCCGCCCGGATCGTTGATATTCTGGAACAGCGCGGTATTTTGGGGCCCGGCGAAGGCGCCAAACCGCGCGAGATTTTAGTCGATCTCGACGCCGCCGTTTAGCCGGTTTACCCACCAATGTCGATCGAAGGTCTTGGCAAAAAGTTTCAGGAGGCACGCGAAGCCAGGGGCCTGACTCTGGATGAAGCCGCGCGTATGACCAAGATCCGGCCGTCGCGCCTGGCGGAAATCGAAGCGGACGATTTTTCCCAATTTCCGAGTCTCGCCTACGCGAAAGGTTTCCTGCTCATCTATGGAAAATTTCTCGATGTGGACGTTTCGGAATATCTGGACGTGTTCGAAACGTCATCGCAGGTAACGGTGGATGGATATTCTTATTTGCAGGATGCTCCGGCGCCAAAACCGCACCGCGATCGGGCGCCGGTAATTCGTCATCGACCGATTAAGTCCGAGCGTTCGTCGCCTTGGCCGGTGTTAATCGGAATTGGCGCGATTGTCGTAGGATTTTTGCTGATGCAGTTCGTATCGAAGTTGCAGCGTATCCAGCCGAAAACCATTGGCGTTGCTGAAACCTCGCCCACTGCCAGTGCCGCCGCGATTCCGAGCCCGAGCATTGCGCCGCCTGCGCCGGTAGCACAAGCTGCATCACGCGCGCCTTCTTCGTCGCCGCCGGTTGTCGCTGAAGCTAAGAAATCCCCGACGTCAGAGGCAACCGTCGCGCAGTGGATTACGCCACCAGAGGCGTTTGTGCCGGCTTTCGCGAATGCGAATGCAGCCGCCAAGACGAACGCGGCACCATCTCCAAAGGAACCCGAAATTCGCCGGGCGGAGCCAGTGCGCCCGGAGGATCTAGCCAAAACCGGCACAGCCGAAACACCGGCGGAATCGGGCGGGCCAAATCGGGTGGCGATCAAGCCGCTTCGCAAGACCTACATCAAAGTCGTGATCGATAACGATGTCAGCACTCCGCCTTTCGAACGTTGGATTTCGCCGTCCGATGGCGTGATGGAATTTCGTGGGCAGCACATTGCAGTGCGCGTGCTCGACCGCGACGCGATTCAAATTAAGAAAAACGGAAAATCGATCGCCGAGGGCGACACCGACGTCACGGTGGAGTAACGGCGCCGATCGTGAAATCCGCAGCCAACCGGCCGTCGCCTCCATCCTCTCCTTCAGGGAGAGGTCAGCCACCTGAGAAGCGGCTGGCCGATTTATCGAGCACGAAGATCGGAATGATCAGTCTCGGCTGTGCCAAAAATTTGGTGGATGCGGAGATCATGCTTGGAAGCGTGTTGGAGCGCGGAATGGAGATCACGGCCAACGCTGACGAGGCGGACGTTTTGGTCATCAACACCTGCGCGTTTATTGATTCGGCCAAAGAAGAATCGATCGAGGCAATCCTGGAAGCACATCAGCAGCGCCTAACGAAGCGACAGAACCAGAAATTGATCGTGAGCGGTTGTCTGTCGCAGCGATTCGGCCGCGAACTGCGGGACGAATTGCCGGAGGTGGATGCTTTTGTCGGCTTGGACCAAGTCGATCAACTCGGCGCAATCGCCGAGAGAGTCATGGCCAGGGACACAATCGAGCTGGCGTTCGCGGATGCCCGCCCGAAGTACATTCCAAATTATGACACGCCGCGATTTCGCCTGACTCCGGTCCATTCGGCCTATGTCAAAATTGCAGAGGGTTGCAATCACCCGTGCAGCTTCTGCGTGATCCCGCAAATGCGCGGTAAACATCGGAGCCGGACGATGGAATCGGTGCTCGAGGAAATCCGCGGCTTGGTGGCTGAAGGCGTGCGTGAATTCAATTTGATCAGTCAGGATACGACTTATTACGGAATGGATTTGTGGTTGGAAAAAGCAGGGCCGCGTCAGCCAGTCGATTCCATGCGAGGACCAACTTTGACAAGATTGTTGCGCGAGATTCAGAAGATCGACGGCGATTTCTGGGTGCGGCTGCTTTACACGCATCCGGCGCACTGGAGTGATGAGCTGATCACAACCATCGCGGAATGCGACAAGGTCGCCCGTTACGTCGATGTCCCGCTCCAGCACATCGACGGGACCATGCTCGCGCGGATGCGCCGCGAAACGTCACGGAAACATATTGAAGACTTGATCGACAAATTGCGCGCCGGGATTCCGGGTCTGGCCATCCGGACGACCTTCATCGTCGGATTTCCAGGCGAAACAGAGAAACATTTCGCGTCGCTGCTCGCGTTTATCGAGCGTGCGCGATTCGAGCGGCTCGGCATTTTTAAGTACTCCCAGGAAGACGGTTCGCGGGCGGCGAAAATGCCCGATCAAGTTCCGGCTACGATAAAAAACGCGCGTTACCGTGCGGCGATGTCTGCTCAGCAGAAGATTGCCCGCAGAATTGCGGAGACCAACATCGGCCGAGAAATGAAATTGCTCGTCGATCAACCGCATCGGGCCAGAACAGAAGCGGATGCGCCTGAGGTCGACGCCCGGGTAATCCTGAAAAAAGCGGCGCCAGTCGGCGAATTCATCCGACGGAGAATCACCGGCGGTCGCGGCTACGACCTATTGGCGGACTGAGGTGCTTTTTTTGCACCGGGCAAGTTAGCCAGTGACAAACGGGCCGGTTTCGGGCAATCTCAATAGAGTCGCTATCGCTCTGATGGCCGAGCCAACTGAACCAAAAAAAGAAACTGTTCGCATTGCGTTAACGCCGTCTTCTGGCAAACCGGTTGAGGGACGTGAAACGGTGCGAATTACGTTGCCGTCGCGCCCGCCGGCGAGCAACACGCCGCTTCCACCTGCCGGGAGCACCGCTCGCCCACCAGTGGCCAGACCGCTAATTCCGCCCGCCCCCGACAAGCCCGTTCAGCCGCCTAAATTCGTTCCACCACTGATCTCGGCCGTTGCCAACCCAGCAGTCGCGCCTCTGCCCAATCCTTCGCTAGTGGCCGGCCCGAAAAAGGAAACAGCCCGGATTACTGTTCTGCCTGATCCACCGCCCGCGCCGCCTTCCGTGCAAATGAAAAAAACACAGCCGTTGATTAATATGCCTGCGGCATCGGTTCCCCTTCCAGTAAGTCCCGTCACCGTACCCGACAAACGACAGACGGGGATGACAAGCGAAATACCGATGGCGTTTTGCTGGGCGTTGCTCGGGGTCTCGGCAGTCGTTTTGCTTATTCAAATCTTGAATTACATTTCATGATGGAAAACGGGACGATTGATTTGAACGAATCGAATTTCGACCGCGAAGTGAGCGGGGAGAAGCCGGTACTGGTGGATTTCTGGGCGGAGTGGTGCGGGCCGTGTAAACTGATCGCGCCGCTGCTGGACGAAATTGCCAAGGAGAAGGCTGACCTAGTGAAGGTGGCGAAGGTCAACGTTGACGAAAACCAAAGCCTCTCCGCCAAATTCAACATCCGCGCCATTCCGTCGCTTTTATTTTTTAAGAACGGTCAGTTGCGCGATCAAGTGACCGGAATGACGAGCAAGAAGGATTTGCTCAGCCGGCTCGAAGCTCTGGCGTAATTTTCGGCGGAGCGCTCCGGTTCGCCCAGATCGAGCCTTTCGCGTCAAAAACCGACGAAAAGTGAGGCCATGCGCTGCCGAGTTTTGGCGTCAGGCAGCCGGCCGACTCCGGCCCCCATGTTGTCTTCGAGGTGCTGCGGATTATTTGTCGCAGGGATCACGCATGTGACCGCCGGGTGCGCCAGGATCCACTTCAATAAAAACTGAGCCCAGGAGGTGCAATCGAACTCGGCAGCCCATGGCGGCAACGGTTTTGCCGAAATAACTTTAAACACGCCGCCACCCCCAAAAGGACGATTTATGATAACCCCCATTCGAAGTTCCTGGGCAAGCGGCAGGATGCGCTGAGCCGCACCCCGATCGACTAGCGAGTAATTGATTTGGACGAAATCAGGCTTTTGCAGCCTCATGATCCTTTCCACTTCTCCGAAGCCGCGGTCCTCCGAATAGGTAATTCCGGTATAGCGAATTCGGCCCTTCGACTTCCATTCACGAAGCGAACCCATCTGGACTTCGACATCCGCCAAATTATGCACCTGCATTAGATCGATCGTTTTGGTCTGAAAACGCTCTAATGAGCGTTGCATCTGGGCTTCTCCCTGTTCCCGACCGTTAGTCCACACCTTGGTTGCAACGAATAGCGAGTTCCGCAGATGCGATTTGGCGGCGAGGTCGCCAATCACGATTTCAGCGTTGCCATACATCGGCGACGAGTCGATTACCTTGCCGCCGTGCTTCACAAAAAGTGCGAGCACTTCTCCAAGTGGCTTTAGTTCGGCCGAGCCAGATGAAACATCGAATGTTTTTGCACTACCGAGCCCAATAACTGGAAGTTTCTCACCGGTCGAAGGAATGGAACGCATCAGCCGGGTTTTGTCGGCCGCGTACCCGCCTGATATCCCAATCGGAAAGAACGCGCCGGCAGCCGTTGCCCCGATTAGTCTCGCTGCCCGCCGTCGTGAAATCGCATCGTGCATCGTCACAGACAAATCCACCGCAACGTTGATCGACCAAACATCGCCTCAGACGATTAAAGCATTCACCTGACACCAACGGTTTCCCACACCATGAAATCGTCCAGCGCTTGTCGGGTTTTGTCCGCGACAAATCCGACAACGACCGCGTCGTCAGCGAAGCCAAGAAATGGAGTCATGTCCGGAATCAGATCGAATGGGTCGACCAAATAATTGAGAGCAGCTACCATCCACATTAGATCATCATTCGAAACCTGCTTGTATTGACCGCACTCGTAGGCGCAGACCAGCCGCAGCATCGCCTGAAGATACAGCCAATTTTCCTTGAACGCCGGCCGGGGGAGCGACGCAGCCTTTCTCGCGGCTTGTTCAAAAAGCGAACGCAGACCTCCGGAACCAGCGACACGCAATTTCGCTTCACTGAGCGCGCGCGTGAACGCTTCGCTGCGCAGGGCTGCTTTCTGATAGGAGGCAGGCCCTTCGGGTGTCGATTTCGTTTTCCCCTTTTTCATGTGACGCCATGAAAGCAGCTCGATGCGCCAATGAGAAGCCAATTTCCGGGTAACGCACGCGCAGTGCGCGCTTTTTCAATCATTTAGCGAAGGCATGCAGGATGGCTTTGCCGAGATTCAAGTCTGTCAGCTCGCTCTGGAAAAGAGCCAGAATGCCGATGTCAGAAGCTTTGCCGAACAAGATGCTATCGAAACTTTCCGGACACAATCTCGATCCACGCATTCATGGATCGCAACCTCAGCGATCAATGGTCGGATCTA
>DASPUI010000183.1:0-11757 GCA_035622995.1 Chthoniobacterales bacterium
CCAGCGGTTTGCGAGGCGAAAAGTTTTGACAAGAGCCGTGGGAATTTAGATTCTGAGAATTCTGGATGGGGTCGTAGCTCAGTTGGTAGAGCACCACAATGGCATTGTGGGGGTCAGGGGTTCGAATCCCCTCGGCTCCAAAATCGCGGCAGCGAAATCGGATTCAGCTGGCAAGGGACAAAACGGTTTGCGTGATCGGTCGGTTTTTCTATGATCGGTCAGTTTCTGGGATCAAGTTGTGCCGAAATCATCGCGATCAACCTGGCAGGGAGTACTGGTCCTTGCTGTGATCGTGGGTGGTGCAGTGATGACCTTGATCTCCGCCTATCGCGCTCGGCGCGAAATGGTGCAACCCGATAACCGGCCGGTGCAGGCAACGATCGGAAATTATGTGACCTCGAATTCCTGCCGGGCTTGCCACCCGGGAAATTATGCCAGTTGGCACACTTCGTTTCATCGGACGATGACCCAGGTAGCGACGCCCGCGAGTCTGCTCGGCAATGGAGCGCAAACCGATTTTTCACTCAACGGACGCGATTATAAATTGGAACGCAGTGGGGACAAATTCTTCGTCCGGACACGTTCGTTAGGCGGAGATTACGGCGAGCCGCGTGAAGTCGTTCTGGTTACCGGCTCACATACCCTCCAGGTGCCATGGCTCGAAGCCAAGAATGGCCGAACCCTGGAACAATTTCCATTTGCCTATATCATCGCGGAAAAAATCTGGGCTCCGGTCAGTGAGACATTTCTGACGCCGCCTGAATTCAAAGAATATTATTCGATCGGAGCGTGGAACGGCGCGTGCATGGATTGTCATGTGACCAAAGGCCAATCGCGCTTTGTTTCGGGCAATACATGGGATTCGCGAGTCGCCGAATTTGGAATTGCCTGCGAGGCCTGCCACAGCGAGGGCCGCGAGCATATTGCGCTCAATCGAAATCCGCTGTGTCGTTTCAAAATTCATTTAACCAACAAAGTCGATCCGAGCGTGACGAATCCGGCGCGCCTGGCCGGTCCGGAATCCGGCATGGACTGTGGCCAATGCCACAGCGTCTGGGCGTACAATGGCATGGAAGACAAACTCGATTTTAATCGAAACGGCACCGCTTTTCGCCCAGGTCATCTCGATCTGATCCAGCGGTTCATCGTCCAGCCAAACTCTCCCGACCACGGCGAACAGAAGGATTTTATCCGCGAGCGCGAGCCGGATTTTTTTCACGATCGATTTTGGGGCGACGGCATGGTTAGGGTAACCGGGCGTGAGTTTAACGGATTGCAGTCTTCGCCCTGTTTTCGTGGCGGAAATTTCTCGTGTATCTCATGTCATGAAATGCATCCGACGGACACACGGCAAGTCAGCCTGACGAACTGGGCGCGGAACGGACAACTGCGTCCCAAAATGGAATCGGACGAAGCCTGCTTGCAATGTCACAAACAATTCGCATCGAAGATCGAATCTCACACTCATCATCCGGAGGGTTCGAGCGGAAGCCGCTGCTACAATTGCCACATGCCAAACACCACTTTCGGGCTACTGCATGCGATGAGGTCGCACCAGGTTTCATCGCCCAGCGTCCGAGAAAGTCTCGACTACGGCCGTCCGAACGCCTGCAATCTTTGCCACTTAAATCAAACGCTCGCGTGGACGGCAGATAAATTGCATAACTGGTACAACCAACCCGAACCCGAACTCTCGTCTGATGATCGAACGATTGCTGCCTCCGCCCAATGGATTATTA
This sequence comes from Chthoniobacterales bacterium, assembly GCA_035622995.1. Taxonomy (GTDB): domain Bacteria; phylum Verrucomicrobiota; class Verrucomicrobiia; order Chthoniobacterales; family UBA10450; genus DASPUI01. The sequence continues at coordinate 1,740 of DASPUI010000183.1, forward strand.
AAGGTGATGCGGGCCTTCGGGCGCTTGTTGCCTGGGGTATGGGCTGGAAGCCGGCACAGGATATCAGCGGGCGCGATTGGCTTTATCCTTATCTTATTTACACAATGACCGATCCGTACGCCGCGGTGCGGTTCGATTCCTGGAAATCCTTGCAGACTTTGCCCGGCTTTTCTGGCTTTCCGTTTACCTACACGGCTGATGATCGCGCCTTGAAAGAATCGGCCGGAGGTGCCTTGCAAAAATGGTTGCGTGAAGTGAAGCGTCCGGACACGACTTTCGAACAGCAAACCGCTCTTCAACCGGACGGACGTTTCCAGCGCGCTGTCTTTGAGCGGCTTCGGAACGACCGTGACAACACACCAATTTTGCTGTCGGAATGAACGTCGAGTTCTTGAATTTATGAAAACTTCGGACCGCAACCTGATCTTTGGATGGTGGTCGCTGGTTGTATTCCTGTCGTTAGGTGGCGTGCTCGAGATGCTGCATGGCTTTAAAGTTGGGTGGTACGTCGATGTTGGGAACGAGATGCGCCGGCTGATGTTCACGCTGGCACACGCGCACGGAACCGCGCTTGCACTGGTGAATATTGCCGCTGGCCTAACAACTCGCGCCAAAGGGTTCACGTTGCGCTCGTCCGTCTCGATCAGTTTGATTTGGGCCGGAATACTTTTTCCGATGGGTTTTTTTCTCGGAGGAATCGTCACCTACGGCGGCGATCCCGGACTGGGCGTCTGGCTGGTCCCAATCGCGGCCGTCCTGCTTTTTTATGGCGTGATCAGAATCGCGCTCGATCTCTCTCGCTTACGTTAGCGGCCGACGATTGAAATCTTTGAGCGCTTGGCCAGATCGACAATCGCCTTGCCTTCCAGCAGCAGAGTTTTTTTTGCTTCGACGGCGATGACACGCAATCTCGATTCGGCGGCCATGCGAATTGTTTCGACACCGATCACCGGCACATCGAAACGCATGTCCTGATTCGGTTTCGCAACTTTGATCATAATTGCGCCTTCGCGCGCGAGCGCGCCACCGCGTTGAATCGCGTCGTTGGTTCCTTCAAAAGCTTCGACTGCCAGGACCGTCCCGTTTTTTACAATAACAGTCTGACCGATATCGAGCCGCGCGATTTCTTTTGCGATTTTCCAGCCAAAATCGACGTCGTCTTCCTCGCGCTTCGAAAGTTTTGCTCCAACGATCAATCCTTTTTGCGCCAGCTGGTCTTCGAGAAAGCTTGTCGCCGGCAGAAGTTCGACGTCGATTTTTTTGAGTTCATTGGCAATCGCGCCAAAGATCGATTCCGCGTTGCGGTGTTTCAATTTTGCGAGAACCACCAATGCTTTTACATCCGGCCGTAAGTCGAAAAGATTCTTCGGCGCGATTTGCCCAGCCATCATCGCCTGTCGAACATTGTGTTCCCGGAAAAATTTCAAGAGCCCGCCCAGCTGGCCGACTCGCAACCATTCCACAACATCGACATGCCGGGTGATGGCGGGATCGGTCTCGTTGACAAAAGATGCAGCGAAAATTTCTTTTACGCCCGCGTTGCGCGCGGCATCGGCCACTTGCCTGGGATAAACGCCGTTCCCGGCGATAATTCCAAGAATTTGTAACGGTGCCTGTGCCAAGCACTGAATTTGAAACAGACCGGCGCTCGACACAAGCGCCTCCACAACCCTCGCCTTTAATGCCGGCGGCGCTTGACGTGCAATTGCGCGAGAGCTTTGGACAACGATGCCTGGATCGCGACCAACTGTTCCGGCGTCGTATCTTCCTTCATCGCCGCCTGTGCGCGCGCCACCGCGGCCTCCGCGGCCGCAAGATCGATCTTCTCCGATTGCAGCGCCATGTCGGTCAAAACTGAAACGCTGTCCGCCTTGATCTCGACAAAACCCTCACCAACGGCCATCGATGTTGCTTGCCCGTTTTTGACAACACGCAATTCGCCCGGCTTCAACGTCGTCAAGACTGGAACGTGATTCGGATACACGCCGAGCTCGCCTTCCGCTCCCGGAAGCGTGACCATCTCCGCGTCCTCAGAATAAATCCTTTCCTCGGGCGTGACGATTTCGAGCTTCAGCGTCGCAGCCATTAAGCTTTCTCCCCTTTGACGGTGGCGATGTTGCCCTTCATATAAAAATCCGCTTCCGGCACATCGTCGTGTTTGCCTTCCAAAATTTCTTTGAAGCCCTGCACGGTTTCGGCAGTCGGCACGTACTGACCTTTGGTGCCGGTAAAGACTTCGGCGACGTGGAACGGTTGACTGAGAAAACGCTGGATTTTTCGCGCGCGATGAACGGTCAGCTTGTCTTCGGGGCTGAGCTCATCCATTCCGAGAATCGCGATGATATCCTGTAAATCTTTGTAGCGCTGCAGTACAGTCTGCACGCCGCGCGCCGTGTTGTAATGGTCCTCGCCCACGATTTCCGGTGCGAGCGACTTCGACGTGGACGCCAGCGGGTCGACTGCCGGGTAAATTCCGAGCTCGGCAATCGCGCGCTCCAGCACGATGGTCGAATCCAAGTGCGCGAAGGTATTGGCCGGTGCGGGATCGGTGAGATCGTCCGCCGGAACGTAAACCGCCTGGAACGAAGTGATCGAACCTTTCTTGGTTGAAGTGATTCGTTCTTGCAAATCGCCCATCTCTGCGGAGAGCGTCGGTTGATAACCGACGGCGCTCGGCGTTCGGCCTAACAACGCGGAAACTTCGGAACCAGCCTGCGAGAACCGGAAAATGTTGTCGATGAAGAGGAGCACGTCCTGGTTGCGTTCGTCTCGGAAGAACTCCGTCATTGCGAGCGCAGCCAGCGCGACACGCAAACGCGCGCCGGGCGGCTCGTTCATCTGTCCGTAGACCATTCCAACTTTCGATTTCGACAGATCTTTTTGATCGATGACGCCGGCTTCGCTCATTTCGCGATAAAGATCGTTTCCCTCGCGCGTGCGTTCACCCACCCCGGCGAACATCGAAACGCCGCCGTGACCTTTGGCGATATTGTTGATCAGCTCCATGATGACGACGGTCTTGCCGACACCGGCGCCGCCAAATGCGCCGACCTTACCGCCTTTTGAGAAGGGACAAATCAAATCGATAACTTTGATTCCGGTCTCGAGGATTTGGACCCTGGTGTCCTGCTCGGTCAATTCCGGCGCCGGCCGATGAATTGGATAGCGTTTGACGAATTTTACCGCGCCTTTGTTGTCCACTGGATCACCGGTAACGTTAAACAACCGTCCGAGGACGCCTTCGCCGACCGGAACGCTGATTGGACCGCCGGTGTCGTTGACCTCCATGCCGCGCTTCAATCCTTCAGTCGACGACATGGCAATCGAGCGCACCCAGTTTTCGCCCAGGTGCTGTTGCACTTCAAGAGTGAGTTTGGTCGGATTGCCATTGACCTCGTAATCGATCTCGAGGGCGTTGTAGATCTTCGGCATGGTCTTTTCGTCGGGGAACTCGACGTCCACCACCGGTCCGATCACTTGAACGATATTTCCTTTATTCATAAATATTGCTAGTCACCGAGCGCCAGTTGCGCGGTAGAAATTTCGAGCAACTCGGTCGTTATGCTTGCCTGCCGCATTTTGTTGTATTCGAGGGTGAGATCCTTGATGAACTGGTTGGCGTTGTCGGTCGCATTCTTCATCGCAACCATTCGCGCGCTGTGCTCCGACGCGCGCGCATCGAGAATCATTTGGTAAACCTGGTACTCAATATAGTACGGCAGCATCACATCGAGCACTTCGAGCGCGTTTGGTTCGAAGACGTAGCCGAGCATCGGATCGACGTCCGCGCCGTCGGTTTTTTCTCCTTTTGGCAAATCAAACGCGCTGATTGGAAGCAAGGTTTGCACAACCGGATTCTGATTGATCGTATTAATGAAGTGGGTGTAGACCACGGAAACCTTGTCGACGTCCTTGGTCAGAAATTTCTCGATGCAGAATTTCGCGATCGGCTTGGTCTCAACAAAACTAGGCGCGTCCTTCAATTCGAAATCGGCCAACAATTCGCGTTTCGATCGACCAATGAACTGTCGCGCTTTCTTTCCGGTGACGAGGAACGCGGTCTTCGCCTGATCGAAACCGGCTGCTTCACGAAACAGATTCGTGTTTAAGGCGCCAGCCAAACCTTTGTCGGTGCTAATGATCAGCACGAGTTCCTTCTTGAGTTCGCGCACTGCTAACAACGGATGATTGGTCGGGTCGGTCCGCTTTTGAAGCGAAACAAGCACTCTGTTCATCAACGCGGCATACGGCCGGCCAGCGAGAGCGTTCTGCTGCGCGCGGCGCATCTTCGAAGCGGCGACCATCTGCATCGCCTTCGTGATCTGCGAGGTATTGCGGATCGATTTGATCCGGCGCCGGATATCCTGCGTGTTTGCCATTTGTTGTTTAAATCACTGCCAGGTCGTCTTGAATTCCTCCATCGCGCTCTTCAACTGCGATTCGAGATCCTGGTCGAGCTGCTTCTTCTCCCGAATCGTACGGAGCAACGGTTCTTTTCGCGTTTGCAGCCAATCTTGAAGCTTCGTCTGGTACTCCTTTACGCGGTTGACCGGAACGGAATCGATAAATCCATTTTGCATCGCCCACATGATGGCGATCTGTTCCTCGACCGGGATCGGGTTGTATTGCTTCTGCTTGAACAACTCGACGATCCGCTGCCCGCGCTCGAGCCGCGATTTCGTGGCCGCATCGAGGTCGGAACCAAACTGCGCAAAGGCGGCGAGCTCGCGGAATTGCGCGAGATCGAGCTTCACTTTGCCAGCGACTTGTTTGATCGCTTTGACCTGCGCCGCCGAACCAACGCGACTTACCGACAAGCCGACCGAAATCGCAGGTCGCACGCCCTGATAAAACAAATCGGTCTCGAGATAAATCTGTCCATCGGTGATCGAGATGACGTTGGTCGGAATGTAAGCCGAGACGTCGCCCGCCTGAGTCTCAATAATTGGCAGCGCGGTTAACGATCCGCCCCCGAATTCATCGGCTACGCGCGCAGCCCGTTCGAGCAGGCGCGAGTGCAGGTAAAACACGTCGCCCGGATACGCTTCGCGGCCGGACGGACGTTTCAAGACGAGGGAAACCTGCCGATACGCCACCGCGTGCTTCGACAAATCATCGTAAATGATAAGAGCGTCCATTCCGTTGTCCATGAACCACTCGCCCATCGACGCGCCCGCAAACGGTGCGAGGTATTGGTTCGTCGCGGTGTCGGAGGCCGGCGCGGAAATAATCGTCGTGTACGGCATCGCGCCTTCGCGTTCGAGCACGTCGAGAGCGCGCGCGACGTTGGAGTTTTTCTGACCGATCGCTACGTAAATGCAATATAGCGGCCGATAATTCTTATCGCCTTGTTCTTCGGCGGCCTTGTTCAAGCGCGCCTGACTGATAATGGTGTCGATCGCGATCGCTGTTTTACCGGTCGCGCGGTCGCCAATGATCAGCTCGCGTTGGCCGCGCCCGATCGGGATCATGGCGTCGATGGCCATAATACCAGTCTGGACCGGTTGGCTGACGCTCTTTCGCTTAATGACGCCGGGGGCAATTTTTTCGAGCGGATAAAATGTTTCGGTCTTGATTGGCCCCTTCTCGTCCAACGGTTGGCCGAGCGTGTTTACCACGCGTCCGAGAAGTGCTTTGCCTACAGGGACTTGAAGAAGTTTTCCCGTAGTCTTTGCTTCATCTCCTTCGGAGATTTTAGTCGTCCCGCCGAGCAAAATCGCCGCGACTTCCATTTCTTCCAGGTTCAAGGCCAGCCCGAACACGCCGTTCGGGAATTCGATCATCTCGTTCAACATCACGTCGCTCAGTCCTTCGATGCGCGCCACGCCGTCGCCCGTCTCGCGGACGACGCCGATGTTGCTTTTCGCGGCTGAGGTTTTCAGTCCGGCGATTTTCGTTTCAATCTCTTCTAGAATGCTGCTCATGGTTTTGGTTGGTCAAAGTTGTTGTTGAAGCCGTTCTAATCGGTTGCGTAAAGTTCCGTCCCAAACATCGCTCCCCACGCGCACGCGAACACCGCCCAGAAGCGCCGGATCGACGACGAACTCGGACGATAGATCTGCGCCATACTTTCCTTTTAGACGCTCGATGATGTTGACCGCTGCTTGCGGCTCTAGTTGTGTCGCGCTTTCGATTTTTGCGTGACGTTTTTCGATCTCAAGACGAAGCAACCGTTTATAGTATTGGAGAATGTCGACGTAGTGCCGCGGCCGTTTAGCGATCAGCGACTCAACGATTTGGCCGATCTTTCCGCGATCGAGCTGGCCATCCGTGAAGCTGGCGCGCAGCATCTCTCGCGAAAGTTGGCGTATCTCCTTGTTGATTTTCATCAGGCGACCTGCCGGACCGCTTCTTCTTGCAAGCGCTTTTGATCATCCGCGTTAAGCACTTTGCCGGTAACTTTCGCGGTCGTGTCCACAACCAGGCGCCCTAGCTCGCGCTTCAAGGCCTGCATTTGACGCTCGTGCTCCATCGCGGCGGCTTCTTTGGCTTTCACCAGGATTTGCTCCGCGGAGGTGATCGCTTCCTGCTGTTTGCGCTCAGACAAATGCGCCGCGCTGGTGCGCGCTTCATCGATCATCTTTTGGGCATCAGCGTTCGCCTTGGCGACGATTTCCTGATAACGCTTTTCAGCTTCGGCCAGTTCTTTGCGGATCTTCTCCGCGTTTAGTTGTCCTTCTTCGATCTTGCGCCGGCGCTCTTCAAGGACAGCGAGGATCGGTTTGTAAGCGAAGCGACGCAGAAGAAATGCGATGATGCAGAAGCTGATCACCTGCGATAGGAACAGTTTCCAATTCCAGCCGAACGTGTCGGCCGTTTCGCGCAAAATGTCAGAGGCACCTCCGCTGGTGGCGGCAATTATCAAATTCATAAACCTAAAACCCGGGCGCAAACCGATTGCGTCCCGCCTTTAAATCAGTGAACGAGAAACAGCGCGTAGAACACGATCGCCTCGGTTAACGCAATGGCGAGAATACCGTGCACGAGCACCTGCGTGAACGCGCCCGGATTACGGCCGACCGCGCTGGTCATGCCGAGACCGGTCAAGCCGATTCCGATTCCGACGCCCATTGCGGCCAGCCCGACGTGAATGCTTCCGCCCATTTCTGCTAGTATTGGTAGTATCATATTTTTTTAGTTGGTTTTGGGATCCCATCATGGGATCGCCGAAAGTTAGTGTGCGTGTTCCGGCCCCTCCTGGTGTTCCGCGATTAACATCGTGAAGACCGCGCATAAAAGCATAAAAACGAGCGCCTGCACGATTCCGACAAGCAATTCCAGAATATAAAACGGAATCGGCAGAATTGGCGACAGCCAGGGAACGATGGTGGACATTACTTCTAAGATGCTTTCGCCAGCGTAAATGTTTCCGAACAACCGAAAGCTCAGTGCGATCGGGCGAAAGATGATCGAGATGACTTCGAGCCAGCCGACGGCAAAGAAAATAACGACCATCAGGATCTTAATTATTCCCGTAGTCTCCCCTTTCGGGGCGAACAGGTGCTTCAAAAACCCTCCGACGCCGTTAGCCTGGATCGCCCAGACAAACCACATGACAAAGAAAATTGCAGACATTGCGGTTGTCATGTTCAAGTCGGCGTTACCGCCGCGAAACAGCGGACGATCGATCTGAAAGTTCCCGGTCGGGTCGATATGCCCCCAACCGATGGTCCCGATCCCCGGAATCAGTCCGCACCAGTTCACGAACAGAATGAAAATGAAAGTGGTGGCGTAGAACCAAAAACCTTTCCTCACCAGGTCGCGGCCAATGATGTTCTCCAAAAAATTGCGGAGACCCTCGACGATAAACTCCCAAAAATTTTGAGCGCCACTCGGAATCGGTTGAACGCGTCGGGTCGCGACTTGGGCAAAAACAATGATTGCTGCCGCGACAATCCAAGTGACCAGCATTGAATTCGTGATTCCGAAACCTTTGCCAAAATCCACCAGCATCTGGGCCTTCAGCGGAACGCCGTGCTCAGCCGGCTCGGCTTCGGCGGCGAAGCTGGTTGTAGTCAGCGCTGCGATGAAGGCCAGCGCCAGGATCGGCATCAGTAAATAACGGTTGCGCATTTTGATTAAACGCCAAGGTCACGGTACCCGCCCCGCGATTCATCCCGCGCTCGGAAATCGAGCTATAAATCTTGACGCGGTTATCAAAGCTTATTTTACAGGAATGACAAGCTACCGCTTCGAAAAAATAGTGGGACCTTGGTCTTATCTCCAAATGCGCTCGCAAATTAGTAGCGGCTACAGCCCGAGGCAATCTGCCAACCGCTTTTTCAGATGGTCTACCCCCTCGCCCCTTGCCGCCGAAATCGGCACGATGTCGATTTTGGGAAACTTCTGCCGAAGTGTTTTCAAGTTTTTGGCCGCGTCCGGAAGATCCATTTTATTCGCAACGATGAACCACGGCCGTTCCGACAAGCGTGCATCGTAAAGATCGACTTCGCGTCGAAGATTTTGCAAATCTTCAACTGGGTTACGGCCTTCGCTGCCGGCCACATCGACCACGAACAGGAAAACTTGGCAACGCGTGATGTGCCGCAGAAATTCATGGCCAAGTCCAATCCCGCGGTGCGCTCCCTCAATCAAGCCGGGGATGTCTGCGATTGTGCCGCGGCGATACCCCGAAAATTCAACCACTCCGATAATCGGATGCAGCGTGGTAAACGGATAAGCGGCAACTTTGGGACGTGCCGCTGAGATCATGCGCAACAACGTCGATTTGCCAGCATTCGGATATCCGATCAAGCCGGCGTCGGCGATGGTGCGCAGCTCGAGCAGAAAGTGTCCCTGCTCGCCTTCTTCGCCTTCGGTGTACTGGCGCGGCGCACGATTGCGCGAGCTTTTAAAGTGAACGTTGCCCTTCCCGCCCTCGCCTCCGTGGCATAGAACAAATTCCTGGTCTTCTTTTGTTAAATCTGCAACGAGACCAATTTCGGAATTCGGATTTGGCATTTCGGCCAGACTCACGGCCAAAGCACCCGTTTCTGCGCCAGAGGTCGATCCTCGGGCCTTCGACGTTGGACTTTTTCCATCTTCCGCCAGCCAAACTATCGTTCCGATTGGCACCTTCACGATTTTCGGCCGGGCGGACCGCCCCGCCATTTTCTTTCCCATTCCATGTCCGCCGTTCCTTGCTTTGATGAGCGGCTCATAAAAAAGATTTGTCAGATTGTCAGTATGCCGGTCTGCCCGAAGAATCACGTCGCCACCTCGTCCACCATCGCCGCCATCCGGTCCTCCCTTAGGTACAAATTTCTCCCGCCGAAAACTGACGGAGCCGCGACCGCCGTTTCCTGCTTGAGCAAGAATCTTAATTCGATCGACAAACATTGCCGGCAACGTGCCATCGGCCCCAGTGCCTGTCATCCGACGGCGCGCCGAGGCTGCAACCCGCCGCTAAAAAAAAGCAACTCTCCGACAGCGCGAGCCGGGCCGCTATGGTAGCTTCCGACAGTGGCTTACACGTCATCAGGAAATGGCGCGAACGGTTTCCGGATCGCGCTAATCATCGCCGCGCTGGGTGTGCTCGCGATCTTGGTTTGGCAAGGCGTGACCGCACAAGGCGCACCTGATCCCATGCAGTCGCACACCAGCTCGAGCGTTGCGGTGCTCGATATTGGTGTCCTTGTTTTTCGCGAGGGTCTGGAATGCATTCTTGTTTTGGCCGCGATTACCGCGAGCATGACTGGCGCCCAACGAACGCTCCGGCGACCGGTCGCTGCCGGCGCAGGGCTCGCCTTTGTCGCGACGTTGATTACGTGGGTCATCGCGGTTGGAATTGTTAGTTCGCTCAGTGACAACATGCGCGCGCTTGATTTGCAGGCGGCAACCGGCCTGCTTGCGGTCGTCGTCCTTCTTGTGATCATGAACTGGTTTTTCCACAAGATCTATTGGGGTGGTTGGATTCGCGCACACAATCGCCGCCGAAAATCTTTGGTCGATCACCGCAGTGTGCTTGAAAGTTCGAAATCCTCGGTCCAGTGGGGACTCATTCTGCTCGGATTCACTT
>DASPUI010000184.1:0-6568 GCA_035622995.1 Chthoniobacterales bacterium
AAAGGCCGTGGAGAAAAAAGCTTTGATACAAATCTCCCAGCGCGCCGAGCCAACTAAAGCTCGCGCTAAAAAAGACGATTCCGGCGATGTAGCCGAGAACGAGGTTGCGCAGCCAGCGCCGCCGCGCCTTCTCGCCGGAAAACCAAATCGCCGCAATCAGCGGCGTAAGCGCAATCCAGCAAAACCAGTTTTGATTGAGTGGTGCAAAACAAGCCGTGTAGAGCAATCCACTGCTAATGGCCGCCAGCCACGGCCAAAGTCGAAGCGCTTTCACATTTCAATCAACCGCGCCGCCGACGCCGCCGTTCATGGTCACGTCGCTGGCCGGGGTGAACCGCGTCGCGCAGTTCGCGCGCGTAGGAAGCATTGACTCGAAAAATCGTCCGTTCGACGTCTTCCATTGTCCGGACGTTTGCTTTGTCAGCCAGGACGTAGCCGAGCGAAATAAGACCGTTCAGTTCGTCCAGAAACTCCGCCGTCTCCATGTCGCCGATGTGGTCTATCAGCAATTTGCCAAAAACTGGCGAACCACTCAGACCCATTGCCTTTAGAAGCGTGATCTCGCCGCCACTCAAATTAATTTCCCGCGCCATGACTAAGTGTTCGCGACGAGATGCCCGGTGTCGAGCGGCTTATTTTCCGACGCGTTGATCCACATCTTTTTGCAGCCAACTCCAGATCGCTTCGAGGCGGCGGTCAACTTCTTCTTTGATCTCGTGCAGTCGCATCGTTGAGAATTCTCCAGTCTGCGGTCGCCGTTGGGCAAAAATGTAATATTTAATTTTTGGTTCCGTTCCCGAACCGCGAACCGCAATTCGCGTTTGGTCGGCTAATTCAAAAATCGACATCTTCTGTTTCGGAATGATGTCCCCTTCCACATCGCGAATTATCTCTTTGTCGAAATCGGTAATTTTCGTTACTTCCAATCCGTCAATTTCACTCGGGGGAGAGCCGGCGTAGGAATCAAGCAGGCGCGCAATTTTGTTGGCGCCCTCGGCCCCTTCGAAATAAATCGAGGCATTTTTTTCCGCGAAATAACCGAAGGTGGAAAAGATTTCATCGAGCAACTGATCGACTGTTTGATTTTTCGATTTCGCGTAGGCCGCCATTTCACAAAACATGATTGCGCCGGCGTTGCCATCTTTGTCGCGAACGAAATCGGCGCCGCTGTAGCCATAACTTTCTTCGCTGCCGAAAACGTAAAACGAAGAATACTTCAGGCGGACGGCGCGCGATTCTTCTTCCGAAAGCTGGCGGTATGTTCTCCGAACGTCGGCCGGCAACGCGCGCTCATATTTCTCCAGTTTCTCTGCAATGTATTTGAATCCAGTCAGAGTTTCGACGCACCGAATGCCGAAATGCTCGGCAATCGCATTTTGCAGATCGGTCGTGACAAATGTTTTGATCAAGACCGCGCGAGGAGCGTTTTCTTCGTTGAGAATGCCCAGATCGAACAATCTCTTGATTCGAAAATAACCGAGCAGAGAGCCGATCTGGTTTCCAGTGATTAATTTCATTTCGCCGGTTGCGCTTCGGACCGACACGCCTAACCGGTCGCAATCGGGATCGGTCGCGATCACAAGGTCGGCGTTCGTCTTTCTCGCGAGCTCGATTCCCATTGTCAGCGCTTCGGCGTTTTCCGGGTTCGGTGATTTCACGGTTGAAAATCGCGGGTCGAACTTGTCCTGCTCGGAAACGACCTCGAAATCGAAGCCGAGCCGCGCGAGCATCGGTTTGACGGTTACGCTGCCGGTACCGTGCAGCGGGGTAAAAACGATGCGCGGTTGAGCCGCGCGAATCACCGCCGAGTCAAGAACCAGCGTTTCAAGTCGCTCCATGTAGGCTTCATCGATTTCAGGGCCAAGAGTGGTAACCTGCCCCTGTTGGTCCTTCGGAAGTGGTTTGTAATTCTCGCCTTCGATGGCATTCACTTTCGCGATAATTGCGCTCGCATGCGGCTCAACTACCTGCCCGCCGTCGCCAAAATAGACTTTGTAACCGTTGTCGTGCGGCGGGTTGTGGCTGGCGGTGATGACGATTCCGGCAGTTGCGTTCAGATGACGAACAGCAAATGAAAGTTCCGGCGTCGAACGCGGGCCATCGAAAACACAGGCATCGCAACCATTTTCAGTCGCGACTCTGGCTGCGAGATTTGTGAAAGCCTTGGAGAAAAATCGCGGGTCGTGCGCGATCACAATTTTCGGCCGGCTCTCAATTTTGTTTTGCGCGTGCCATTCTTTCGCGTAGGCAATGAGACCCTGCGTTGCCCGGTTAACATTCGCGAAATTCATCGCGTTGGTCCCGACGCACGGAAACTCAGGCCGGTCGTTAGGCGCGGCCTGCCCGCGCTCCGCCAGAGTCACGATCTTGCCAATGGTGCGTCCGCGCAATCCGCCAGTACCGAACTCCAGCGTTTTATAAAAACGATCGTTCAATTCCGCCCACTCGCTTTTCTCAACCAGCTCTTCAATGACCCGGGCGTATCGATTAGAGGCCGAGCCGGCCAGAAGCGGACGGATATTTTTGGCGGCGGAGTCAAGCAATTCGCCGCGCGCGACTGCCTGCACGATTTTGGTTTCAATAGACCCAGTCATCGCGAACGAATTTCGATTGCCGAGCGCGCATTTCAAGGCTTTGATCGCGGCACGGCATGAATATTCACGAGTATCAGGCCAAGGAGCTGCTGGAAAAATTTGGCGTGGCGACGACGCGTGGGAGGGTCGCATCCACGCCTGATCAGGCGGAGAGAATTGCGCGCGAAATCGGAAACACGGATCTTGTCGTAAAAGCTCAAGTTCATGCTGGTGGGCGCGGGAAGGGGACGTTTGCGAACGGATTCAAAGGCGGCGTGCACGTTGTAAAATCGCCGGCAGAAGCGCGCGAAGTTGCCGGAAAAATGCTCGGCCAGACTTTGGTGACCCACCAGACCGGACCGCAAGGTCGCGTGGTCAACAAGGTGCTGGTTGCGGAATCCGCGAACATAGCGCGTGAAATCTATTTCGCAATTCCGCTCGACCGCGCAATTGCCGCGCCGTTGATCGTTGCCAGCACCGAGGGCGGTGTCGAAATTGAGACGGTGGCTTCGAAGTCGCCGGAAAAAATCATGCGCGAAGCGATCGACCCGCTCGCCGGATTGCAACCGTTTCAAGCTCAAAACTGGCGAAGCAACTGGCATTCGACCAATTGCAGGCGAAGGCGGCCGCCAAATTGTTCGATGGGTTGTATCGCACGTTTGTCGGTTGCGATTGCTCAATGGTGGAGATCAATCCGCTGGTGGTGACGAAGAAAGACGAAGTGCTTGCCCTCGACGCCAAGTTTAATTTCGACGACAACGCGCTTTATCGGCATCCCGAGATCGCCGCAATGAGAGATATCGCCGAGGAAGATCCGCGCGAGGTCGAAGCCGCCAAGCACGGCCTCAATTACATCGGGCTTGATGGGAACATTGCCTGTCTCGTCAACGGTGCCGGCCTCGCCATGGCGACGATGGATATCATAAAGTTCTATGGCGGAAGTCCGGCAAACTTTCTCGATGTCGGTGGCAGCGCGACTGAGGAACAGGTCACGGAGGCATTCAAGATTTTGATCGCAGACAAGAATGTGAAGGCGATTCTGGTGAATATTTTCGGCGGGATCATGAAGAACGATGTGATCGCCCAGGGAATCATTAATGCCGCGAAGACGGTTAAACTGGGCGTGCCGCTAGTCGTTAGGCTGGAAGGAACGAATGTGGAGAAGGGGAAAAAGTTATTGCAAGAGAGCGGCGTCGCACTGATCGCGGCCAGCGATTTGGCTGATGCCGCGCAAAAAGTGGTGAGAGCGGCCGGAGCAAAAAAATGAAAATCCAAGAAATAGCGTTTGTTGGCATTCCTGTGACCGATGTTCCGCGCTCACGAAAATTTTACGAAGCTGTGCTCGGACTAAAAAAAACGGGGGAATTCATGGAGACAAAATGGGTCGAATATGAAGTCGGCGCCGGCACGCTTGCGATCGCGAACGTGGGAGACGACTGGAGACCGTCGGGCCAGGGGACCAGCGCGGCGCTCGAGGTCGATAATTTCGACCAAGCGATTGCTGAATTAAAAAAGGCGAATGTGCCTTTCGACGCCGAACCTTTTGAATCACCGGTGTGTTATATGGCGGTGGTCCGAGATCCCGACGGGAACAAGATCATCATCCATAAATTGAAATCAGCCTAACGAACCAAAACTATGATCAAAGAAGTCGCATTTGTCGCAATCGCGGTCTCCGACAAGGAGCGCGCCCGGAAATTTTATCAGGAAACGCTGGAGTTAAAGCCGTCGCGCACGCAAATGGAAGGCGCCTGGATCGAGTACGACCTGGGGCCGACGACGATTGGTGTTGGTTGCCATCCGGCCTGGCAACCGTCGCGCGACGGAACCACCGTCGCGTTTGAAGTCGATGATTTCGATGCCGCGTACGCCAAACTGAAGGCTCGCGGCGTTAAGTTCGACATCGAGAAGAACGAGACGCCGGTCTGCTGGATGGCGCAATTGCGCGATCCAGATGGAAACAAAATAGTGATTCACAAACGCAAATCGACCTAACGAATGTCAGTCCTGGTTGATCGGAATACGCGCCTGGTGGTGCAGGGAATCACCGGCAGCGCGGGAGCATTTCACACACGACAGTGTATTGAATACGGGACCAATGTGGTCGCCGGCGTGACCCCGGGAAAAGGCGGACAGATTTTTGATCCAAAGATCCCGGTGTTCGACACGGTCTGGGAGGCGAAGCAAAAGACAAATTGCAATGTTGCGATGGTTTTTGTTCCGCCGGCCGCCGCCGCCGATTCAATTCTCGAAGCGGCAGATGCCGATCTCGATCTAGTGGTTTGTATCACAGAGGGAATTCCGGTGATGGACATGATGCGAGCAAAAGCTCAGATGCGCCGGAAACGGACGCGGTTGATCGGACCCAATTGTCCGGGAATCATTACGCCCGGTGCATGCAAAATCGGCATCATGCCGGGCTATATCCACAAGCCCGGCAATGTAGGAGTGATCTCGCGTTCCGGAACCTTGACCTACGAAGCGGTCTGGCAGCTCACGACGCGCGGTTACGGTCAATCGACTTGCATCGGCATCGGCGGCGATCCAATTGGCGGATTGTCGCACCTCGATTGCGTGAAACTGTTTAATGACGATCCGAAAACAGATGCGCTGATCTTGATTGGCGAAATTGGGGGCTCGGCCGAGGAAGAAGCGGCCGCCTGGATCAAAGACAATTGCAAAAAGCCGGTCGCGGCTTTTATCGCTGGAATGACGGCGCCGCCTGGTCGACGAATGGGCCATGCCGGTGCGATCGTTTCAGGCGGAAAAGGTACGGCCGCCGGGAAAATTGCCGCACTGAAAGCTGCCGGAATCGCGGTAGCCGAAACCCCGGCTACGATGGCCGACACTTTGATCAGGCGAATGGCTGAGTGATGGGAATGGGCGATGCGCGTGTTCTGTCCAAACCGGCTGGGATAGTTCCGTGGATTTGGATCGCAGGTTTACTCGCCCTTCTCCTCTGGGGTTACACGCGCTCGAATAATTTCCCATTTTACTATCACACGGACGAACCCGGCAAGGTGGAGCAGGTAATCAGCGGGCAACCGAATTATCGTCATCCACTTTTGATGATCAATGCGACCAACGCATTGGTTCGATTGCTCAACGTTCCAAGAAATCCGCAACGGATTGTGATTGTTGGTCGATGGGGCAGCGCACTTGCCGCAATCGCTGCGATCATTGCCGTAATTTTAGTCACCAGGCGGCAAAGCAACTGGATGCTTGGAGTTTTCGCTGGCGCGCTCGCTGGCTTCCATCCGTTTCTGTTCGAGGCAACGCATTATCTGAAAGAGGATTGCTACCTTCTCGCAGGATTGGCCTGGACCTGGTACGCGGTCGATCGGTTTTGCGAACGGCAATCCGCTGGCTGGCTTTGGTTTTCGGGAATCACGAGCGGCATTGCGATTTCCGGAAAGTATCTCGGGATCCTTGCTCTCGGGTTTGCGATCGGCGTCGTCGTTTATCAATCACGCCGCGCGGGTTGGTCCATTGCTCTCTACAGGTGCGTTCTGTTGGTAAGCGCCTGCGTCGTGACTGCGGGTCTTCTCAATTTTCAAACAATGCTTCATCCAGTGGACGCTATGAATGGCCTCGGCCGCGAGCTGAATCGGATCGATCGCGATCGCACCTCGGCGCTATTTTCGAAAAATTACTTTTTCCTCCTGATTGAGCGCGCTGGCTTGCCACTCGTTCTGAGCGGGCTGGCATACCTTGCAATAATCTTGAGGCGTCGCGAAAAAACACGGTTAATCGAAGTGGCACTGCTCATTTTTGCCTTCGCCTACCTGCTGGTGCTTTGTCTGACGCCGTTGGGCAAGGCCCGGTATCTGATTCCAGTAGTCACTCTTTTTTCGATTTTTGCAGTATGGGCAATGCGCTCGATTACGGTTTCGATTCACGAACGTCACTCCGCTTTTCCGCAATCGGCCGCGGCGCTTGCCGGATGCTGTCTGCTCGTTGCCGCCGAACTGCCATTCACCTTTTTGGACGAGCAC
>DASPUI010000185.1:0-10871 GCA_035622995.1 Chthoniobacterales bacterium
ATCCACTGAACGGCGGGCAGCCGATCAGCGCCAGCGCGCCGACCGCGAAAGTGAAGAATGTAACCGTGAGGTTTTTAGCGAGGCCGCCCATTTTCCAGATATTTTGCTCATGATGAAGCATGATGATGATCGAGCCCGCGCCGAGGAAGAGCAGGGCTTTGAAAAAAGCGTGCGTGAAGAGATGAAACATCGCCGCTTCGTTCGATGCTAGGCCGACAGCCATCACCATGTAACCGAGTTGCGAAAGCGTTGAGTAAGCAAGAATCCGCTTGATGTCGTCTTGTTGCGTCGCCATCAACGCCGCCAGAACGGCAGTGACTGTTCCAATCCATGCGATCACTTCGAGCGCAGTGGCCGAGGCTTGAATAATAAAGCCGACCCGCACCAGCATATAAACTCCGGCCGCAACCATCGTCGCAGCGTGGATCAATGCTGAGACTGGCGTCGGACCTTCCATCGCGTCCGGTAGCCAGACGTGCAGCGGAAATTGCGCTGATTTGCCAACCGCACCACAAAAAATAAGGAGAGCGGCCGCAGTAAGGTAGCCGGGATTACTCGTTACTTTCGAAAGCTGCGGGACAATATCATCAAAAACGATCGAGCCGGTCGCCATCCAGACCATCAGGATTCCGAGCATAAATCCGAAGTCGCCAATCCGGGTGGTGATGAATGCTTTCTTCATCGCGGCCGCAGCCACATCCCGCTCAAACCAATGACCGATCAACACATAAGAAGTGAATCCGACCAGCTCCCAGAAGATAAACAACATCACAAAATTGTTCGCCAACACGATTCCGAGCATCGCAAACATGAAGAACGAGAGCGCGGCGAAATAGCGCGATTTGCCCGCCTCGCCCCGCATGTAGCCTAACGAATAAACGTGGATGAGCGTTCCGACGCCGGTCACGACCAGGAGCATGGTTTTGCTGAGCGGATCAAGAACAAAACCAATTGGCACAGTGAAAACGCCTCGAATATCGATCCAATTGTGCGCCGGCGCTGACATGTCCGGCTGACCGAAGATAAGACAACTGCAAATAAAGCTCGCCAGCACCGCCGCGACTGAAATGAGTGCGCTCAGCGTTTTGGCGCGTCGCGTCAAAAGAGTAATCGCGGCCGCCGAAAAGAGCGGCAAAAGCAGCGCGTACCAAGGCAGCAGACTGTTGATGGTGAAGTTCAAAATTTCAAACTGTTGATATCTTCAACATGAGTTGTTTGGCGCAGGCGGTAGAGCGCAACGATGATGGCGAGGCCGACTGCCACTTCGGCCGCAGCGACGGTGATGATGAAGAACAAAAACACCTGCGCGTTGTAGTTGGGCGCGCCGTTTGTCCCGGAATGGAATCGCGAAAAAGCAACCAGCGATAAATTCGCAGCGTTCAACATCAACTCGAGCGCCATGAAAATGATGATGATGTTTCGGCGCAACATCACGCCGGCAAAGCCGATGGTGAAAAGCATTCCGCTGACAACGAGATAATCGCCGAGCGTCGCCATTTTATTGCAGTTCGCGCTTGCTCAAGACGACCACCCCGATCGTCGCGACCAGCACGAGAAGGCCAATGATTTGAAACGGCAGATTGTAATTTGAAAACAACAGCATCCCGATCTGATGCACGTCGTCCGTTGTCGATTTTGCCAGCGGCGGAAACGTTTGACTGGCGGGTTTGAATCTCCCGATAACGCAACAAATCTGGATGAACAGAGCCAGCGCCACAGCCGATCCCCCGCCAAAAGCTATCCAGTTGATTCGGCGCAGCTTTTCCGCGCGCAGGTCAAGCAGCATAATTATGAAAAGGAACAACACCATCACTGCGCCTGCGTAAACAAGGACCTGGATGATCCCAATGAAATACGCGCCGAGCGAAATGAAAAGCACAGCCAATCCGAGAAACGAAACAACGAGATTGAGCGCGCTCGCCACCGGGTTGCGGTTGATGATCACGCCCGCGCCAAAAACGAGCATGAGCGAAGCGAAAATCCAAAAAAGGAATGCCGGCATGTCAAAATGTCGATGTTGCGGTCATTTTTTTTCGTTCCATTTCAAAACGACTCCGTGCATTACCCCGCCCATCTCGAGCAGCTTTTCCTTGTGATGGACCATTTCTTCGCGGGTAAAACCGGTAATCGCGTAGTCTTTTCGCAAGTAAATCGCCTGCTCCGGGCAGACTTCCTCGCACATGCCGCAAAAGATGCAGCGGACCATGTCGATATCGAACTCGTTAGGGAATTTTTCGACCCTGGCGAATCGGTCGGTCGATGGAATTTCGCCGGGAATAATTTTGATCGCGCGCGGTGGACAAATGAATTCGCAAAGCTGGCACGCGACGCAGCGAACTCGTCCATCCGCGTCGCGCACCAGGGCTGGCGCACCGCGATAATAATCGGGCAGATTTGGATCCCACTTTTGTTCCGGATATTGCATCGTCACTTTGGTGCGGCCGAAAATCATCTTGCCGAAGTGCTTTAAGGTAATCATCAGACCGGCTGCAATCGCCGGCAGGTAGATTCGCTCGCGCCAGTTCAATTTCGGACGTGGAACTGTGATGGCCATGTTAGGGATGGAAAAAAGCAAGAAAAGCGGCAACGATAAAAATGTTCACGAGCGCGATTTCGAAAAAGAAGAGCCAGCCGAGTCGCATCAGTTGGTCGTAGCGAAAACGTGGCAGCGTCCAACGCACCCACATGAAAAAGAGAATCAAAAGGACCACTTTGGTGAAAAAGACGGCGATGTTAATTAACCCGAAGATCCATCCATGAGAGCCATCCGGAATTCCCGGAAAATGCCAGCCGCCGAAAAACAATGTCACGACAATGGCGGAGCCGGTGATCATCGCCGCATATTCGCCGAGGAAAAAGAGCGCGAACTTCATCGACGAGTATTCGGTATGATAACCGCCGGCCAATTCCTGTTCGGCTTCGGGCAGATCGAACGGCAAACGATTTGTCTCTGCGAAAACCGCGATCATGAAGACGAAAAACGAAATCAGCATTGGAACAGTGAGCAGCCACTTACCGGGATTCGTCCAATCACCGATAAAAGGCGCGATCATCCAGCCGTGATCGATCTGATATTGGACGACACTCGTTAGGCGAAGATTTCCAACGATCAGGAAAATTGGAATCACTGCCAGCCCGAGCGAGAGTTCATAGGAAATCATCTGCGAACTCGAACGAATGCCGCCGAGAAACGGGTATTTCGAGTTCGAAGCCCAGCCGCCGATGACGATGCCGTAAACGCCTAACGAACCGATGGCGAACACATATAAAATGCCGACATTGATGTCTGCGATCACCATCGGCACGCCCAAGAGGGTGCTGCCAAAAGGGACGACGGCAATCGTTGTAATGGCCGGAACCATCGCCAGGCATGGCGCCAGCCAGTAATAGAACGTGTTCACGGTCGCGGGCGTAAAGTCTTCCTTAAAAATGAATTTTGCGGCGTCCGCGATCGGTTGAAATAATCCAGCCGGACCAACGCGATTTGGACCAAGCCGGTCCTGAATCAATGCGCTAACCCGACGCTCGGCGTAGACGGCGTAGGAGACCATCGGCAAAATCACCACGAAAATGATCGCCAGAATTTTGACCGCGGATATGACGATAAAAAAAGTATCCATGCGATTTGAATCAACGACCGGGAGGCCTTTGCGCCTCCGCTTTTTCAATCCCACTACTCTCCGGATCGACCGGAGGCGGCGGAGATTCATCCATATTCATCACGTGAACGCCGAGGTCGCCGATTTTGCTTAGGCTCAATCCATTGAACAGTGGAATCGATTCGCTCATCTGCCGAAAAACATCTTCGATCGAGAAAAGTCCGTCACCTCCACCAAGCGCCTGGAGCAGATCGCGCAGGATTTCCCAGTCATCGCGCGAATTTCCCGGGCCGCGCACAGCGCGATTCAGGCGTTGCAGCCGGCCTTCGCCATTGATCATCGAGCCGCGTTTTTCTGCGAAGCCGAATGCGGGCAAAAGTGCGGTTGCAAACTCCGTCGTCTCATTTGCCAGGATATCCATGACGATCAGGGACAATTGAGAAAGCTGCTCAATGGAAATTCCAGCTGCGGTTGGCTTTTCGCCCAGCGCGAGAATCGCTTTAATCCGTCCGGCTTTCACCGCTTCGACAATCGCCGGCAGGTTGGAACCTGGTTCTGCCGCGAGATTGAGAATCAATCGCGCGCCGCTCGCGTTCGGGTTTCGATCCTCGCTCAGCAAAATATTATCGCTCGGGCCGCGACGCGGGACGACCTCAATCCATTGCACGCCGAGCACCTTCGCAATTTGGGCGGTCAGCCAAAGTTCCTCGTTGGTCATTCGGGCGGAAGCGATAATCGCAATCTCGCGGCCGGAAAAATGACGCAATTGCAATGCGGCCTGCGTGATCGCCGTTTTCCAGTCCGTCGGGGCCAATACGCCATTGGAACAAATACGCGGTTCGAGCAAGCGCTTGTCTGATTCCAAGTACCCGAAGTTGAGGCGGCCGTAATCGCACATCCAGCAGGAATTAACGGCGTCGTTTTCGCGTGGCGTTTGTCGATAAATTACATCCTCGCGCGTGCCGATTACGGTATTGCAACCAGTCGCGCAACTGGTGCAGATGCTCTTTGTTTCTTTCAAAAACCAAACCCGCATCTTGAAACGAAAATCACTCGAGGTAAGCGCCCCGACGGGGCAGATGTCGACCGTGTTCAGCGAATAATTGTTCTCCAGCCGCCGGCCCGAATGGGCTGTCAAAACTGTATGACTGCCGCGATCGACAAACCCAAGGACGTCGTCATGCGCTATTTCCTGACAAAATCGAATGCAGCGGGAACAGAGAATGCAGCGCTCGTCATCAAGCGTCACCCGCGGGCCGAGCTCGACGGCTTTCGGCTTCTTCACTTTGTTTTCGAGGAAACGCGAAGCCTCGTTGCCATACTCCACGCTGAACTCCTGCAGTTGACACTCGCCAGCCTGATCGCAAATCGGACAATCGAGTGGATGATTGATGAGCAAGAACTCCATCACGCCACGCCGACATTCTTGAGCCAAGGGCGAATTGGTGCGTACGCCCATGCCTTCGGCGATGTCTTGTGCGCAGCTAATTTGCGGGCGCGGCATCCAATTGATAACCGGCTTGCCATCTGAGCCGAGATCCGGTTTGCGGTCTGGCCCGAGCCGCGGCATTCCCATTTCGATCAGGCACATTCGGCAATTTCCGGGTGAACTGAGCTTCTTGTGGTAGCAATAGCGCGGCACGAACGTCCCAACCTGCTCACATGCCTCGATCACGCGCGTGCCCTTTGGAAATTGGTGCCACACACCGTCGATCTGAACGTTGAGCATTGGTTTTGCGAGTAATCCAGGATCGCTCACGTGGTCAGATCACGGCGTCAGCGCCGGCCTTTTCCCAACCCGGATCGTGGGCAAGCGGGGCGGTTGGAATTTGTTCCCGTTCAATCAATTCTTCTGATGTATATTCCGGTGGAAGCGGCGGAGGAGTTGGCTTGTTCGCGTGCGCGGCAAATTCCTCCGGAAACTTTTCGACAAAACTTTGTGTCGGCCATGCGCAAGCCTCACCGAACGCACAGATGGTCCGGCCGGCGATATTGTCGCCGATTGTTTTCAATGTGCGCGGATCTTCGATCACGCCGCCGCCTTCGAGCATGCGCTCGGTGATTTTTTTCATCCAAAGCGAACCCTCCCGGCATGGAGTACATTGCCCGCACGATTCGTGAGCATAAAACTCGTTGATGTTATTTAGCACCCAGACCATGTCGCGTGAGTCGTCCAGTACGATTACGCCGCCGGAACCGGCCATCGAACCGGCCGCGGCCAACGAATCGAAGTCCATCGGCAATTCGTCTATCGATATCTCGCGCTCGATAGTCGAGCCATCGGGCTGCTTCTCTCTCATTTTGAATCGCTCGTCCGCACGCAAGACCTTGGCCGAACTGCCTCCCGGAATAACCGCTTTTAACCGCCGGCCGGATTTCAAACCGCCAGCCATATCGTAAATTAACTGACCCATTGTTACCGCGCCGACTTCGATTTCAAAATAACCCGGCCTAACGACATCGCCGCTCACGCAGACAATCCGCGTCCCGGTGTTGTTAGGCCGGCCAAGCTTGGCGTAGGCTGCGCCGCCCATCGCGATGATGTGTTTCACGTGGCAGATCGTCTCAACGTTATTGACGATCGTCGGGCACATGTAGAGGCCGAGCACCGCTGGAAAGTAGGGCGGCTTGATCCGTGGATAGGCACGTTTGCCTTCGAGCGATTCAATCAGGCCGGTTTCTTCGCCGCAAATGTAGGCGCCCGCGCCCCGATGAAGGTAGATCTCGCAATCGAAACCGGACCCGAGAACATTTTTCCCAAGGAAATTGCGTTCACGTGCTTCCTCGATCGCCCGTTCGAGAGTTTTCGCGCCGTCCGGAAATTCGCCTCTTATGTATATATAGGCCGTTAGTGCGTTGATCGCGTAACACGAAATCAAAATTCCCTCCAGCAGCTGATGCGGATCCTGATGAATAATATAGCGGTCCTTGAACGTGCCAGGCTCCGACTCGTCGGCATTGCAAATTAAATAGACCGGCTTTTTTTCCTCCGGCTTGATAAAGGCCCATTTCACGCCGCAGGGGAAGCCTGCGCCGCCGCGGCCGCGCAGGCCCGATGTCTTCACTTCGTTTACGATGTCAGGGCGCGCCATGGTTAACGCCTTTTTCAGCTGTTCGTAGCCGCCGTCCGCCAAATAGGTATCGATGTCGACTTTCCAATCGGGTCGGCCAATGTTTTTGAAAACGAGCCGGCGTTCGAGAGGATGCACGGATGTTTGATGTTTGATGTTTGATGTTCGATTTGAAAGAAGACCGCTGACGGAATTTGGATCGACATTCTCGCGCAGGTCGTCGCCGACCATGCAAACGGGCGCGGTGCCGCAACTCGCCAGACATTCGACAAATTCGATGCTGTAATTTCCGTCCGGGCTGACTGACACCGGAGTGTGCATTCCCTCCTTATCGATTTTCCGCCGGATCCCGGTCGCGGCGCAGAGGTTCTCCATCAATTGATAGCTACCGGCCAGCGCGCAACTCAGAGTGCGGCAAACGCGAATGTGCGTCTTTCCGCCGCGCGACTCCTTCAGCATGGGATAAAAACTTACCAGCTCCAGAATGTTGATCGGTTGTAGTCCGAGCTTGGCTGCGATCCAGGTGACGGCGTCGTTGCCAACGAATCCAAAATGCTCCTGCCAAAGGTGGAGCAATGGGAGTGCAGCACTGCGTTGCCGATCGTGCGGATAGCGCGAGAGCGCTTCATCCATTCTCCGCTCCAACTCGCCGGGAACGCCTGTACTCGTCGAGTCCACGAAAGAAAAAATCAGTTGGTTAGCGTGCTCTGCTTCTCTGTGAGCTTGTCGTCCTTGAAAACGATTGTCACGGTGTCGTTACCTTGCCGGTAAACGTAAATCGTTTTTTTCATGATCAAAAAGTCCTTGTTGTCGATGTTTGTCGGCGGACCAAGAATCGATTCGACCTGTTTCTTCGACATCCCCTCGCTCACTTCGTCCACATTCGCCTTGGTTAAACGGCGGCCGACGCAGGAGAATGTGAGCACGAGCAGCAGCGCAAGCCCGAGGCGCGAAATCGATCGAAAAAATCGCATGTTCACCTGTCGCATTCACCCATGACAAAGTCCAGACTGCCAAGGATCGCCGGCACGTCGCTCACCATATGTCCCGGCAAGAGTTCCGGCAGAATGCTCAAATTCACAAAGGATGGCGCGCGAATTTTTAGTCGATGCGGGACGCCGCCGCCTTTGCTGTTTATATAAAATCCGAGCTCGCCCTTCGGATTTTCTGCTGCGAAATAAATTTCCCCGGGCGGCGCCTTCAGTCCTTCGGTCACGACAATGAAGTGATGGATCAGTTCCTCCATTTTGGTCATGACGTGCGACTTTGGCGGCGTCATGTTCTTCCAATCGGTGACGTTGATCGGTCCGCTCGGAAGCTTTTCAATAACCTGCCGCAAGATGCGCGCGCTTTGCCGCATTTCTTCGAGCCGCACCAGATAACGATCGTAACAATCTCCGGCGCTTCCGACGACCACATCGAAATCGTATTGTTCATAATCGAGATAGGGATGTTTGCGTCGCAAGTCGTGTTCGGCGCCGCTCCCGCGCAAATTTGGTCCCGATAGCGCATAGGCGATGGCTCGATCTTTCGGGATCACGCCGATGTCTTTGGTTCGATCGACAAAAATTTTGTTTCGCGTGAGCAACTTGTCCATCTCGTCCAGCGCCGGACCGAATTGTTCGAGAAAATCGCGCAGCATGGGAACGAATCGATCCGGCAAGTCGCGAATCTGACCTCCGATACGCGTGTAGGAAGTCGTGAACCGCGCGCCGCTGAGTAGTTCACTTAGATCGTAAATTTTCTCGCGCTGTGTAAACGAATACAGGAATACCGTCATCGCGCCGAGATCAAGCGACATCGCCCCGAGGCCCATCAAATGCGACGAAATCCGCGAGAGCTCACAGCAAATCACGCGAATTGCTTTGCCACGCGGCGGAATGTCCCAGCTCATCAACTTTTCCACGGCCAGCGCGTAGGCAACATTATTGGCGAGCGGTGCGAGATAATCGAGCCGATCGGTATACGGCACGAACTGATTGTATTGCATGTTCTCGGCGATCTTTTCGTCGCCGCGATGCAGAAAGCCGATATCCGGTGCGGCTTTGACAATGATCTCGCCATCGAGCTCAAGCACAAGGCGCAGCACTCCGTGGGTCGCCGGATGGGATGGCCCCATGTTCAGCACCATCTTCTCGCCAATGTCGTCCCCGTCGCGATGGCGCAGTTTGGCGTCCTCCGCGACAACGCGCGTTACCGGATCGGGCGATTCAATTTCGCGGACTGTGAAAGCCATAAAATCGACAGCTTGGTTTATGCTGCCGCGTGAACCGGCAGGCGCAAGTAATTTTGAAATTGAACCGAGCCGTTCGAAAGCGAATGATGAGATGGAATGAACAGGAAAATTGCGCTGCTGTTTGCCGGACAGGGCGCGCAGGCCGTCGGAATGGGCCGCGATCTTGGCGATGAATATTCGACGGCAGCGAATTTGTTTCGTCAAGCCAACGGAATTCTTGGTCGCGATCTGGTCAACATCATGTTGAACGGACCGATCGAAGAATTGACCAAGACCTCGAATTGCCAGCCAGCGCTTTTTCTTCATGGACTTGCCGCCCTGTCGGTCCTGCGCGAACTGGCGGGCGATTTTCCGATTGGCGCCGCCGCCGGTTTGTCGTTAGGAGAATTGACCGCCCATTGTGCGGCTGGCACGTTTGATTTTGCAAGCGGACTGAAACTCGTGCAGAAACGCGGCGAACTGATGGACGAAGCGTGCGCGGCAACGACCGGCGCGATGGCGGCAATGATCGGGGCGGATGAAAACTCTGTTCGCCAGCTCGCGGCCGACGAAGATGTCGATATCGCGAACATCAACGCCCCGGGACAGATTGTAATTTCTGGCGAGCGCGCAAAGGTCGAGGCGGCGGTCGGAGTTGCGAAAGAGCATGGAATTCGGCGCGCGACGATGTTGAACGTGGCGGGCGCCTATCATTCGCGGTTAATGGAAAGTGCTTATCAAAAGCTTGGCGAAGCGCTTCTCGAAGTCGAAATGCAGGCGCCGCGTTTTCCGGTCGTGAGCAATGCTACCGGTCAAGAGGTGACCGTCCTGCCGGAAATTCGGCGGACCTTGCGGGACCAGGTTACGAGCACGGTGCGTTGGCTCGATTGCATGGAACGGCTCTTCCATCTTGGTTGCAACTTTTTCATCGAATTGGGGCCGGGCGGTGTCCTTGCCGGATTGCTCAGGCGTGTCCGCAAAGATGTCGATGTCGTTTCGGTGAGTGACGCCGAGTCCGCTCGCGATTGCGCGGAACGGATGCGATCGAGCTAATCTTTTCTCCAACTCGAGGGTGGCGAAACCATCGACAATTGCATCCGTGCGACGTAATTTGGGCGAATGAATCTGGCTCAAACTGTCGACGCGGATTTGAAAGAGGCGATGCGCGCGAAAGACCCGGTCAAGCTGGGCGTTTTGCGCATGTTGAAATCGGCTTTGAAATACGCTGCGATTGATAAATCCGGCGCCGAAGGCGAACTGAATGACGCTGAAGCAGCACAAGTCATCCGCAAACAAGCCAAGCAACGCCAGGATTCTATCGAAAGTTTTGAAAAGGGCGGTCGGGCGGAACTGGTCGCAAGAGAGAAGAACGAACTCTCGATTTTGCAATCATACCTGCCGCAATCAATGAGCGCTCCCGAACTGGCGCAGATTGTTCGCGAAACGATCGCGGAGCTTGGAGCGAGCTCGAAGGCGCAAATGGGCGCGGTAATGAAAGCGTTGCAAACGAAGGTGGCGGGACGGGCCGATGGCAAAACGCTCAGTCAGGAAGTGCAAAAACAGTTGAGCGGTTAAGTAGTTGAGCGGCTGACATCATGCGGAAAATCTCAATCCATGCTTAGTGCCATTATTGTCGCCGCCGGCGGCAGTCGGCGCATGGGTTTCGATAAATTGTTTGCGGCGATCGCGGACAAAGCCGTGTTATGGCACGCGATGAATGCGTTTGAACGGGCTGAGTCAGTCAGCGAAATCATCGTGGTGACGCGTGAAGATCGGCGTGCTGAAGTTGAAAGAATGCGTGAGCATGATTTTGCAAAAATCAGATCCATCGTCCTGGGTGGCGAGCATCGGCAGGATTCGGTCCAGGCCGGCCTGAAAAAAGTGTCGAAAGAGGCGCGGTATGTCGCAATCCATGATGCGGCCCGTCCGCTCATCACGCCGCAGCAGATTGAACGTGTTTACGAAGTTTGCCGCGCGCAGCGGGCC
>DASPUI010000186.1:0-8111 GCA_035622995.1 Chthoniobacterales bacterium
AGACCGACAGATTAAAAATTGAAAGCAACGTCGCGTTGCCGTCTGGGTTTAATAAGGCAACTGAATACGACCGGTCGGGCGGTTTGGTGCGAAAAATCAATGGGTAAAAGCTTAGAGGGAGGATGTTCGAGATGATTGAACCAACAGTGACTCAAAATGGCGCGCTTTACTTCGCGCAACACAGGATTCCACAACCACGGGTCTCGTTTGGCCGGCGATTTTGGATGGCGATCAGAACACATCGGCGTAAGGCAGCGCCGCAGTGGCCGGCCGGGGCGGTATTTCGCGTTCACCCCAAGAACGGCTAATAATATCCGATCCGTCGCATCGCAGGCTACGTGCCGGGCGGATGCAGCTCGACTACGACATCGGGCGCAGCGCGCACGTCCGGTTTTTCCGGTTTTGGCGGCCCGACGTAAATCGCTCGTGGAATCGCGCGCGGGATTTCCTCTTCGACCGCGTCTGCCGTTTCCGGATCGTCGTTATCATCGGTTGACACCGAGCTGTCGACCGGAATTGCGCGGGGCGCCGCGGCCGCAACGGTTGTGTCAGCCGCAGCAGCGGCAGGCAAGGCGCGTGGCGCGTCGCGTTTGTAATCGACTGCGTTGATTTGATCAAAACTGCCGACCGCAGGTGTCATCGCGATCAACTTTGGCTGGTAACCATGATCGAGCGCGAGTCCCTGTTCTAAAATTTCGCGCGCGATCGGCGCGCTGACGCCTCCACCCGATTTAGCACCCTGAACCATGACGCAGAGCGCGAGCTGTGGCGCATCGTACGGCGCAAAGGCGATGAACCAGGTATGATTATCCTTGGTGTTGCCCCGCCAGAACTGCGCCGTGCCGGTTTTGCCGGCAACTTCGATCCCGTTGATCTGCGCACGTTTTCCAGTGCCATTCGCTACCACCCGCCGCATTCCGTCGCGCACTGCTTCAATTTTTTCCGGAGAAATTCCTTCGTGTCTCAGGTCGGCGTGAATTTTTGGCTGTTTCTTCACGATCAATCGGTCGGAATCCGGGTCGCGTGCGTCCGCACCATTTTGATCGACCATGCGATAAACGAGGCGCGGTTCAAAGACCGTGCCGCGGTTGGCGATCGCCGCCGTGACCATCGCCATCTGGAGTGGGGAAGCGAGAACGTAGCCCTGACCGATTGAAACGTTCGCAGTCTGCCCATCGGACCAACGTTCGTTTGGATTAACCGAGTTCAGCCATTTTGGTCCAGGCAAGATGCCGCTGCTCTCGCCTGAAATTGGAATGCCGGTTTTTTTCCCGAGTCCGAGCTTTTCTCCGATCGCGTCAATTTGATTGATGCCGGCGGCGTTTCCGGCCTGGTAAAAATACGCATTGCAAGAATTCTTGAGCGCATCGGGCAGCGTCAGCGCTCCGTGAGTGCCGCGGCCGGCGATCCAGCATTTCATGTACTTGTTTCCGTATTGCACGCCGCCGGAGCAGGTGAAGGTTCGCGTCGGTGCGATATTGGCGCGCAATTCGGCGAGCGCGGTCACAACTTTGTAAATGGAACCGGGTGCGTAAGTTTGGACCGCGCGATTCGTCAGAGGATCAGTCGCGTCGTCGGTGAGTTTTTTCCAATCCGCCACGGACGCAGACGGAATGAAAATGTTTGGATCGTAGGATGGGACAGAAGCCATTGCGAGGATGTCTCCATTGTTCGGATTAATGACCACGGCGGCGCCACGTCCGACACCGGCTTCGCGCAGCGCCCGCTCGACGATGAATTGCATTCGCGCGTCGATCGTGAGCAGCACGTTGGCGCCCGGTTTCGGTTCGATCCGTTTGGTCTCGCCCTCGATTACGCCTTTCGGGTTGCGATGCAAAATCCGCGCGCCTGGCTTGCCGCGCAGCCATTTGTCACAGGCGTGTTCGATTTGCGATTTGCCCTCAGGGTCGGGTTCGTAAAAGGTGAATTCGCCGACGTCTTCCTGATCCTTGATGTCGCGGACCGCACCGGTGTAGCCGAGTAAATGTGCGGCCAGCGCGCCGAACGGATAATTTCGAACTGGCCGGTTCGTGATCTCGACGCCAGTCAGGCCGGCTTTGCCCTCGGAATACTTGGCGAAGTTCGAGAAATCGATCCCGGTCCGATACACAAACGGCACCTCGCGATTGTTGCGATAGTGCAGCCGCATTCGTTCGGAATTATAATCTTCCGCCAGGCCGAGTTCTTCGAGATGCGGAATCGCGGTTTGGTTCACAATCTTCACGATATCCGCTTCGCGCATGATCTTTTTCATCCCGCGCACGGTGGAGTAGTGCTCGTAGGTCGGAACATTTCCGTTGCTCTCGCGATAGCTGCCCACAATGTCCGGCAGATAGAACTCAACCGCATAGCTCGGGCGATTTTCGGCCAGCAACACTCCATTGCGGTCACGAATTTCGCCCCGCATGGCCGGAATGCGGACTTTTACATCTGAGCCGGTTCTCATCCTTGCCAGCCAGAACTGATGTCGAATGACTTGTTGGTAATAGATGCCACTGAGAAGGATCAGAAGACCGGCCATAAACCCGGCCCCGGCGATCACGAGGCGTTTCCTCGTTCCGGGTACAATGGTGTCATCCGTCGTTGTCACTGGGTGAAGATAATTGAAATTTGGCGCCGCGATTGCAATAAGACAGAGATATTGAGGAGTTGAGCGTTGATAGGCGCGGTCAAATCCGGCAGAACTAGGCCGGATTTGCCGATTTTAAAGAACCTCAAATTCGTAACCATCTGGAGAATCCTGTTCAGCCGGCCCATTTTCTAAATGTCGCTCAGCATTGTTTTTGTCTGTCTCGCCCTGGTCGTCGGCATTTATTTTTACAATAACCCGCTGAAACATGGCCCATGGTTTTTGAGCCGTCGGTTCATCAACTGGTTCCCGCTCGGGATGACTTACGCGTTCCTTTACATGGGACGCTACAATCTGACGGTCGCGAAAAATTCGCTCGGTGGCCTGATGTCGAACGAGGATTTCGGATTAATTTTCGCTGCCGGCACCGTTATTTACGCGTTTTCATTTTTGATCAATGGTCCACTGGTCGACAAAATTGGCGGCAAGAAAGGGATTCTAATCGCAGCGCTCGGCGCGTCGCTGGCCAACGTCATGCTCGGCGCAATCACCTGGCTGGTTTTGACCAATCGATTGCACGTGAGATTGCTCGGAATTTTCTCGGTCGTTTACGCGCTCAACATGTATTTTCAAAGTTACGGCGCGGTCTCGATCATCAAGGTCAAGGCGAACTGGTTTCACGTGCGCGAGCGGGGAGTGTTCGGCGCGATTTTTGGGACGCTGATTTCGTTCGGTGTCTATTTTGCGTTCGATTGGGGCCAGGCGGTCGTCAACATGACCAAAGCGAACGCGCCGGCCGCGATGAATGCCTTGACGACGTTGGTGCGCGGGGTCTTCGTCACGAAAGGCCAGACCATTGATGCGACCTGGGCGGTCTTTTTCATTCCAGCGGCGATCCTGGTCGGATGGGCTGTTCTCGATTTATGGTTGATCAAGGAGACACCCGAACACGCTGGATTCGCGTATCTGGAAACGCATGACGCGTCCTCCGGCCACATGCACGAGGAATACAGCACTCTCGATCTGCTCAAAAAAGTTTTCCTGAATCCGTTGATCATGATGTTTGCGTTCGTCGAGCTGACCGCTGGCGTTCTGCGCAATGGGATCATGCAATGGTACACGATTTTCGGGCACGACGTGAAACAGCCCGGCGCCGAAAGCATTGTTGGGAATTGGGGTTTGCTTCTCTGCGTTTTCGGAATTGTGGGCGGGTTCGCCGGCGGCTTAATCTCCGACAAATTTTTCCAATCACGCCGTGGCCCTCCGGCCGCGATCTTTTGCGCGTTCATGCTGATGATGGCGGCGGTCATGGCGATGAACCTTTTTTCGCTGCCGTTTGTCGTTGGAGTCGCAGCGTTGCTCATCGTTGCTGCGGTCACCGGCGTTCATTCTTTAATGTCGGGGACCGCGGCGGCGGATTTCGGCGGGCGCAAAGCGACTGCGACCTGCTCCGGGATTGTGGACGGCTTCGTCTATCTCGGTAGCGGGATTCAGTCGATCGGTGTTGGATTTCTGGTTACGCATTACAGCTGGCAATGGTGGCCGGTTTTCCTGATGCCATTTGCGCTGGTCGGCGGATTGGTCGCCTACCGGATTTGGCACGAGCTTCCGGAGGCGACCCGTATATATATAGAGGCCGCCGAGAAGCGGTCGGCTGGGCGATCCGATGTCGGATTGAGCAAAGTGGCCTAGCCACGAGACGTTGCACCCATTCCCGCCGGCATCGCACAGTAACAGATTGCTTTCCTGCTTTTCAGCGCTTCACTTTTTAGCTTTCTTTCCTTGGTGGACGCAGACCTGGCTCAATTGGCGGATGATCGATTTGAGATCGCAGATGCGCTTTACCGCTTCGCCTTCGGCCTCGATCATGGCGACGTCGACACACTCGCATCGGTTCTAACCGAAGATTGTCGTTTCGACTTCACTCCCGCCGGGAAAAAGCTCGAGATCGAATATCCGGTGCTAACGGGACGCGAAGCGATCCTCAAGGCGGTCCTTCCATTGATCGGGCCGCTGGATACCAGTCACACGGCGAGCAATCTTCAGATCGAGGTCACTGGCGACTCAGCCACGCTTTACGCATATGTCATGTCGCAACACTTCCTGCCCCGCGAAGGCCCGCGACCCGGTTCGGAGTTTGCCCTTTTGATGAATCGCTACGATTGCGAATTAGTGCGCGATGGAGACAAGTGGCGTTTTCGACGAATGACGATCGATAACGCCTGGGCGCAGGGTAATCCGGAAATTCTCAACGCCCTGGCCAGTCAAATCCTGCTCCGCGCGAAATCAAAACGTCTTTAGGCGAGCCCGTGTGCCTCGGTGGAATTACCCAGCCAAGCTGAAAGGGGGAGAAGAATTCCGGACTTTGCCGACCGCTGGTTACAGGTTACTCATCACTCTCCCTTGAGCTGGCGCTCGTACTCCGCGGCGTCGAAATGGCCTAACGAGTCTTCGATTAGCTCGTCTTTGTTGATTTTCCAAAGCTCATAACCGCTGATTCGAACTTTATTTCCGGTGCCGCCGGGTGCGGTGTTCGTTCCAAGCAAGGTCCAATGAAACGCCGTTCTGCCTCCGCGAGGCTGGAGTTGGTCGAACGTCACGATCATGTCCGGAAATGTGGTCATGAACTCTTGCGCTTGGCTCGCGATTGCCGCACGTCCAACAGCAGGTGGCCCATGGTTGATGCTAATGGAGCCGTTCTCGGCAAAAAACGCTGCCACCCTTTGCGGATCCTGGCTGGACCAGGCCTTCGCATAACGCTGCGCAAACTTTGTCAACTCGTCATTGGTCACAGGACACTTTGGTTCATGCACGTTTTCCCGGAAGCGGAACCTCACTCAGATCGAAATTTGAAAATGCAATTGGCTTGTTGCCTCTCGCGATGATCGCGCGAACGAGCCGGTCAAATTCTTCGGTATGCCAGTGTTTCCGAAATTCCCACCACTGTTGAACCCCAGGGTAAGCAATCAGATCGGTCATCGTCCTTTCAACGGCTTTCCATGATGCGCCGGTCAGGATTCCTTGCGCATGCGAGAAATACATTCCTTCGAAAATGTTCAAGAGACGATTGAAGAACGCGCTAAAGCGAAGCTTCGATACCGAATCCAGATCGTTAAAGGAATGAGCGCCGCGGAGAAAAATCGCAGCCATCTCCGGATTATTGTGCAGCGATTCAGTGAGCGCTCCCCATTGCTCGGTGAGCGCGTGGACGGCAGCCTGCCTCCGTTCTTTCGTCTGCTCACGAATTTGAACCGCCAGGTAAATCAAGGATGGAATTCCGACGAAGACGGCCGCCAGTTGGCCAATCGCCGCGATCATTTCCCAATTCATGCATTGGGAACAATAACGGTTCGCACCTGATCAATGGAACTCTGAAGTGCGTCGAGCGCGGCGTTGATATGGCCGGCTTCGAGATTCACCACGCGAAGCACATCCCGCGGAAGGGAAAGTTTTCCGTTGCGCGCGAATTCAATCAGCGTCGGAACTTCCGTCGCCAAATGGTCCGACACTCCGATGACTTCTACCTCCTTGTTGATCAACTCTGGGTACGGAAACACCGACATCGGCTCGTCCGTTAATCCGACAAGCGCGGCTCGGCCAAGAATGCCTAAACATCGAACGGCCTGCTGCATGGTTTTGGCAGAGCCGATTAATTCAAACGAGACATCCACGCCTTCTCCACCCGTCGCGTTCTTGATCTGCGCGACCGGATCGCCCGCCTTCGCATCGATCGCCACCGCGCCAAGCTCTGTTGCCGATGCAAGTTTGGCAGGATTGATTTCAATGACATATGTTGTGCCGCAACCGAGTGCTTTGGCCAATTGCAGCAACGAGTAACCCAATCCGCCAAATCCGAAAATCGCGATCGACTCTCCGGATTTAAGCCGCGCCTTGCTCAACGCATGAAATGCGGTTGCCGATGAGCACATCATGATTGCGCCAGCCTCAAATGGGATCTCATCCGGAAGCGCGAACGCATTTGCCGCTGGAATCCGAACGAACTCGGCATATCCGCCGTCGCGATGTTTGCCGATCATTTGCCCGGTCCGGCAAAATTGTTCCAGACCGCGCGTACAGAACTCACAAGTTCCGCAGTGTACTAAGTAATGCACACAAACGCGGTCGCCGGGAGCGAGGTTTGTAACTTCATCCCCGATTTTCTCGACGCGGCCTGCAATTTCGTGCCCGAGCGTTACAGGCAGATTCTCGATCTTGGAAATGCCGGCGCGATAATGCGCATCGGAGTGACAAACGCCGGCCGCGGCAACGCGAATCAGAACATCGCTTGGGCCAATCTCCGGAATTGCAACGTCTTTATTATCCAGCGGCCTGCCGATTTGAGTTAGTCGAACTGCTCGCATCGAGTCGAGTCTGTTACTCGTCACACTTACTTATTAGTTCCTTCCTGCCACTTCGCGGGTGAATCCACGAGCCCGTTCTTCTTCCTCCAGATGATAGCGCTGACGGTCATGATACTCGAACAAAGTCGCCACGAGTGATGAGCGAACCAAGTTCCGGCGAAAACCGTTGAAAGAAGACGACGTTCGAAATTTCAGCAATCAGCCATAAGAGTGCTTTCGCCACCAATGCGCTGATAATTCCAATCGGCCCGGCCAACGCCGCGAGCAGGAGCACACGCGCATCGGTCCGAAAATCGCCGAGCAACGTTGCTGATGTTTTAATTCCCGACATGAAGACCAATCGCGAAACGCGGCGAGGTTCTAATGTGGGGAACAAAGGCCGAATCGCAACCCGGCTAACCAAAAGATGTCATTGCAGGTTGCCGGTAAAAAGGATCGTAAAGACGACCACCACGACAAAAAACACGAGCCCGGCTGTCCATTGAACGATGCGATTTCGCGAGATGAGCGCTGCCAGCGCCGGAACCATGAGGATAAGCGTGACGATATTTTCCTTGATGAACAACGCGGTGTTGGCTGTTTTCAAAAAATCGATATTCGCGAGAACGGACAAGACCAGCACGATCATCGCCGTTCCGTAAATGTACCTCCGCTGACGCCAGAAAAACTCTTCTAAATCAATAACGCCTTCTTCCGACGCTTTCGGCCCCACCAGTACGCACAGGCCATACTGCGATATCGCGAGTAGAAATTGGATCGTGATCGAAGCGATGTCCCAGCTGGTCACCGAACGCAGGTCCCAAATCGCTAACCAGTTAGCGAAAACGATGGCGATGGCGTTGAGCATTCCGAGCGCAAGCAGTCCGGAAAACCGGACTCGTTCGCGCACGAGCACGAGTTCGCCGATACGTGCGAGCAAATGCGTTAGCGCTAAAGCGTAAACGAACGACAGCAGCGCGGTGACATGTTCGAAAGCGGACATTACTTATGTCACTTTTTTGTCGTCACAGATCACTGATCGCTTCTTCCAATGCTGAACGCGCCCAGCGGTTTTGCGTCTGGGTGGGGCGTTCGCTTCATTAGATCGCCCTCGACGTGGCGGCGAAATTCTTCGCCAAAGAGGTAAGCGCGCTCCTTCCAGAGGCCTTTTCCGCCTGGCGCGCCCAGTAGATTCATTAATA
>DASPUI010000187.1:0-18175 GCA_035622995.1 Chthoniobacterales bacterium
CATTTTGGAACGCGAACCAATTCTACGAGCATGGCGTATCTTACCAATGCGATTAATTTACCGGCCAATGCTGAGTTATTGTATTTGGAAAGCGATCACGCGCGGAATCAAAGGTGCCTGGGTTAGCTGGGGTAAGTTAGAGCGGACCGCCTCGGTCCCGGTTCGTATCTAATCACTCGTTCTAGTAGCTAAACTATAGTAACTCCAGTTACGTAAGTTACTCGCCGGTACGTCCACGCAACACTGTCAGCGAATATGGCGGTAACTCGTAGAATGCGGTTGCTTCGCGAACATACTTTGCAGGAGGTTGACTTCGAATCGGATATCCGTTTGGACCATCGTCACGCCAGAGATATTGCTCACGTGAAAACTGAACGATATCAACCTGTCCGACGAACGTTCCGGGCGGTTTGTCTTTGGACGAAACAAACCGAATCATTAGCCGGGCGCCGCGCTTTGGATCCTTGTTGATCGCCAGTATTGCCCATTGTTTGTCCGGTCGCAGAATCGCATACGCTGTTACCCGCGCCACTTCAGCCCTGCCGTTTCGAACAGACACCTGAAAAACTTGGTGTGGCTGGCTCCTCGGTCCCATCCATTCATTAGTCAAAATCTGAGAGCCATAGTAGGACGCTAACCGGTTAACGTTCTCTGTTTTGTAATTCAGCTGTAACATCATCAGATTTCCCCAAGAACATTTTAGTTCGTCGATCAAATAGTTTGGTTCATAGCCATATAAGTAAGCAGTGCTTCCGTCCAGAGTCAGAAATGAACCAACCGCGTCGGCGTCGAAAAGAGCGCCTTCAATATCAACCTCGGCGCGTCCGCTGAAAACCGAGTAGCCATATTCGGTCATCAGCCAGGGTATCTCGGAGGGAATGCCGTCCTCGTGGAAGCTGGATATCATTGTGAAAAGGCGATTCGGTGTGTCTAGCAGTTGCGGCGCCGCATCTATGCACACATTATCGAATGGGTAGTATTCGAACGAAAAGAAATCGAAGGGAGAATCCCGTGCCTGAATGCAGCGTAGAAATCGATTCATCCAGGAACGATTCCCAGATGCATCGGCCCAGGTGAGCAGATGATCCTCAAAATTTTGCAAGCTTGGTCCCCCAAGTGGTATTTGTGCGTTCAACTCACGCAGCCGGCGCGCAGTCTGAACGTAAACCGCGGCGTAATCCTCGGGCGAGGCCCACTGCCCATCCGGCTCTTCGCCAAGTTCGATGCCCTGGAGCGAGTACTTTCGTTCCAACAAATATTTCATCTCGGCCGCAGCGTTGTCTGGCGTGTCGTACAACACTGCTACTGGCACTAGTGCCGGTAACTGGTTGGTAAGTTCGCTCGTTAGGACAAAATCCAGCCCTGGTTGTTCGATCCGGTAATCTATGTCTTCGGAACGATGCCAGGGATCAGTCGACGAAACGTAGATTACTGTTTGTTTGGATCGGTCGGGGGCGTGACGCATTTGGTCGTTGAATCGACCACGCTTATCAACGGTACCGACGCCAATTTCGCGAACAGCATAACCGAGCCGATCCCTGATATCGTCCGATTGCTCGGTTCCCGTCTCCGAGCTTTGAGTCATTAGAACTCGTACGAATCGAACTGAAATTGGAACGTCAGTAAGTCGAATCAACTCATCATTACCGGAGCCACGATCGATCGCTCCTTTTTGAAACCTTCGCCATTCATCGTGTTGGTCGACGTGCAAATGCATCGGATCGGTTCCGCTCCAGTATTCGATTCGATAGCGTTGCGCGTAAGGCTTGCCCCACTGAATACGGATCGCATCCACCGGTTTCCTGGCTCCGAGGTCGATCACGACCCATTGTGGATGTCGTTCGTTAGGTTCTCCGGTGAAATGTTGATCTAGATAAGGATTACTTTTCCAGAACGAATCTTCGTCGCTGTCTGCGATCCGCGAATAACCATCGTCATTCGCCTGGTCAATCGTATTTCCGCGTCTGGGAAGACGGTAACCATAAGAGACCGTGATCGGTTCTCCAGGCGAATCATCAGACGTCCAGTAGCCGCATTGATGGGAAGGATCGCTCCAAGTGCCTCGTGGATTCCAATGCCACGCCTCGCCCGCCAGTTCCGTCCGAAGCCGATAAGTCAATCGGCTAAAACCGGCGGAGAGCATTTCAGTCATGTGGTCCTTTGACAGCATTTGCATGCATTCGCCATATTCGTGACCATCGACACCCGCTCCCAGCGAATCTCTGGGCGTAATCTTATTTACACAATGATCTGTCGCGACGACTGCCGTCACGGAAAACGATCTTGCGCTCTCGGTCTCCGCCAATTCCGCAACTCCCAGTGTGATTGAAAACTGGATGAAACCAATTGCCGCCACGCTGGACAGCCAGGTCCTTTGCACAGACCTTCTCGAACAAATGCGTGTCACGCAATTCTTGACGATCGCTTCGCTAGTTCTGGCCTCGAATTTGGGTTTAATCGGATGTCGCAAGCAGATTGAGAACCGGGTTGACTCAAAGCCTCCAGTCGAAGTCGCAATTCCTGAACATGGCGCTTATACGGGAGCATTCATGGATTTTGGCGAGGAAGAAGACGATGTCAGTCTCGAGGTAATCGAAGATTTTGAAAACTTAGTTGGAAAGCATCAAGCGATTATCGCTTCATCCAGTTACTGGGGAGAGCAAAACTTTCCGGTCAGGAATTTGAACGTCATCTGGCAACACGGTTCCGTGCCTTTGGTCTTTTGGTCTCCCTGGGATAAACCGTACGAGGAGCATCGGGGACCGGATCGTTTTAGTCTGACTGCGATTATTGCCGGCGAATGGGATGAATACATCGACAAATGGGCCGATGGGGCCAAAGCCTTCGGCAACCCGATAATCGTCGATTTTGCGAACGAAATGAATGGTGACTGGTTTCCCTGGTCGGGAACTTACTACGGTGGGGCGCAGTGGGATCCGGAACGGAAGAACTGGGTCGGACCCGAAAATTTCAAAGCGGCTTACCGGCACGTGGTCGATCGCGTGCGCGCACGCGGTGCAACCAATATCAAATGGTTGTTTCACACCAACAACTATGCTTATCCCTTGGAGACGTGGAACTTCGCGCCATCCTATTATCCCGGTTCGGATTATGTCGATTGGTTAGGCCTGAGCGTTTACGGTCAGCAATTCAGGGACGAACCGAACCCGGACATTCCTTCGCTGGTTGACTGGCCATACCAGGAGATGTCCAGACTGGATCCCAACAAGCCAATCATGATCACGGAGTGGGCGACCGGGGATTTTCCGTATCCTCCGCACCAGCCAGGCATTCATAAACCAGAGTGGATCAAGCAGGGACTGGAGCTGTTTCTGACACGCTATCCGCGAATCAAGGCTGCGGTTTATTGGCACGAACGATGGCAAAATGAAGACGGATCTTACAGCAATCTGAGGGTGAATTCGTCGGTTGAATCTCTAAATGCTTATCGCGAAGGAATTGCGAGTCCGGATTGGCTGGGCAAACTGATTCTGCGCGCAGTTCCTAAAAAATAACGTCGCTTGCAGGAGAGGAAATTTAAGGCAAGCACGCCGCCCGGCTAGACTTGCGATGCGCTCGCGGTGCCCTTCGCTGCCCGCACTCGAAAAATCTGCCCGACTTAGACAAAAACAGCATTTGGCGGCGTCCAAATTATAAAAGACCGTGAAAAGGTCATGGAGAATGCCGCTCTTGATGAAAATTGGAAAAATTGTTTTTCGCAAATTGGTCCCGGCTTGCTCCTTTTTGCGCGTCAATGGGCCCGGTCGCGGGCCGATGCTGAAGACATTGTCCAGGAGGCATTCGTCCGGTTTTGGCGGAAGCAGCACAAGATCGAAAATCGCGCCCTCCTTTATGCAACGGTTCGATCTATTGCGCTCGATTTTCTTCGACGGGATCATCGCCGCGCGCGCCGGGAAACGCTCGCTTTTGCC
This sequence comes from Chthoniobacterales bacterium, assembly GCA_035622995.1. Classification (GTDB taxonomy): domain Bacteria; phylum Verrucomicrobiota; class Verrucomicrobiia; order Chthoniobacterales; family UBA10450; genus DASPUI01. The sequence goes on from DASPUI010000187.1 coordinate 3,933, forward strand.
GACGCCGAGGAATCGGTTCAGCCGGAATTTGAAATCGACGATCAATCGCAGCGCTCGCTCGCTGCTGCAATCTCCCTTTTGCCTAACGAGCAGCGCGAGGTGCTGGTTATGAAAATTTGGAATGATCTAACGTTCGCCGAGATCGCAACCGTCCTCGGGATTTCGCAGAATACTGCGGCTTCCCGTTATCGATATGCTCTCGCGGCATTGAAGAAAGAATTGATCCCGCAATGAACGATTTCTCCGAACTGGAAAAGCAGTTGAGAAAGCTACGGCCGATTTTGCCTTCGCAAAATCTCGCTTTGCGAATCGAGCGGGCGCTGGCGGAAACGAGATCGCCAGGTGCGGCGGCCGTTTTATCGCGGCCCCGCCGATTGAATTGGAGTTGGCTATCGCTTGGTTTGGGGCTGGCTGCCGCGACTGCAATTTTGATCGTCGCCCGCGTCGACCTCGATCAGCCGAAAAAAGAAACGAAAAATATCGCGTCAATTCCGCCGGTGGCCATTGTCCCGGTCGCAACCGAGTTCGTTCCCGCTGACTTCACTCGTGTGGTCTACCGCACGAGCGATGAAGGATTACGATTTCCATCTGGGTCGGCACAGCCGGTTCGCCGGTTCCGTTCCCAAACACGCGAGACACTTGTATGGCGCAATCCCAAGAGCGGCGCGTCGCTGCGAATTTCCTATCCGAGCGAGGAGATCTCGCTCATCCCGATTTCAGGCCAATAAATTATGAAAACACAACTGTTCACCACGATCGCAGCAATCATACTCTCGCCTCTCGCAGGATTCGCGCAGCAATCACCCAATCCACCGGCGCCACCGGTTCCTCCAATGCCGAGTTTGCCTGGTGGCCCTCCTCCGCAAGATCGACATGCTGAGAAAAGGGTGCCCGTTACTTATCTTGGGGTTGAGACTTCGGAAGTCCCAAGTGTGGTAAGCGAGCAGCTTGGCCTGGCGAAAGGATTCGGTCTGGTGGTCGATTACGTGGTTCCTGATGGACCGGCCGCGTCGGCCGGCGTTCAGCAAAATGACATTCTCAAATTGTTAAACGATCAGATTCTGATGGAGCCAGAGCAGCTCGCAAAACTGGTGCGAAGCTACTCTGATGGAACCAGCATCACCCTGACCGTTTTGCGCAAAGGTCAGGAGCAAAAGATCACCGTAAAGCTCGCGAAGAAAGAAATGCCACAGCGTTCGGAATATGGTTCCGGTCGTCATCACCATTCCGATTTTCATCTTGATCTCGGCGACTTCGGCATGACCGATCTCCAAGATCAAATGCGCGATTTGAAAGAGCGGTTGGGCGACCAGCAGCGCAGCCTGGTGCAGGAGGCGGTGGTTAAGGCGCGTCAAGAAGCAACTCGGGCTCGCGAACAAGCCATGCGAGTACGCGATGAAGCGCGGCGCGCAGCCGGGAGGATTAATATTACTAAAGATGACGAGAACGGCGGGCTAAAGACAACCAATATCGACATTGGCAAGGCGCAGATTGTTTTTTCAGACGACAAAGGCGAGCTGCGGATCGAGAAAATTGACGGCAAGAAGGTGCTGACCGCCAAAGATCCGCAAGGGCTTCTTTTGTTTAGCGGTCCGGTCGAAAGCAAGGAAGAGTTGAACAAGGTTCCAACCGAAGTGCGCAAGCGCTACGAGAATCTCGAGCAAAAAGAATTGCCCGCTGCGATTTCATCTGACCGGAGCGATGAAGAAAACGATTCTGACGACATCGAAGACGAAACCGACGAGACTAATGCAGCCATAATTCAGCAAATCTCCGGTCCGCGATTATTGCCAGAATCGGCGATATTGTGAATTTAAAGACGAAACTCCGTCGAGTCGTTTCTTAACCTCGACCAACCAGAACCTCGGCGGAACTCTCTCTGCCGTCACCGGTCGTTGCCGGGTCTTGCCTCGCGCATTTTTTTCCCGATTTCGCCCAATTTATGCTCGCTTTCAGAGCTGGGACCAAGAAAATGAAATCGAGGGTGAGATTTTCTTTTGCTAAAAAAGGAATCGGCTGTTTGCTTCGCCGGGTTTCGCATTCCCCTATGAAATTCTCTATTAATAAGGTAGCGGTTGGCCTTCTGTTGATGTCTGCGCTTTCAGCTGCGTCTTCGCCGGAACCGCGGAAAGAGATTGGCAGGCACGTCCCGGCGGAGGCGAAAAATTCGCCGACTGGCGAATTTCTACCGGAAGGGCAGAGATTGAACCTGTCGATTGGAGTTCCAATTCGGGATCAGGGGGTGCTCACCAGCTTTCTGAATGATCTTTATAATCCGGCGAGCGCGAGTTTTCATCGTTATCTAACGCCGGACCAATTCACTGCCCAATTCGGTCCGACGGAAGCGGATTACCAGGCAATCATCGATTTTGCGACGGCTCATGACTTAACCATTACGGCGACCCATCCGAACAGGATGGTTTTGGATGTGAGCGGATCAGTGGCAGACGTGGAGAAAGCCTTTCAGGTTAAGCTGCGCCTTTATCGGCATCCGTTTGAGGCACGCAATTTTTTCGCGCCGGACGTGGATCCCACGGTGGAGGCAAGCGTGCCAATCCTTAATGTAAGTGGCCTGAACAATTATTGGCTGCCGCACCCGCGAATGAAATTGCAAGGGGAGGTGGAGCCGCATGCTCGCACGTCGAACGGCCCGACCGGCCCGAATGGCTTGTACGCAGGGAGCGATTTCCGGTCGATTTACGCTCCCGGCGTTTCGTTGACCGGCACGGGGCAAACTGTTGGCCTGGTTGAGTTTGATGGTTACTACCCTGGGGATATTGTGAGCTACGAAGACCAGGTGGGTCTCTCGAGTGTTCCGCTGCAAAACGTTTACGTGGACGGCTATAATGGGAGGGCGGGATCGAACAACAGCGAAGTAGCGCTCGACATTGAAGTGGCCATCTCGATGGCGCCGGGGTTATCGAAGGTTATCGTTTACGAAGAGTCAAATGGCGGCACTTGGGAGGACATATTAAATCGGATAGCAAACGATAATCTCGCCAAGCAGGTCAGTTGCTCATGGGGTGGCGGCCCGCCCGATGCGACGGCCGAGCAGATCTTTCAGCAGATGGCGGCGCAGGGGCAGAGTTTTTTCAATGCGACCGGTGACAGTGACGCTTTTACGGGCGCAATCGATTTTCCATCTGATAGTCCCAACATTGTCGAGGTGGGCGGGACGACGATTTGGGCAACCGGAGATCCTTATACGTGGACATCGGAGTCGGTTTGGAACTGGGGCAAGTTTGGGAAACAATATATCGGCAGCAGCGGCGGAATTAGCCCGACCTATTCCATTCCAACCTGGCAACAAGGAATCAGCATGACGTCGAATCAGGGATCGACCACCCATCGCAATATTCCGGATGTCGCGCTGACGGCCGATAACATCTATATTGTTGCAGACAATGGAATAGGGGAATCGGTTGGCGGCACAAGCTGTGCCGCGCCCTTGTGGGCCGCCTTTACCGCCTTAGTCAATCAACAGGCAGGGATCAGTCAGCAGCCGGCGGTCGGTTTCTTGAACCCTGCGCTTTATAGTATTGGAAAGGGGCAAAACTACACCTCCGCTTTTCATGACATAACTACTGGCAACAATTTTTCTGGGAGCAGCCCGAGCCGATTCTCGGCCGTGACCGGATACGATCTTTGCACGGGGTGGGGGACGCCGAAAGGCGCGGGTTTGATCGCTGCGTTGGTATCGGTGCAGCAGTCGCCGCTGCCAAATCTTGCCCCTTACCAGCCAAGTGGCTGGTCTGACAAAATTGTGATCTCAAATGTTCCTGGAAGTTACGTCGATAGCTCAAATTTGCAGCCGGGTGACACGCTTTATCTCGACTGGGCGGTGACCAACAGTGGGAACGCGGATGCAACGGCCAGCTCCACGTCTGAGCTTTATGTCGATGGTGTGCTAAGGGCGAGCTGGACCACTCCGCCAATAACGGCGGGCAACTTTAATACGGTTCAAGACTATAACCTTGGTTCTCTGCCGACTGGTTCACACTCGATCCAGATCAAGCTCGATACCACCAATGTAATCGCCGAAAGCAACGAAAACGATAATAGCTATACCAAAACGATTGTTGTCGGAGCGTTGCCCAATCTAACCCCATACCAACCGTCCGGCTGGTCGGATAAGGTTGTCGTTACTACTGTTAACGGAGGCACGACTGACAGCTCCAATATTACTTCAACTAGTACGCTTTATATCGATTGGGCGGTCATCAACAACGGAAACGCGAACGTGACCAATAACTTTTCCACCGAGCTGTATGTGGACGGCGTTTTCACGAACAGCTGGACCGTGTCCGCGCCGCTCAACACCGGTGCCTACACTTCCATAATCGGCTATCCGCTGGGCTCGCTCAGTCAAGGTTCGCACACCATACAAATCGTAGCCGACGCAACCAATGCGGTCAGCGAAAGTAATGAGAGCGACAATCAGTACACGAAAACGGTGACCGTCAACCCGCCTGGTTTCACAATTACAGTCACGGCGAGCCCCTCTAGCGAGGGAACGGTTTATGGCGGCGGCACATTTCCGAGTGGCGCGACATGCACCGTTTCCGCCTCCCCAGCCAAAGGCTACAAGTTTGTCAATTGGACCGAGAATGGTACCGTTGTCAGCACGGGGACTGGCTACAGTTTCACCGTAACCAAGAATCGATCGCTGGTTGCGAATTTCAAAAAGAAGTAGCGCCTAGTCGTCTCGAATTTTTTCGAGACCGAACGTTCTTGTCGATCCTGACCGCGGTCATTTATAACGCTGCGGGTGAGGATTAATGTCTCTGTTCGCGCATTCATTTTCTTCGCCTTTGTCGCGCAACATTCGTTCGCGCAATCATCTTCGCCAGCGGGCGCCCCAGCTTTATCCCCCTCGCCTTCGCTCGAGCAACGGGTGGCCGACCTCGAAGCGTATGTAAATAACGCGCCGCGCGCGGCTGATGCCGCCAACTCGCAGGCTGCGTCAAATGTTTCTGGGTCGGGGCCCGGCCATAACGCCTGGATGATGACCTCAGCCGCGCTCGTTCTGTTCATGACATTGCCCGGGCTGGCCCTATTTTATGGCGGACTCGTTAGGCAAAAAAATGTGTTATCGGTCCTGGCGCAATGTCTCGGCATCGCTGGCCTGGTCACGATTCTGTGGTGGGCGGTTGGTTATTCGCTCGTTTTTTCTCATGGCTCGCCATTTTTTGGGGGTCTGAAGTTTGCCTTCCTTCGAGGCGTCGATTCGCAGCCGAACGGTGATTATTCCTACTGAGTCTCACAGAATGTCTTCTCGATGTATCAACTCATGTTCGCGATCATCACCCCGGCGTTGATTATCGGCGCCGTGGCCGAGCGAATGCGATTTGCTGCTGTGCTCGTTTTTGTCGCGATTTGGATGTTCGCCGTTTACTTCCCGCTCGCCCACATGGTCTGGGGGATCGACGGATTAATGAATGGAGTTTGGAATCCAGGCTCGAAAATTACAGCGATCGATTTTGCCGGCGGCACCGTCGTGCACATGTCATCGGGCTGGTCTGCGCTTGTGCTCTGTTTGTTGCTCGGGCCGCGACTCGGTTTTCGAAAGGAAGTGATGGCGCCACACAGCATGGTGCTTTGCATGGTCGGAACCGGAATGCTTTGGGTCGGCTGGTATGGCTTTAACGCCGGCAGTGCCCTGGCCGCGGATGGAATCGCCGCGAACGCCTTCATGACTACAACGCTCGCCACTGCCGTCGCGTCATTCACCTGGGCAATGCTCGAATACGCGTTCCGCGGTAAACCTAGTGTGCTCGGATTTTGCTCCGGCGCAGTCGCTGGATTGGTTGTGATTACGCCTGCGTGCGGATTTGTCGATCCCTCTGGTGCGATCATCATCGGCATCGCCGCCGGCATCGTTCCGTTCTTCGCCTGCACGAAATTAAAATCGTGGTTTCACTACGACGATGCGCTCGACACCTTTGGAGTACACGCGGTCGGCGGGACGCTCGGGGCTTTCCTAACTGGTCTGATGGCGACCGCGCGAGTGAATCCAAACTTGGCCGTAAGCGTCACCGCACCGTTCAATCCTGCGAGCCAGAATGGCCTCGCCAAGATTGTCGGTCGCATGCTTTGGCTGGAGCAGCTCAAAGCGATTGGCATCACGCTCGCGCTCGCGATCATCGGGACCACGGTCATCGGATTCATTGTCAACGGCGTGATCGGACTGCGCATTGCCCCTGATGTCGAGCGCCAGGGTTTGGACATCAACGAACATGGCGAGGAAGGTTACATTACGTCCTGATCGTGATGCTCAGTCTCCCGCATTTGGACAGAGAAGTATTCGCGGAGCCGGCATTATCGTCCTTTTCGTTCCAGTGATGAAAATTGAGAGCGAGTGCGGACGGCCGTCTTTGAGCTGGGGAGGAGTCTGAAATCGGAAAGCATGGCGTCCATTGCCGTAGCCCGCGCCATTTGAATCTTCGCGGGACTGATCTGCGAGCACTGTCATCACGTATTCTTTTCCGTCGTAAAGATCGACACGAACTGGGACGTTCGGCTGATGTTGGTCCAACGCCCAGCCGGAAATCTCCTCGCAGTTCGCCTGCTCGAATGCGCCCGTGTAATTGAACTCAGGACCGGCGCCCAACCGTCCGGAAAAAATCAGAAAACCGAAGCAAACCAGGTTGAACGTTACAAAGGTCGCTCCGGCACGCCAGAGCGGACGATTGGCTGGCAACGAGCGCTCTTTCGACCACTCTGAAAAAATATGAAAACCGGAAAGTAGCGTCGCCTGATAAAGTCCGTAGATGACGAAATGCGGTTCAACCCCATGCCAAAGGCCCATCAAACCGAAGGAAAGAAAATAACCGATGATGGCGGTGGCGTGCGGGTTAATCGGCCAGCGAGCGCGTCTCGCCGTTAACAAGAAACGCATGTAAACATGATCGCGGAACCAAAATGAAAGAGTGATGTGCCAACGGTTCCAGAAGTCGCGAATATTGCGTGCGAAAAACGGGCGATCGAAATTTTCCGGCGTATGGACGCCGAGCAGGTAACTAAACGCGATCGCGAACGCGCTGTAGCCGGCAAAGTCGAAAAACAAATATAAACTGTAGGCATACATGTAGCTGACCAGTGCGCTGAGCGTGGATTCTGAGGCGGCTGGATCGAGCCAATACTGTTTGATCAGGACCGCGAGGATGAATTTGTAAAAAAATCCGCGAAAGATGCGATGGATTGCCGCATCCAGATCGAGTAAGAACTGGTCACGAGTTCGGCGTCTTTTCCAATCGCCGGCGAAGCGACGGTAGCGATCTATCGGGCCGGAGGAAATGGTTGGAAAAAAGAACAGGAAACCAAGGAAATCGAATAATCCGGGGGCTACGATCACGTTATCACGAAGACAAAAGACAACGTCGAGCGCGCGAAAGGTAATGTAAGAGACGCCGAGGAAACCAATCGGATTCCGCGGATCGAGCACCGGAGCGATTTTAGCAAGCAGTAATGGCAGAACGGAGGCGGCGATGGCCATGTAAAACAGTGTGCCCTCACGCTTCCTGCTTGCTGCGTATGCCTTCATCACCGCGCATTGCCAAAATCCAAATGCTGTGACCAACCAGATTTCGCGCAGTTGCGTGTGCGGGCCGATCTTAAGCCTGCCTTGATATTGAATGATCAACATTAAGGCGGTGAGAAGAAGCGCCCAGCGCCAGTTGGCGCGTCCGAAAAACCCGAGAATTAACGTCGGGACAACGACGTAAAGAAGTAGCCCGAAGAAAGTGAAGTCCGCGTACGGAATCACAACAACTCGGCGAGCTTGCTCCGATCGACTTTTCCATTCGTTGTGATCGGGAATCTGTCGACCAGGACAAATTTACGCGGCATCATGTAGACGGGCAGGCGTTCCCTCAGAGATTCACGAAGTTGGTTCGTTAGGCCGGTTTCAAAGCTGTTCGATCCTGAATTCGGCACAACAAAGCCGGCAAGCCATTGCACTTTCCCGTTCTTCGAGACTGGAACAACGGCAGCATCCCGGACCATCGGCAGAGCGCGAAGGTTCATTTCCAGATCGCCCAATTCGATTCGATAGCCGTTCAATTTTATTTGGTCATCAATCCGGCCTTCGAAAAATAGAAATCCGTCGCGAAATCTCCCCCAATCGCCGGTCCGATACGCTCGCCTGCCATTCACTTCAAAAAACCGAGCGGCGGTAAGGTCGGGATTTCTCAGGTAGCCCGGACTGACATTTGGACCCTGGATGACAATTTCTCCCCGTGATCCTGGTGACAGGATATTCTGATTTTTATCAATCAGGAATAATTCGACGCCGGGCATTGGATGGCCGATCGGGAGCGAAGAATATTTCCCCAAAATTTCGCGGACGATTTTGACAGAAGTGGTGGCAACGGTGGTCTCGCTTGGCCCATACAAATTCCAGATTTCCGCGTTGGGAAATCGATCGAGTAAGGAACGAGCAGTATCGGCCGGAAGGGTTTCGCCGCAGAAAAGAAAGCGCCGGACGCGTTGCAACAGGATGCCATTGAAGGTGCGCTCGATCAGACACATCTCGACAAACGAAGGAGTAGAAATCCAGGTTGTGATGTTTGAATCGGCCAGCGCGCGGTAGAGAAGCTTTGGGTTGACCAGTAAATCTCTGCTGATACTGAAAAGCGTGCTTCCAGTTGCAAGGCTGCAATACAGATCCATCACTGACAGATCAAAAGAGAACGGCGCCTGATTTAAAAATACTTCGCAGCCGTAACCGAACGTTTGTTCGTGCAGCATCCATTCAACGAAATGATCGAGACAGCCGAGGGTGATGACAATTCCCTTCGGAGTGCCAGTGCTTCCGCTCGTGAAGATTATGTAGAAAGGATCATCTGGATGAAACGGCCGGGGCGGTGACGGTTTCCCCGATTGGGAAAGCGCCGCGATTTTCTCTGGGGTGAGAACGAGTACTGGCTTTGCAATGTCCAGGATTTGCCCAATGCGCTCGGGCGGAAGCGCGGTGTCGATCGGAATGTAGGGTCGCCCCGATTTTACCACTCCAATGAAAGCGATCAGCATTTCAGGTTCGCGATGACCCAGAACGGCGATTGGAGCCCGATTATTACCGTACTTCTCAACTAAATTGGCAGAGAGGGAGTTCGCCCGAACTCCTAACTCTCCGTAAGTAAGCGTTCGTTGCCCGCTAACATGCGCAAAGGCCGCGGGGGTGATCTTTGTCCAATGATCGATCCGTTCGAGCAGATTCACTTAGAAGCCCTGGTAAACAAATGGAGGCGTTGAAAAATCGCCCCGGCCATACATCACAATCAGGATCACGATAACGGCGAAGTAATACAAAATGAGCAAGGCGCGGTGCAGCCACGGCCTCTTTTCCGCCCAGGTCATGATTTCAGTCGATGTTGTATGTCCGCGATGATTTTTCGCGGTGTAGCCCACAGTTGGCGCTCAAAATCCGCCGGCGAAACGTAGAGCCCGAACTCCTCTTCGATTGCGAGGATCAACTCTACAGTTTTCACGGAATCCAGAACTTCACGCTCGTAGAGTGCGAGGTCCGGGTTGGAGCAGACTTCGTCCGTGCCGCAGATTGAGGCTAGACGCCGCAAGATTTTGTCCGATAAACCGGCCGTAATCATTCCCTAAGCAAAACCGCATCCGTTAATTTCACTTTGGCGCATGAAAGAAATCGTTTAGCGCTCGGTTGTAGTACATCCACCCTTGAGGCGAAGGATGCTCCTTGCGGGCGATCAAGAAATCCGAATCGGTATCGTGGTCGTCAAAGTCGATCACCGGGAAGCGATATTGCCCGGCCAGTTCGCGCAATTTGTCGTAATAAAGCTGGCGGGCGTTTCGAGAAACGCCTCTTCCCCAATGGTAGGCCGTATCGACTGGCATGCTGAGAATGAAGGGATGCGCATTCAAATCCGTGAGAGTCCGGAAAAGTAACTCCAGATCCGTCCATTCCTTTGCCGTTGCGATCCTCTCACGAAAGGCTGCGTCTGGGCCCGACCCAGCCGGAGAAAAGGACTCTGTGCTCGCTGCGGCCGCCGCGTTATTGCTCGGAGTCTTCCGCGGATGGGCCGAGCGCGCTTCCGGTAGCAGCATGTTGTTGCGGTTGCCCAAAATGTAGACGAGCGCTTCAAAGTGATCCTGCAAATCGAAGACCGCGTTTTGCAATCTGCCTAACGGCCAAAGAACGGCCAGCACGATCCGGTCGCGTGGATGATTGGAAGCGATGCACTTGGCCGCCAGTTCAAGCAATGCGCTTTTGCGTAGCGTGTCGGGAAAGTTCAACATCCGCTTTGCGATGTCTGCCTTGAGATTCGAATTAAGCGCGCTGCCAAAAAGAAGGCCGCTGGCCGCGCCAAGTGAAAAGTTCGCGGCATACGCATGCGGGCTGACGGCTGGCGTTGAAAACGAACTCGGTGACAACGAGATCGCGATCTTGCGGCCACGCAAATCACCACCGAGCGCGCCGACCTTTTGCAAAATGATCAGCGACGTCGTCCCTGCTTTCCCGACCGGACACACCTGAAAGCCACTAGGTTCGCTGGAAAAAAAATCGGATGCCCGGTTCGGAATCGGGTCGATCAACTCTGAGCTTCCATAAAAAAGAAGGACGTCCGGCGTGTGGGCCGCGGCTCGCTGAAAAGCCAGTCCCTGGTTCTTAATAAAAAAGTCTTTCGGAGCAGTTTGGTGAATTGTTTTTCTTTCGAGATAATTGGCCGCGAGCGCGCCTCCGCCCAAGATTACTATTGGAATTGCGCACGCAATGATCGCGCTGAACAAATGCGGTGCGGGCTGTCCCGCCGCAGCATAACGAATCATGAAAAATCAGTACGTTTACTGCGTGAACCGCGCAATTGCGGCTTGGCCGCAAAATTTGTTAGGAAATCGCCGGACAGGTGCGGCATGTCGGACGGATTCGCGCAATTGGAACTCGCGAAGCCTAGCGAACATGCGATAATTTAATGTCTCTGCCTAACGAATGAATGCCGATAGCGAACATCTCCGTCTGTTATCGATCTTTCATTATGTTGTTGCCGGTTTGGCTGCGCTCTTTTGCTTCTTTCCGCTGCTTTACGCCGGAATGGGCGGGCTTTTTCTTTGGACGGCGCAACACCCCGGCATGAACCAAAATGGCCAGCCGCCTCCGCCGTTTCTAGGCTGGATTTTCATCGGCATCGGGCTGTTCGGCTTTGTGATCGGTTTAACGATGGCAATCCTCATTTTGCTTGCTGGTCGCGCGCTCGCGCAGCGCAGACGTTACACCCTCGCGCTCGTGGTCGCCTGCCTGGAATGTTTGTTCATGCCGTTTGGGACTGTGCTCGGCGTCTTCACGCTCATTGTGCTCTCCCGCGAATCGGTCAAGCTGCTTTTCAATGCTTCGCCGGCTTCCGGACCGCCAACGTGACCGTTTGAAAGTGATCGGTTGCCAGTCGGCATTCAGTGCATGAACGAACGAGAAAGAATCACCGACTTTCCGCCGTCGCTGATCGAGTGCCTTCGAAACGCTCAAAAAATCGTCGTCGTAACCGGGGCCGGAATTTCAGCTGAAAGCGGGCTGCCGACCTTCCGCGATGCGCAGACCGGCCTTTGGAGCAAATATCGACCCGAAGAATTGGCTACAGTCGAGGCGTTCAAACGTAATCCAAAACTTGTCTGGAATTGGTATTCAATGAGGCGCGCTCAAGCGCTTGGTGCCGAACCAAATCCTGGCCACATTGCGATCGTCGAAATGGAAAGACGGGTACCGGACTTCCTTCTCGTTACGCAGAATGTGGATGGGCTGCACGCGCGGGCAGGAAGCCAAAAAATTGTCGAACTGCACGGCAATCTGCATCGGGCAACCTGTTTTCAGAACAATTGTTCGAGCGAAAAATTCGACCTGGCGAGCGGCCGTTGCCTCGACTGCGGAGGCAATCTGCGGCCCGATGTTGTTTGGTTTGGCGAAATGCTTCCAGCTCCGGCGCTAGCCGCAGCCAACCGCGCCGCCGAAGGATGCGACTTGCTTTTCTCGATTGGAACTTCCAGCCAGGTGTATCCCGCCGCGCAACTGTGGCAAATTGCATCGCAACGGGGAGCTGTTGTGATCGAGGTGAACAAAGATCCGACCCCGCTTACGGCCGAAGCAGATTATTCTCTTCTCGGACGCGCTGGTGAAATTTTGCCTTCGTTAATGCGGCAGGTATGGAGCACGTGATGGGCAACTGGTGAATCCGGGTTTGGACTTGCCGGCGGAGGGGCTCGAACCCACACGATCTTGCGATCACTGGATTTTGAGTCCAGCGCGTCTGCCAGTTCCGCCACGCCGGCGGCGGGAGATGTTGAAGCTACGAAAATGATGCGGAAGCTCAAGCGCTTCCCATCAGGTCGAGCGGCTGCAGGCTGCGCGGCGGTCCGAAAATCTCGCGAAGAATAATTGCGTTGCGTAAACCCGATGGCGACCTCAGCAGAGTCGCCAAATCGATCTTATCTTCCGGCCTAACGAGTGCGGGTTGCGTTGGCAGCGCGTATGGCGCGGCGGACGCAGTTGCGATCGGCGGCGATGAAGGTTCGACCGGCGCGGTAGTTTTGTGCACTTCAAAAACAGGTGTCGGCGTTTGTGGCTGGAAGACTCTTTTCGCGCGCGGGAGGTCCGGTGGACGAGTTGTCAGCGGCGGCAGGGGAGATGGTCCTGGCCCAACATGCGGCAGAATGATCGGCTTCTCGTAAGTCGGTCGCGGTTTGACCGGCGGAGGCGGTGCCGAACTCGGTGGTTGCCCGAGCGCCTCAAGAAATTTTCGAATCCGTTCCTGGTCTGTTTCCTCAGGAGCACGCGGAATTGGTGGTGGCGAATGCGGCAAAGTTGTCGATTTTCGCTTGCCGGATTGTTTATTTGACTTGGTCGCGGCCCGCGTCAGCACTTGAAACAGGAACGCGACGAAGATGAACAATAAGAACAGCAGATTTTCGAAATGAATCGCCGCCATTTTCTACTTTCTAGGTTCCCTCGCGCGGTTTGTCCGTCCCGGCAATCGAATCGCGCATCGACGTGTCCGCCTGCACATTTTTCATCCGGTAATAATCCATGATCCCAAGGTTGCCGGCCCGAAACGCTTCGGCCATCGCCAGCGGAACCTGGGCTTCGGCTTCGACCACTTTTGCTTTCATCTCCTGAGTCTTGGCGCGCATCTCCTGCTCGACCGCCACCGCGGCCGCGCGACGCACTTCCGCTTTTGCCTGCGCGACGCGTTTATCCGCATCGGCCTGCTCGCTCTGCAACTTGGCGCCGATGTTGTCGCCCACATCGACATCGGCAATGTCGATCGACAAAATTTCAAATGCGGTGTTGCTGTCGAGTCCCTTGGCCAGCACTGCTTTCGAAATCCGGTCCGGATTTTCTAAAACATCCTTGTAAGAATCGGCCGAACCGATTGCGCTCACGATTCCTTCTCCAACCCGCGCGATGATTGTTTCCTCGGTCGCGCCGCCGACAAAGCGATCGAGATGCGAACGAACGGTGACTCGCGCTTTTACTTTTGCGCCAATGCCGTCCTTGGCTACGCCATCAATCGTCTGCCGACCCATCGCGGGATTCGGCGCATCGATGACTTTTGGATTAATGCTCGTCCTGACCGCTTCCAGCACCGTTTTGCCGGTTCCTTTGGTCGCTAGATCGATCGCGCAGGCGCGGTTAAAATCGAGCGAGATGCCGGCCTTGTCCGCCGCGATCAGCGCCAGGATGACCTGGCTGACATCGCCGCCGGCCAAATAATGCGCTTCCAGCGGGTCGCTCGGAATTTCGAGACCGGCTTTCACCGCAGTAATGCGGGAATCCACGATCAGCCCGACCGGGACCTTTCGCAGCCGCATGCCGACCATTTTTCCCATGCTGACTGGCGCGTTGGCGATTCGTGCCCGGAGCCACAGTCCAAAGAAATTGAAGATAATGATCGCAAAAACAAAAACGAAGACCGCGCCGACGGCGTAGATTACCAGGAAAATTGGCTCCATAATTGAGAGAGAGTACAAATCCGTTGCAAACGTCGCAAGACGGAATACGCATTGCGCGTTGTCACAATGAAGAATACACGCGTCGCAGTCGTTGGAGCTTCCGGTTATGCCGGCGAAGAACTTGTGCGCCTATTGCTGGCTCATCCGAATGTCGACCTCGGGGCGGTCACTTCGCGCCAGTTTGCCGGTAAACCGCTTACCCAAATTTTTCCACGATTCGCCCAGCTCGAAAAAGCGATGGCGCTCAAGTTTTCCGACGCCGATTCAAAACAGCTCGC
>DASPUI010000188.1:0-5694 GCA_035622995.1 Chthoniobacterales bacterium
CATTTTGCGGCATAGGCAGCGTCACGCCGTTCAGTATCGAGATGCTGACGACGCCGCGCGTTGTCATGTCACCGGCTTGAGTGAACGATTTGATCACGAGGAACTGATCGTCCGAAACAGTGATCGACGATGGGAGTGAGCTTCCACCTGCGATGACAGCACTCTTGTAATCGTTGGCCGAAACTTTGGAGCCGAACGCGCTAACAGAAAGAACAACAAGAACCGACGCCATTACCCTTTTCATTTGAACCGCAATTTACTTCGAAAGGCTGAAACGAAAAGGAATTTAAGTGTCGGGCGGGACAGCACGCCGCTTTGTTTGCCAAGAGCGCGAATCTATAATAGGCTTAGCTCTGCCGCGTCCGGTTCGTGGATGGAGAAACCTATTAGCATCCTCAGCATAATCTCGCGTTCCATGCATCGAGTTCTCCTCAGCACCGTTATTCTTTCTGTTTTTGCGCTTCCTGCGTTTGCGCAGGATCCGGACGACTCCGAACGGCCCACCGTCGTGGTGTCGACTCCGCATCCGGCGCCTCCGCGCGTTACGCCCGTGCCTGCACCGGCGGCAGCGCCGGCATTGGCTTCCGCTTCGCAGATGGTGCAATTGCAATACCCGAACAGCGACGTCCAGGATGTCCTGCATCTTTACGAGCAGCTGACGGGAAAAAAATTGGTGATGGACAATTTCGTCACCGGCAAGGTCAACATTTTCATTGCCAATAAGATCCCGAAGGACGAGGCGATCAGGATTATCGAGATCAACCTTCTTCTCAACGGCTATTCGTTAGTCCCGGCGGAAGGGGACATCGTGAAGGTGATTGGTACCGGCAAAAATCCCCGCGGTACCGGTGTCCCGATTCTTTCCGATGAATCGGAAATTCCAGCCGGCGATCACGTTGTCAGTTTCTTGTTTAAGTTACGCTACGCCGACCCGCAGGAGCTGGTGCAGGCGCTCGGCCAGTATTTGTCGCCGCCGTCGACGTACACTTCCTTTTTGGCCCTGCCCAAGGCCGGTGCGGTTTTGATCACCGAAAACTCCAGCGTAATTCGGACTCTGGCGCGCATCATCAGTCAAATAGACACGCCGCCGGCCGAGGTGGTCAGCGAATTCATCAAGCTCGATCGCGCCGACGCGAGCAAGGTGGTCGATCTTTTGAAAGACATTTTTGAAAAGGGCGACAAGACCACGCAACTTGGCCCGCCCGGATATAACGGTGTTCGAAACGTACGGGCGCCCGCTGGCGTGCCCCAGCCTCAGAATGAAGCCGGTGACGTCGGTGCATTGACTGCCCTAACCGAAGAGTCGGTCATTGTCGGTAAAATTAAGATTGCCGCCGACGTGCGAACAAATCGCATTCACGTGATTACCCGGCCCATCAACATGCCGTTTGTTCGTAAATTGATCGCGGAGTTTGACGCCAACGTCGAATTCGCCAAGCCGGTGACGCGGCCGCTGAGATATATTTCTGCTGGCGATGTCCTCCCGGTAATTGTTCAAGCGCTGACCGAACCCGGTGCAACGGGCGGCAATGAAGGTGCAGCGGGCGGAGCCTCACCACCGCCGGGTCAACCGCGGCGAACTCCTGGACAGGCAGCTGGTGGCCAATACGGCAGCGCTTCATCTAGCTCGAGCACCAGCAATGGCGGCGAAGGCGGCACGCTAAACATCTCCGAGGAGCTTGAAACCCAGCCGGTCGATACCACGCCGAAAGCGGTCACAGTTGGCAACGCGAAAATCATCGCGGACCAGCGGGCCAACGCAATCATTGTTCTCGGCAATCGAGAAGTCGTGGTGAAAGTGCAAAAGCTTCTCGACGAAATGGACGTCAAGGCACCGCAAGTCGTGCTGAGCACAGTGATTGGCGAATTAACTCTGAATAACGACGAAGAACTGGGTGCCGACTGGTTCGCGAAGTACGACAAAAAGGTGGTCGGCATTTCCCGCAATACGAGCGCGCCGATTCCGCTTCCAAGCGCGACTGTGAACGCATCGGGTACGCCGATTTCCGGCAGTTTGGTGGATCCCTCCGGCCTGATCAACTTTGGCAACGCTCTGCAACAGGTGGCCACGGGAACAAATGTTTATGTCGCGGCTGGGAATTATCTCGCGACAATTGTTCACGCGCTGGAATCAACCCAAAAATTCAGAGTTATTTCGCGGCCGACGGTGTTTACCAGCAACAACAAGAAAGCGATCATCGCATCCGGCCAGGAAGTTCCAATACCAACCAATACCTTGACCAACGTCGTCAACACCGGCGTTGTCTCGACCACTGGAACCGCCGCGGTCGCATCCAATATCGAATACAAGAAAGTTGCCCTCCAACTCGAAGTTGTTCCGTTGATCAATTCTGAGAAAGAAGTTTCGCTCGATATCCTGCAGAAAATCGACAGTCTGGTGGCGGGTGGAAACGTCAACATCGGTGGCAATTCAGTTCCTACGATCGCGACGCGCTACATCAGGACGAACGTTTCGGCGGGCAATGGATCGACCATTGTTCTGGGTGGATTGATTCAGGACAGCAAAGGGAAAAGCATTGGTGGCATTCCGATTCTCGACAGAATTCCGTATCTCGGAGCCGCTTTTCGGAGCACCACCTACACCCGAATGCGGACCGAACTCATTATCCTGATGTGTCCGCAAGTCACGCTGACCGAGCTCGATCTCAGGCGATTGCGGGAAAAAGTGGAGGATGGCACGCATTTTGGTCCTGAGATTGACCAGGGCGATTGTCCGGACTGCCCGCCGCGTGCAGGTGAAGGCAAGCAGCTTGAACAATTGCCGCCACCGGACCTTCCGGGGGTGAAAGACTTAATCCAAGGGAGGTAGACCATTTATGAAAAAGTTAATCCTGATCCTATTAGCAATCGGTTTGCGGACAGCGGCGGCCCAGATTCTGGAAACTCTGCCCTACGACGAGTCGTGCTTTCATTCGACTGACACGTTGGCCCCGCGAGACGATTTGGGGTTGCTGCACCAAAGCCGAACGAACGTATCCGAGACTGACTTTGCGGCGCGCTATTCATGGCGGCCTCTTTATTGGCTGGAAGGCGGACGTGACTTGGTCCGGCAGCCGGCCTACGTCGGTGCACTGCAGCGCGACTTGAAGAGACTGGGTTACTATTGCGGCCCGATCGACGGCGTATTTTCGCTGGAAGTGAGCGATGCCATTGCGCGGTTGCAGAAGAATTATTCCATGCACGTGACCGGCACGCTAACCGTTCCGGTGCGGCGGGCGTTGCATTTGCCTTAAATTGTTGCGTGAGCGCTGCGGCTAGCCAGTCGATTGTCGATCTTTTGCTCGCGGGCGGTGTTGCGTCGCGCGAAGAAGCGGCGCAGCTGGTGCAGAATGCGAATGGGGGTTCGTGGGTTGGTCAAGTCCTCGATTCCGGCAAGGTCGATGAAAACAGATTCCTCAGCGCCCTCGGCGAATCGTTTCAAATGCCGGTGTTTCCGCTCGATTCGAAAAAAATTAATCGAGAAACCCTGTCGATCCTGCCCAGTCGTTTCGTTTTTCAACATCACATTCTGCCGATCGAGGTGAAGGAGAAATCGGTTGTTCTTGCCACTTACGACCCCTTCAACCAGATCGGCCGTCAGCTCGCCGCGCAACTTTTGAAGAAACCGGCCGAATGGGTGCTGGTGCCCCGCGGACAACTTCTTCGCGCGATGAAAACGCTCTACGGCGTTGGCGCTGAAACGTTCGACGAAATTCTAAAAACCAATCGCGCCTTCGAATTTCTCCAGGAAGGGGAGACGGCCACCGACATCAACGCGGACGATCCCGAAGCTTCGGTCGTGAAATTCGTGAACCAGGTTATTCGCGAAGCAATCGTCGAGCGAGCGACCGATATTCATGTCGAGCCGCTCGAGAACGACATTCGGATTCGCTACCGCATCGACGGCATTCTCCATGAAGTCGCCGTCCCGCCGCAATTGCGAGTATTGCATTCGGCCATCATCTCGCGATTGAAAGTGATGTCGCACATGGACATCGCCGAGCGGCGTCTGCCGCAGGATGGCCGGATGAATCTGCAGGCGAACAATCAGGAGATCGACGTTCGCGTTTCAACTATCCCGACCGTGAACGGGGAGTCGATCAGTTTGCGTTTGCTCGCGCGCGGCGGCCAGCAATTCGGTTTCGCCCGTCTCGATTTGAGCCAGGAGCAGGAGCAGATCATTCGCCATCTGTTGGCCCAGCCTAACGGAATCATTTTGCTCACCGGCCCGACCGGCTGCGGGAAATCGACTTCGCTCTATTGCTTCCTCAGCACGATCAACTCCGTCCAGCGGCGCATTATCACGATTGAGGAACCGGTCGAATATAAATTACCGGGCGTTTTGCAAATGGACGTAAAGCCGGAGATAAATTTCACGTTTGCGCGTGGCCTCCGTCATATTCTCCGGCAAGATCCAAATGTGGTGATGGTCGGCGAAATTCGCGATGTCGAGACTGCCGACATCGCCATTCGAGCAGCCATGACCGGCCACCTTGTTTTCAGCACATTGCACACAAACGACGCGGTCGGCGGCATCACTCGTTTGCTCGATATGGACGTCGAACCATTCCTGCTCGCCTCGGTCGTTAAGGCGTTCATTGCGCAACGCCTCGTCCGGACCGTTTGCCCCGAGTGCAGGGAAATGGTCGGGTATCCGCGCGAATATTTGGTCGAGATCGGTTTTCCAGTGCGTGAACTCGGCACGACGTTTCGCCGTGGCCGAGGCTGCGAGCATTGCCGGCAAACCGGCTATCAGGGCCGGGCCGCGATTTACGAAATCTGCGTCGTGACCGAACCTTTGCGCAAATTAATCATGCAAAAGAAAGATGGCGGTGAACTGAAGCAATGCGCAATTGTCGAAGGCATGGTCAGCTTGCGTCAGGACGGCTGGCGCCGCGTCGCGCGTGGCGACACGACCATCGAGGAGGTCGTCCGGGTCACGCAAACCGACGAAGTCATGGCCGAGACTACGGAGGACACCGTGCCGGCTATCGCGTCCGAAACGGCTTAGACGATCTTGCAGGGAATCACGGCATCCTCATCCAGCGAATAAATCGCGCAGAGCCGATGGTATCCGTCGGCGATAATTACTCTCGCCAGTTTCGATTGCCGCACCAGCAAAAGGGGCGAGACCTTTTCGCCATTGATGATCTTTTCATGGTCCCGTTTCACATGATAGTTACTCGGTCCCAATAGCGGGAGCGCTGACGCGCGAAAAATATCTTTTGCTTTGAACTTTCGCATGGAAGCGGACTTCAATTTTCTGACTAACCTCGCAGCGGTAGCTTTGTCGTAGACCAATTGCAGATAAGATTCGGCGGCCGGATAATCATGGTCTTGCGGCTTGGAAAGCCAGGCGCCTTTGGATTGCACTTTCAATCGGCGGGGTTTCATCTGCTAAATCCTAATCAGTTTGCCGTTGCCACCGTTAGCGTCAACTGAATGATCGGCATCTAATGCCAAAGGATTGGCCTTCAGGCATCCTTCAGAATTTAACCGCGCAGGGCGTGGATTGCCTTCGCGTAATCGTTGGTGTGGAAAATTGATGTGCCGGCGACGAGGACGTTCGCTCCGTTTTCAATCGAAATGCGCGCCGTCTCGGGATTAATGCCGCCGTCCACTTCGATGTTGATCTTGCGATTGCGCGATTCGTTCCATTCGGCGGCGCGTCTCACTTTGTCCATTTGATCGCGG
>DASPUI010000189.1:0-11290 GCA_035622995.1 Chthoniobacterales bacterium
ACCGCAGAAATGTATAAAAATCCTCAAGATGACTGGCGCGCATGGCCATCACTGTAGCGCGGAAATTACTTCGGCGAACAAAGTTTTTGCTCACCGGACAGGCAGCGACCAGAACGGCTCTAATTATTAGACCTGCTTGACGTGCGGATTCAGGGCAGTCCGCCGCCAAGCCACAAAATCTAGCGGTTTGGCCCACCCATACCACTGTAAATTGTATCATTTTCAACTTGTCACGCCCAAAGGCTGACTATATTCAGACTTCTAGACCGAGCTTTCGGCCCGCCCATGCATTTACAATCGCTCGAGCTGTTCGGCTTCAAATCGTTTGCCGATAAAACGATTTTCAATTTCCACGAAGGAGTCACGGCAATTGTAGGCCCAAACGGCTGCGGCAAATCCAATTTGCTCGACGCCATCCGCTGGGTCCTCGGCGAACAATCGGCCAAATCGCTCCGCGGCGGCGAGATGGCCGACGTGATATTCAACGGGACTGATTCGCGCAAGCCGCTCGGGTTCGCCGAGGTTTCGGTCACCTTCAGCGACTGCGCGACCGAACTGGGCGTTGATTGGCACGATGTGCGCGTGACCAGGCGCGTTTATCGGGATGGCAATTCGGAATATTTTCTAAACAAGATCTCCTGCCGGTTGCGCGACATCCAAAATCTTTTCGCGGACACCGGCGTTGCGCGTTCGGCCTATTCAATGATGGAGCAAGGCAAGATCGACATGATCTTGAGTTCCCGGCCGGAAGATCGGCGCGCGGTTTTTGAAGAAGCGGCCGGGATTACGAAATACAAAAGCCAAAAGCGAGAGGCGCTCCGCAAGCTCGAAGCCACCGAAGCAAATCTTCTTCGCATTGGCGACGTAATCAAGGAAGTGAAACGCCAGATCGGTTCGCTTCAGCGTCAGGCTGGAAAAGCGCGGCGATATCAGGCGCTGCACGCCGATCTTCGAGTTCTCGACACGCATCACTCCCGAAAACAACTGGATTCACTCCAAACTCAACTTCAGAATTGCCGCACTGACATTGGCGGATCGAGCAGCCTGGAGGAAGAGATTAGGGGTAAGATCGAAAACGGCGAAACGGAAATCGCCCAACAGCGGCAGGCGCTCGACAAAATCGACGTCCAGATCGCAGAAATGCGCAGTGAAATCCAGCGCTTTCAAAGCGAGATGGCTGCGCATCAAAGCCGAATTGAATTTAATCGCCAGCGCGGAGATGAATTGCGTGAATTGATTGAGCGGGCTCGGGACGAAATCGCAGCGGCCGAGGCGCGCCGGGCGCAACAATCAGCTCAAATGCGCGAGGCCGATTCGGCCATTGAAAAGAGTCGTTCGATTTTAAAGAGCCGGGAAGAGGATTTGGAAAAATTGACCGCTGCCTTGGCCGAGGCTCGATCGGAACGCGCGAAGCGCGAGGAGGAAGCAAAGGAACTGCAACTTGCAATCGCGAAATCGGAGAGTCGAATTTCGACTTTCGGCGAAGAGTTGACCGGAACAATTGCGCGCCGTGATGCGACGCTCGCTCAAATCGACGCGCTCGCCATTTCGATCAAAGACGCGACCACGACCCGCGACAAGATCGCAAGTGAGATCGAGACGGCGCGCTCGGCAATGGCGACCGAGCATGAGCAGGTTGCGGGTCTTCTCGTCAATTCGCAGGCTGCCGAGAAGGAATTGGAAGGAGCGAACGAACGCCTGTCCGCGGCGGGAAAAGCTTTAACAGAGCTCGAGCGAATACTGGCCGAAAAGAGATCGCGACTCGATGTTTTGCGGCAATTGAATCAGCAAGGCCGGGGTTTGGCCGAGGGCTCGCAGGCTGTCCTAACCGAATTAGACGGTCGCTTGCACGAATCTGTTGTTGGGCCGCTGGTTTCGCAGCTCGATGTCGATCCAAAATTTATTCCGGCGATAGAAGCCGCGCTTGGCTCCAATTTGCACGCGATCGTTTTGAACAACGCCGGCGCCGCGGCCGACATCATCGCTCGACTGACGCGGAAGAAATTAGGGCGAACTGGACTGCTCGTTCCGCAGTTGAGCCCATCGTTTCAGCATTCGGTCCGCAAGGTTCTGCCTAAAAACGCGACAGCATGGGCGATCGACAAGGTGGCGGCGCCGCGCCAACTCGAGCCCTTGATTCGGCATTTGCTGGATGGCGTCGCCATTTTTTCGAAGCTCAGTGACGCGCTGGAATGCAAGAAGAACGATCCGTCGCTCGCGCTGGCCACCTTGAATGGTGAATTCATCTCGACTGCAGGTGTGGTGTTTGGCGGCAGCGCGACAACGAAATCCGATTCGCTTTTGGAACGGAAAGCTGAAATCGCAGATCTGGAAAAGGAAATCTCCGGACTCAATGAGCAGAGGAATGTTCGCGAAGACCAATGCCGCCAAGCTGAAACGGCAGTAGCGGCGGCCTTGGAAAAAGTCGCTCAATCGCGAGAACATCATTACACGGCGCACATTTCCCATTCCACTTCGAATGAGCGAATCGCGCTGCGTCAACGCGAGCAAGACGCCGTTGATCGCAAGATTGTCGATCTTGCGTCTGAGAAAACCACGCTCGAGCAGCAGGTGGCGGCCGCCGGCAACCGGATCGCAGAGGCGCAAAAAGAAATAAAAGACGTCCGCGCGCTGCTCACCGGGCAACAATCCAGTCACTCCTCCGCACACGCTGCGCAGGAAGAAGCGGCCAGTGACGAAGTCGTGGCAACGGAAAAAATCAATGAGCTACGTTTGGCCATCGCGACCGAGCGTCAGCGGCAGGATAGTTTTGTCGCGCAACGGGCACCGATGGCTGCACGCGAAGTGGAGTTGGCGGAATTGATCGCCACCCGGGAAGCGGACATTTCGAATTACGAAAGAAAGATTTCGAACCAGGAAACAGAATCAAGCGATTCCGAAGCGAGCATCGAGCAGCAAAAACGGCGCTCCAAAGAGACAGAATCAGCTGCCGCCAAGATCGCGGAGCAGCGCGGAGGCCATCTTACTCAGATCAGCGAGTGCGAAGCAACTTTAAGGCAATTGCGCAATTCTCTCAGTGAGAGCCACGACCATCGTGGTCAACTGCAAGTGCGCGAATCGCAATTGCAAATGCAGATCGACAATCTGACCGAGAATGTCCAGCGCCGTTATCACATCGATATTCGAGGTTTTGCGCCGGATCCGCCTACCTTTGAAAAGATTCTACGCGCGGTGTTGAAGCGGTCAGAAAAAGAGGCCGCGCCAACGGCCGATCTCGCTCTTGCAGACGAGGATGTGCAAAAACTTATCGGCGATCTCACCCGCCAGCTCGAGAACATGGGACCGGTCAATCTTGAAGCGGTGCAAGAGTACGACGAACTGGAAGAGCGTTACAAATTTCTCGAAGCACAAAACAACGATCTGACCAATTCCCGCCGGGAATTACTCGACGTGATCGCGCGAATCAATTCCACCACGAGAAAGCTGTTTGCGGAAACTTTTGCGCAGGTTCGAACAAATTTCCGCGAGATGTTTTCTGAATTGTTTGGTGGCGGTCGCGCCGACTTGTCGTTGATGGATGAAAACGATCCGCTCAATTGCGGAATTGAAATTGCGGCCAAGCCGCCGGGAAAACAGTTGCAAAGCATTTCTCTCCTAAGCGGCGGCGAGCGGGCGATGACCGCAGTCGCGTTGCTCTTTTCCATTTACATGGTCCGGCCGAGTCCATTCTGCGTGCTTGATGAGATGGACGCGCCGCTGGATGAGAGTAATATCAATCGCTTCGTTCTGGTGCTCGACCGTTTTGTCACGCAGAGCCAGTTTATCATCATTACTCACAACAAGCGCACGATTGCCAAAGCCGATGTGCTTTACGGCGTGACGATGGAAGAGCGCGGCGTCAGCAAACTGGTGGGAATGAAACTTTCCTCTCCGCCCCTGGCCGGGGAATCTCCAATTGCTAGCCAGCCGGTTCCGGCACAACGGCAGTTTTCGCTAGTAGAAAACGGAAACGGCGAGCACAAGGCCAGTCGCGCAGCCCGATAAGCTTGTTCGGGGGAACCCACAGTTCGCAGCCTGCGGTCGTTGGAGATATCGGTTAAACTTCCACGCAAAAAAATTTTGCGCGCGCTGGTCGATCTTGGGTAAAATCGGTGAATGCTTCAAACGGCGCAGCGCAAAGGAAAACGATCAACAGTTAAAGGCGCGCCGGAAAAAGCAGCGAAACCGCCAGGACGTGGATCGCCATCAAAAAAGCCAACGCACGAGCGATTTTTGGAAGCATTTCGCTGGATGCTGCTCGCTCGGACGTTTGAAGAAAAGCTAGTCAGCCTTTATCGCGGCGGGCACATCACGGGCGGGGTTTATATCGGCAAAGGCCAGGAAGCGGTCAGCGTCGCTTGCGGAATGTTTTTGCAGAAAGGCGACATTTTTTCGCCGCTCATTCGGGATCAGGCCGGCCGCTCCGCTTTTGGCGAACCGCTGGTCGACGTCGCCCGCACTTATTTGGGCTCGCGCCAAGGCCCAATGCGCGGACGCGACGGCAACATTCATCGCGGAAAACCGGCCGAAGGTCAGCTGGCAATGATTAGTCACCTCGGCGCGATGGTCTCGGTCACGGTCGGCACACTGATTGCGAAACGATTCAAGGGCGAAAAGAATTTTGTCGGCCTAACGACCATTGGCGAGGGAGGAATGCAGGCCGGCGCCTTTCATGAAGGAATGAACCTTGCCGCGGTCGAGCAGGTTCCGCTGGTCGTTGTTGCGACCAATAATCATTACGCATACTCGACGCCTAACGAGCGCGAATTCGCCTGCACCGACCTGGTCGAACGCGCTCAGGGTTACGGATTTGAAGGCTACAGCATCGACGGGACCGATCTCTCGGCCTGTCTCGAAGTGATCGGCAGCGCAGTGAAACGGGCGCGCGCCGGCCGGCCGCCGCAATTGGTTGTGACCTCGGTTTTGCGGCTTTCCGGCCACGGCGAACACGACGACGCGAGTTACGTCACAGATGAAATCAAACGGCAGCCGTTCGCGCAGGATTGCCTCACTCGCACGGAGAAAACAATCGCTGATCTGGAGTTAGCCGATGCCGAAACCGTGCAATTATGGCGCGACAATGCGGCCAAACAGGTCGAAGACGCAATCACGCAGGCGCAAACCGAGGCGGCGCCTGATGGGGAAAAAGAAGATTGGTGCGCGATGTCGGTGCGCGAATTGGTCGATCACCCGGAATGAGCATTACCTATCTCGAGGCTATCCGGGAAGCACAGGCAAAACTGCTGCGCGACGACGACCGTGTTTTTATTTACGGCCAGGATGTTGGTGGAACGTTCGGCGGCGCATTCAAAGCGACCAAAGGTTTGGCGAAAGAATTTCCCGGCCGAGTATTGAATACGCCGATCAGCGAGGACGCGATGGTCGGGACGGCGATCGGCGCTGCGCTGCAAGGCATGCGACCAATTGTTGAGATGCAATTTGCGGATTTTTCGAGCGTCGCGCTCAATCAGATTTTGAATAACGCGGGGACGCATTATTGGCGCACAAACATTCCGGTCCCAATTACGGTGCGGCTTCCGTCGGGCGGAACGAAAGGGAGCGGCCCCTTTCACAGCCAGTCGATGGAATCGATCTACGCGCATTATCCCGGGCTGGTGGTGATGACGCCGGCGACGGTAGAAGACGCCTACACCATGTTGATTGACGCGGTCGCAATCGACGACCCGGTGGTCTATTGCGAACACAAATATCTTTATTATCACCTCAAGGCTGACAAGTTGCCTAACGAAGCGACTCCGATCGGCAAAGCGCGGATCGCGCGAGCAGGTCGCGATCTTACGATTGTGAGTTACAGCGTGATGGTGCAGGAATCGCTTGCCGTCGCGGCGGAGCTGGCACGTGAAGGTCTAGAGATCGAAATTGTTGATCTTCGCACGGTCAAACCGCTTGACACCGATACCGTGCTCGCTTCGGTCGCGCGCACCGGCCGTTTACTTTGCGTTGGCGAATCGTTTCCGTGGGGTGGCGTGACAGCGGAGGTGATCGCGCGGGTTGCCAGCGAAGGATTTCATTTGCTCGATGCCGCGCCGGCGAGAATCAACGCCAAGGACACGCCGATTCCCTATCATCCCAATCTTTGGTCGACACATCGGCCGAGCGCGAAGGCGATCGCAGCCAAAGCGCGCCAACTTTTGAAAGAATAGATTTTTATGCCGCAAGTCCCGATCATCATGCCGCAACTTGGCGAATCGATCGCTGAAGCGACAATTGTCGACATCAGAGTAAAACCGGGCGACGAGGTGGTGGCCGATCAGGAAATCATCGAAGTCGAAACGAACAAGGCGGTGATGGGTGTCACCACGCCGTGCAAAGGCAAGATCGACAAGATCACGGCCCAAGTGAAGGAGACGTACCCGATTGGCACTGTTCTCGGCTATGTCGAAGCGAGCGAAGCGGACGCGGCACGGTTCGCCAAACTCGTCCCTCCACCACAGAAAGATGTGGTCGAAGAGATTCCGGCGCGGGCGGATCAGGAGATAAACGAATCGAAGCCACATTTTGCCGTCGATGGTGATGGCTATCAGACGTTCGCGGCTTCAACCGGCTCATCCGCAGGGTTGCCAGTGCCGGCGACGTTGAAAGGCGCAAGCTACGTTTCGCCGCGAGTGCGTGCGCGGATGGCCGAGCTTAGCCTAACGGCCGCAGATCTCGCTGGAATCACCGGGACCGGCGCAGGCAATCGCGTCACCATCAAAGATCTCGAAAATTTTCTTCACAAGATCGACAGGGAAAAGGCAAACGAAGCCTCGGCGATTCGTACCGGCGTCGCCGACGCGATGCGTCGCAGTTGGTCTCGACCGTTGGCAACGATCGGTTCGTCGGTCAATCTCGATCCGGTTCTACAGGATCGGCAGGTCCGAACAGTAGCGGACGGCCATCCGAAGCCGGGCCCTGCGCTTTACGCTGTGCGCGCTTTTGCTCTTGCGCTGGCGGAGAATCCAAACGCGGCGGCGAAGTTAATCGGCAACCGAATTGTCCAAACAAATTCAATCGATATCGGAGTCGCGGTTGAGGCCGAAGATGGAATCATGGTGCCAATTATTCGTGCAGCGGACAAAACTTCGCTGGCCGAACTTGTCGCGAAATATCAAGAGCTCGTTGATCTGGCCCGTAAGCGCCGCATTTCACCAGATATGCAGGCGGGTGGCGTGGCGGCAGTTTCAAATTTCGGCACATTTAAAGTCGAATGGGGCACGCCGATTCCCCTGCCCGACCAAACTTTGCTCCTCGGTCTCGGCGTTGGAAAAAAAATTCCGTGGTGGGACGAGACCAAGAACGAATTTGTTCCGCGGACCGAAGCGCAGATCACGCTTAGCTTCGATCATCGGAGTATCGATGGCGGCGGCGCGGGACGCCTCCTCAAACGGGTAATCGAATTGCTGGAGCATCCAGACAAACTCTAATTCGGCGGCGTAACCGTTGCGTTTTGCGGTCTGACAAAGACGAACGCTGCCATCGCGCTCGCGAGAGCCAGTATCGCACCGATGCCCATTACAGTTCTGAAGCCGCCGACAAAGGATTCACCGACCGCCTGTCGCATCAATTTCCGAGTTCCCAGATCTTGATCGTCCGGAAAAACAATGGCGGCCAGCTTTGTGCGTTGTGCTTGCAGTGTTCTAGACGCGGCATCGGGTAATCCCCAGGCAGCGACTCTTCGATCGACGCCATTATCAAAAACCCGCAACATGACAATTCCGAGTATCGCAATGGCGATGAGCCCGGCGGCGCGCGCGACAGTGTTGTTGACGCCGGAGGCAACTCCGACCCGATTTTGCGCCACCGAATTCATTACTGTGGTCGTCAGCGGCGCCACGCTAACCGCCATTCCGAGACCGAGAACAGCGATCGCCGGGAAAAAGTTGGTCCAGTAGCTACCACCCATTCCGGGTCGCATGAAAAGCAGGTAGCCGAGTGCGGCGATTAACGGGCCAATTATGAGCGGAGGTCTCGGTCCATAAGTCGTAATCAGCCCACCGGACCAGCGCGAAAGAAGAGAAATAGTCGCGATAAATGGCAGTAGCGCTGCGCCCGCGGCGGTGGCCGAATAATTCTGAACTTGAATCAAATTCAGCGGCAAGAAAAACAATGTCCCGCTAAGAGCGGCGTACAGGAAGAACGTCAGTAGATTCGTTCCGCTGAAAGTGGCGGAGCGAAAAAGCGCGAGCGGCAGCATGGGTTGAGCAAGCCGCGCTTCGACAATCAAAAAAACAATCAGGAGCGCCGCCGCAGTGATAAAACAAATTACTACCGATCGATTTGTAAAACCGAGTCGTGACGATTCGATCAATCCATAAATCAGTGAACCCAAACCGACAGCGGCCAAGATTGCGCCTAACCAATCTATCCTGGTGTTTTCCTCGTCCGAACTTTCCGGGACATGCCGAAGTGAAATAAAAATCACCGCGAGCGCGATCGGAACGTTGATGAAGAATACCGCGCGCCATGAGACATGTTCGATCAGCCATCCGCCAATCACCGGCCCGATGCCGGTAGTGATCGCACTGAAACCAGACCATGTGCCGACGGCGTGCCCACGTTCTTCCTCTGAAAAAGAACTGCTGATAATGGCAAGGCTTCCCGGGACGAGCAGTGCCGCACCAATCCCTTGAAAGGCCCGTGCTGCAATGAGTTGATAAATGCTGGCGGCGCAGCCACAGGCCGCCGATGCAGCAGCGAAAATTGTAATTCCGATCAAAAAAATCCGACGCCGGCCGTAATGATCGCCCAGTGAACCGCCGACGAGCAACAACGCGGAGAGCAGGAGAGAGTACGCTTCAATCACCCATTGCACATCTACCGCGGTGGCATTGAGATTCGTTTGCAGCGCCGGCAAGGCAACATTGACGACGGTGCTATCGATGAACGCCATGCTGGTAGCGAGGATTGTCGCCACCAGGACCCAGCGCCCGCGCGACTTCGAGCATGGGACAGTCGCCGACCTCGCGCGAACGACGTTCTCGTCGCATGGTTCTTGAACAAGCGTCCACATGGTTGCGAATTAGTATTCGCAGAAGCTGTCGTCAGAGTAGCAATACAGCCAATGCTCGCCTGGTTGGGCAGAAGCAATCACCGGATGCCCGGTTGCACGGGCATGTTTGGTGGCGTGGCGATTTGGCGAACTATCGCAGCACAACGTTACTCCGCACTCCTGACAGGTTCGAAGATGAAGCCAACGCGCCCCGATTTTCACGCATTCGGCGCATTCGCGAACTTCCGGTTGCTTGACCGCGGCGATCGCGTCGAGATGGGAGCAACCTCGCGCGCTCATTTGCGATTGCTGTTATCTGACGAGATCAGCCGAAGGTGAATCCCGGCGATGGCCATTCCACCTTCGCCGACCGCGGCGGCGCAACGTTTTACCGATCCGGAACGAACGTCCCCGGCGGCGAAAATTCCGGGAAGACTGGTTTCCATTGGAGTCGGTTGATGTTTGTTCGCGCGCCAGGCCGGTGCATCGGCGACGGCGTTGCCGGTTTTAACAAATCCACGGTCGTCCCGCATGATCTCTTCCGGCAACCATTCCGTGCAGGGTTTCGCGCCGATCATTGAAAATACCGCCGGAGTTTTAATGACTCTGCGCTCGCCTGTTTTTGTATTCTCGATCTCGACTTCCTCGAGTTTTTGGCCGCCCGACATTTTGCGGATTTCCGTCCGGTAAAGAATTTCAATGTTCTTCTGAGCCTGCACGCGACGAGACAAGTAATCGGACATTTTGCTGGTGATGTCGTTGCCTCGAACTACGAGCAACACTTTCCTGGCGCCATCGGAAAGAAACATTGTGGCCTGACCCGCCGAATTGCCGCTGCCCGCGACAATCACAGTTTCATTTCGACAAATCTGGCCTTCCAGCGCTGTAGCCGCGTAATAAACGCCGACACCTTCGAACTTTTCGCGATTCTCCGCCTGGAGCCGGCCATAATTGGCGCCGCTCGCAATCAAAACCGTTTTTGCGCGTAAAATTGCGGAGCAACCTTCAATCTCGATGCACACCCGATATTCGTCATCCGGATCGTAACGAAGTGAGAGCGCCTCGGCCGGCGTGGAAAATTTCGCGCCGAAGCGATAGGCCTGAAGTTGCGCCAGCCAGGTTAAGTCGCCGCCGCTAACACCGGTTGGAAACCCAAAAAAATTTTCGATCAGTGAAGACGATCCCGCCTGACCGCCGGGCGCATAACCCTCAAGAACAACGGTGTTCAATCCCTCCGACGCCGCATAAACCGCGGCGGCTAGTCCGGCCGGCCCAGCGCCAACAATCGTGACGTCAGAGAAAATTTCGGTTTCATCTTCACGCACGAGCGGACGCAGCAATCCGGCAACCTGCGCGACTTCGCGCAGTGACGGACGGCGCAAGGGCGAACCGTTCGGCGCAATCAGTGTCGGCAGATCGCGATTCGTTAGGTGAAAACGCTTGCTCAGCTCCTGGCCTTGCGCGCTCGCAACGTCGACCACGCGGTGGGGAATGTGATTTTTGTCCAGGAAATCATCGATTCGACGGCCGTCGCGATCATCGTCCGCCGCTAGAACTCGAAACCCGGCAAACTCACGGTCGCGATTTAATCGACGCCGTCGCATGATCAGCGCATTGACGATAGTCGCACTTACTGCCGGTATTTCGGCCAGCGCGCGCCGCAGCTCTGTGGCCGGGACGTGAAGAATTTCGGCTTCGTCGGAGATCACGCGCACACTCGCGAGAGCAGATGTTCCCTGCAACATCGACACATCGCCGATAAAATCGCGCTCGCTTCCGGTAGCGAGAATTTGCTCCGTCCCATCCCGCTGCTCATAGGCTTCCAATTCGCCACGCAGGACCACCGTTAAACCAAAATCGCGCTGGCCCGCTTTGAAAATCAAGTCGCCGCGCTTGAGCACGCGCCGTTGGCCTAACGGATCCAGCAACGAAAGCTGACGATCGTCGATCTTAGGAAACGCGATGGCCTCAGTGTCGCGATAAAATTGCTCGTCTTCCTTTTCAGTCGTTACCCGCATGACTTAATATTGCAAACCTGTCAACCACTCCCGCGCAAGATCGACATCATTACTGGTAAGGTCGTGCCCACTTTCGAAAAAGCGAATCGTGACATCCGCTCCGGCACCACGCAACAAGTCCGCCAACTGCTTCGTCTGTGCCGGTGGAATGATCGGATCCATTTTTCCGGCGCCGATCCAGACGCGCACAGCTGAAAGATCAGGCGATGTCTCAGGAGTTAACGGGATCATTGCTCGAAACAAAATCGCGGCCGCTAATATTTCAGGGCGAAGCAGCAGCATG
>DASPUI010000190.1:0-10166 GCA_035622995.1 Chthoniobacterales bacterium
TTTACACCTTCGTCACCCTGCCGCCGATCGCGCTCATCTTTCTCTATTTTCACAATTACATCACGCTGCCAAGCGATCCGCTGACTTATGTGCTGGCCATCGTGTCAACGATGATGGCGGCGTTCATCCAATTTTTCATCACCTATTCGCTGGCGATGATGGCATTTTGGATTTTGGAAATCACGACGTTCGTGTTCATCGTTTACTCATTCGAATATTTCCTCGGCGGCCAAATGTTTCCGATCGACATTATGCCGGCGGGAATTCAGGCGGTGATGAAATGGATGCCGTTTTATTATGAATTGTTCTGCCCGGTAGCGATTTTTCTGGAGCGATTGCGAGGTCCCGCACTGTTTCAAGCTCTCGCGATCCAAACCGGCTGGCTTTTCCTGACCTGGGCCGCAGCGCGCGGGATGTGGAGACGCGGCCTGAGTCATTACCAAGCGGTTGGTGGATAGCTGCCTCTCTATGATGCGTCCCGGCCAAAAAATAAAGATGCGCCGTTACTTCGAGATTTATTCCATCATGTTGCGCAACTCGCTCATTCGCGAGCTGAGCTTCAAGGCGAACTTCATTCTCTGGATGCTGGTGGAGGTGCTCTGGTTTTGCGGACAGATCATTTTTTTCTCGATCATTTTCGGCAACGTGGATCGCATTGGCGATTGGACGAAATGGGAAGTGGTCCTGCTCATCGGCACCCACCAGATCATCGCGCAACTTTTTCAGGCCTTCTTTTTCGTCAACGTCGCGAATATTCCCGAGCTCGTTCGCACTGGGAAGCTCGATTCCATGCTCGTTTTGCCGGTCGACAGCCAGTTCGCAGTTTCGACAAAGCAGTTCGCGCTCGACAGCGTGGTCAACGCGATCGTCGGCGGCGTTGTTGTCTGTTTTTCGCTGGCACAACTGCATATCACGCCGAATGCGATGGCGCTGTTGCTTTACCTGGTCGCCCTCGGTTTCGGCATTGCGGTGCATTATTCGATCATGCTCAGCCTTGCAGCGGTGAGTTTTTGGATCGTGCGTGCCCAGGGGCTGGTCTATGGCTATTTCAATTTCCTGAATATCGCTCGTTATCCCGACGCCATTTTCCCTCGGCTATTTAAAATTATCTTTGGCTGGATCATTCCGGTGGTAATCGTCGCGAATATTCCCGCACGATTGCTGATCAAGTCCTTTGGGCAACCGGGGCCGCTCATGCTTCAGCTCGTGGTCGCGTCCACAATCGTTTTTTTCCTGTCCCGCGGGTTCTGGCGGTTCGCTCTGCGGCACTACTCGAGTGCCAGCTCGTGATTCCTGGAAGGACGACGCGGCATCGCCGAAAACCGGCGCCACAGCACGATGTTCTTCCTACCCGAAATCTCCTCTTGCGCGTCTGGCGAAATGTTCTTAATTAAGCCTCCGTTTTTTCGGCGCCACCTCCCCGCGGGCGCCGTTTCAAATTTATGGCTAAAGGAAAAAAATCTAAATCCACCAAAAAGAAAGCCCACAAAGCTTCGAAACCGGCGCGGCGTCCCGTCGCAAAAAAGGTTTCAGCCAAAAAGAAACCGGCGAAGTTTTCTAAAAAAACCCAGCAATCGCCCGCGACGATGATGAGCCACAATAACCGGGAGCGAAAGCTAGACAATTTTACTCGCCAGCAGAAACAGAAGCTTTTGCAATTGCGCGATGCGATGGTCGATTCGATGGCGGGCGTCGCGCAGGATACGCTCCGTTCGCGGGCCGAAGGCAGCGAGGCCTCGGCGTTCGGAATGCATCAGGCCGATGCGGGCTCGGATGCTTACGATCGCGATTTTGCCCTGAGCTTGCTTTCGCAGGAGCAGGACGCGCTCTACGAAATCGACCAGGCGCTGAAACGTATCGAGCTTGGAACTTACGGGACGTGTGAGATGTCCGGCAAACCGATTCCGCGCGCCCGGCTTGAGGCGATCCCGTTTGCGCGCTTCACGGTTGAATGCCAATCACAGCTCGAGAAGCAAAGTAAAGCGTCACGGGTCCGGCAGTCGGTTACCTCTCTCTTCGGTTTAACCGAGGATGAGGGCGGCGAGAGCGAAGGCGAAGAAGAACAGCCGGCAGCGACCGAAAGTACCAAAGAATAAATTTATGGCGCAGGAAATTGTCACTCTCGAGTGCACCGAAGCGAAGGCGCTCGGCAAACCGGTCTCGCGTTACATGACCAGGCGAAACAAAAAAAGTCCGCGCACCCCGAACCGGCTCGAAAAAAAGAAATACAATCCTTTCCTGCGCAAACACACGCTCCATCGCGAAACTAAATAAATGCAACCGAAAACTGCCAAACGCCGCTCCGCTTTTCGCCGTGCCAATCGCGCGATGCCGCGCCGCCGTATCGACATCTCGATCGAAGCGATTGATTATAAAAATCCCGATTTGCTGAAAAAGTTCGTAACTGAGAGTGGCAAGATTCTTCCACGGCGCGTGACCGGCATGCCGGCACACCTGCATCGCAAAATCACTCGCGAGATAAAGCGCAGCCGCTCAGTGCTGCTGATGAAGTAAAACTCAGGCTTTTCGCGACCGTTCGCCTTGCTCGATTAATTTCCAAAACTCGCGCTGTTTACCGAGCTGTTGATCCTCAGAAGTCGGTAGTTTGCTCCGGAACAGAAAATCCCGCAGCGTGTTTTTGTGCAGAACGCGATGGACGGTGATTCCTTCGGCCGTTTTCTCGAAGTAAATGCGATAATCTTTCGCCCGGTACCGATATAATTTCTTTCCTTCCCGCTCGATCGCGCCGAAATGCTTCGAGTCGAGACGATTCAGGTCCTCTGGCAAGATTTGAAACTCCGCCAGAAGATCGAGCTGAAATTTTTTCGGCATGGCCGACATCTCCGCGGCGCTCAATTGGTTGAAAATGATCTGGAACATCGATGATTAAACGTAAACGCGAGGAACGCGGCTGCCAATTCGAGTGGTGATTTCCCACGTGATCGTGCCGGCTTTCTCCGCCAATTCATGCGCGGATATTTCCTCGCTTCCCTGCTTTCCCATCAAGACCACTTCCTCGCCAGCGTCGAGATTGGGAATTGCCGAAACATCGATCACCATTAAATCCATCGTGACCCGACCGAGGAGCGGGCACCGCTGATCGCGCACCAGCACCGCAGCGCCACGATTCGAAAGATGTCGCGGATAACCATCGGCGTACCCTGCCGTTAGGGTCGCTACCCGCATCTTTCGCGGAGTGATGAACGTTCGGCCATAGCTGATCGAACTTCCTTTCGGGAGATCGCGAATCAGGCCGATCCGCGTCTTCCAGGTCATCGCCGGTTTCAACCGATTTTGAAATTCCGGAAGCGGAGAAATCCCGTATAAAATTATTCCAGCGCGAACCACTCCGAAAACTTCGCGATTGAACGCGAGCAGGCCTGCGCTTTGCAGAATGTGCGCCTTGTAATCGCCCGGAACAGCAGCGCGCAATTGGGTCAGGCCCTCTTCAAATCGCCGCAGCTCATCGCGCGTGTACTCTGCATCCTCGTTTGAGACCGGCATGTGACTCGAGACGCTGTGAATTTCAATGTTCGGCAGGGCGGCAATCTTCTGGAACGTTTGAACGGCTTCCGCTTCCGGCACCCCCATTCGTCCCATTCCCGTATCGATCTTGAAATTGATTGCTACGCGACCGATTCGATCGAACGCTTCTGCTTCCTCGAATGTTGAAATTGTCGGAATAAATTTGCGCTCAATAATGATCGATCTTTCGGCTGGAAGCGCCGGGCCAAGAATGACGATCGGATGCGGCAGAGCTTCGCGGAGTGCGATCGCTTCTTCCAAGTTAGCGACGCCGAAAAGTTGAACGTCACTTGCCAGTGTCTGGGCGACGCCGATCATGCCGTGGCCATAGCCATTCGCCTTTACAACGGCGAGCATTTCAGCCGCTCCGGCGTTGGCTCGAACAATCTTCGCGTTGTGACGCAACGCCGCACGATCAACCTCCGCCCAGCAACGATGCTCCTTCGTCATGTCATTTTTGGCACGGTGATGTACGGCTCGCGCAGATACATCGGTTCAAGCGGCGGCTGCAAAAATTTTCTCTCTGGGTCACGGGCAAGCTTTGCCAGAACGCAGGCCGAAGGATAACGAAGAGTGATATTTTCAAACTGAGATAGTTTTTGCGAGGCAAAGATCGACATCCCGGTCTCGAACTTATTCAATTTTCGCTTCAATTCAGCTTCGGTGAGCAAATCCGGGCCTTCGACCAATTTGTTCGCGTCCACTCTGGCGAAGAAAAACGAGTTCCGCCGGGCGTCGCCAATCACGCAGTAATTGTTCTCGTCGGCGGCGATTGCGCAAATCGATGGATAGCCGAGCAGCTTCGTGGGGAGACGACCTCCGTATTGTCCGAAATTTTGAGACGAGACAGAGCCTGTCCCTCCAGCCAGCCACAATCCGATCGCCGCTGAAATCGCAATGCGCGTGCCGGCATAAGAACCCGGGCCGAGACCGACGACGATCGCATCCGGCAAGCCAAACTCTTTCCGGGCGGCCGCCAGGTTTTGAAAAAATGCGGACGAATCCTGTCGATCGTTAGGCCAATCTCGCGAGAACTCGACGTCACCATCGCTCCAAGCCAATGATCCACGCGCGCTTGAAAGCTCGAGCGCAATAATCTTCATTTTACTGTAATTGCGCGCTGCGTTGGTGATTTTGTCTCAAAAAAAATCCAGGTCGCCCGTTCTGGAATCAACGACGAAAATCTATCCGCCCACTCGATTACCGAAATGCCGTCGCCAAAAAAATAATCATTCAATCCCAGCCGCTCCGCCGATCGCCGATCTTCGATCCGGAAAAAATCAAAATGATAAATCGGCAACCGACCATCGCGATATTCATGGATGAGGGTAAAGGTAGGGCTGGTAACCGGCATGACGCTGCCGATCCCCGCCGCGACTCCCTTTACAAACTGCGTTTTCCCGCTGCCGAGCTCGCCAGCGAGCGCGACGACGCTTCCCTGGCGGAGATTGCTTGCGAATTCGCGGCCGAATTGTTCGGTTTCGCCCGGATTATTTGAAATGAACGTAGCCACTTCGCAGAGGTTGCGGGTTGACAGTTGAGGCTTGAGAGAGGCGTCCGATGCGCGTGATCAGGAGTTTCGGAAACTTCTTGCGCCAGGATTTTTCGAGGCGAACGCGGTCGCGCCGAGAAATAGCAAAGAGAAGCTCGTAATCTTCTCCATCGGAAATCGCGTTGCTAATTTTTGCACCGGAATTGAGTGGCAATCTGCTCTCATCGATTTCGAATCCCAGATTGCTTGCGCGCGCCAGCCGCGGAAGATCCGACCCGAGCCCGTCGCTCAGGTCGATCATCGCGTGAATCGCAAAGTGTTTGCTGAGCCATCGCGATTCTTCAATGCGCGGAAGAAATCGCAGGTGTCGGCCGCGTCGTGAACCACCCAGTTTGCCGGTCACAAAGAGATCGTCACCGCTTTTCCCGCCGCGCCGAGAAACGCAACGATCCTTTTCGACAAAACCGGCAACGCTGACCGAAATTGCCGATGGACCGTTGGTGTTGCTCGTTTCGCCGCCAACGATGCTGACATCAAACCTTCTCGCGGCCGAGTTTAGTCCGCGATAGACTCTTCGGACCCAGCTGGTCGATCTGGCGGCGGCCAGTGTGATCGTGATCAACGCAAACTGTGGAATCCCCGACATGGCTGCAAAATCGCTCAACGGCCGCATCATCGCCTTCCAACCAACCAAGACTGGATCGGTCTTACGCCCAAAATGGATCTCTTCGACAACGCAATCGGTTTTAAGCAGAAGTAGTTTGCTCTCTCCAGGTGATCGAACGGCTGCACAGTCGTCTCCTGCCCCAAGAATGACGTTCCTGCGAAGCGCCAGCGAAGGCAGCAACTGCCCGAGCAATCGATCTTCGCCCACCTGGCGCAGGGTCATTGCTGAATGAGTTGGGGAAAGGCCAGCACCGTTAATTGAACGCCGTTGAACAGTGCGTGCATGGTCATCGAAACGAGAATCGATCCGCTCCATTCGTAGGCCAGAGTGAAGCACGCACCGAGGACGAAGAGCGGTGCCAGCGAAGGAAGATGAGTATGGACCGCCGCGAAAAGAAACGCGTTGAAAAGCAAGGCCAGCCCTATTCCAAAGTAGCGTTTGAGCACTCCGTAAAGAAAGAAACGAAAAATAAACTCTTCGGAAATCGGCGCGACCACCACGGCGAGAATAACAATGATGACCCGCTGCCTCAGCGTCCCCGAACTGGTGAAGAGATCGACGATCTCTTGTCTGCCCGAGCCCAGACCGAACAAAGCCTGGACGATCGACTCGGCAATTCCGAGCAAGGGATAAGTAAAGAAGATCAGAATGACTCCAGTACTGGCAGCACGAACAAAGCTGATTCGCGAAAATCCACCTAGCGAGTCGAGATCGAGTCCACGCACCCTCAAGAATGTGGTAATGAAGAGAACGACTACAACGACCAGGAGCAAATTTGGGATCAAATCGTGGCTATTTAGTTGGACACGTTCCGATCGGAATATTGCCGTGAAAACGTTGAGTAGAAGAAATGAGACCAACCCGGCCGCCAGGAGTGCTTCAGGCCAGTCAAATGTCCTGGTCGATTCCGAGATGGAGAATTCAGTGGCCGATTTCCGAGCCCGAATTTGGCGGATAAGAGAAACGAAAACACCAACTGAGGCCAGAAAGTAGAGCGCAAAAACGATATTGCCAGCGGCGCTGGTGAAAGCGTTGCCAAACATGACAGCACCTTGCGATGCTACGGAGCGTAAAAGCTCGGTAGAAAATACGCGCGTCCGCTCTCCAGTTGCGGAACCAGTTGCTTGGGCAGCTCCAGTTGAATTTTCGAATCGCTCTGCCCGAAAGCGCGGAAGAACCGACTGAGACTGAACGGCGGTCCATACTTCACCACCATCGCATTCGGCGCATTCCCAAGCTCCTTCGCCTTTTTGAACGCGTCGTCGAGCTGACCGAGACCATCGATTAACTTGTGGCTAAGCGCGTCTTTCCCGGAAAGAATACGGCCATCGGCGATGCCGTTGCGCAGCGTATCCGCAGGAACACCACGCTCCCGGGCCACGATCCCCAGAAACTTTTCATAAGTCTGCATGACAAAGCTCTGAATCAGCTCGCGCTCCTCCGGCGTCATTGGCCGGGCGCCGTTGAGAATGTCCTTAAACTTACCGCTCTTGAAGACCACCGACGCCAGGCCAACTTTGTTGAACAACTGTTCGTAATTGAGCGTCTGAATGATGACGCCGATGCTACCCGTAATCGTTGTTTCGTTCGCCATCAAAAATTTCCCGCCGCAGGAAACATAATATCCGCCCGACGCCGCCAGCGAGTCCATGTAGACGACGACCGGCTTTCGCGCGCGGGCTTTGACCACCGCGTTGTAGATTTCGTCCGAAGCAGTGACTTCGCCTCCCGGGGAATCGATTTCCAGGACAATCGCTTTGACATTTCTGTCTTCGCGCGCCTGTTCCAACGCCGCCCGCATATCCTCTACCATTGAATCACTGACGTTGCCGGGAATGCTGGAGCTAATCAGACCCCGCAACGTGATCAGTGCGATTCTGTCGGAGACGCCAAACGTTCCTCTCTGCAGGAGGACTTCCCGGAAACGCGGAACCGGTTCGGCCATGCGCACAGGGCTGCCGACACCACGCAGAGCGGCCAGCATCAAAATGAAGTTAACAAACAGACTGGCACACAGCGCCACAAACAAAAAAATACTGAGACAGCCAAGCTTCCGGTCCGCCATAGGCGCTTGAAACTGCCGGAGAACTGGAGCTCACACAAGCGGTTTTAAAACCCAGACGAATTGGCAAGGCTCCGAAGGTTCCTGGCAACGGAGTCCGCAGGCGGCTCGCGTGAGGCTCAAAAATACAACCGGCAGTTAGGTGGCAAAAGTGACGTTTACCGGTGTGGCCTGGGAGTTGCTTTAGTGGTAATTATAGTTAATAATTGAAATTATGAGCAGTGTCCATGTCTCAGCAGCCGAGCCCGCTACCAGGCGAGTTCGTAAGTCGAAAGGTCAAAAGCGCGGCCGACCTCGCGCCCGCACCACTACTGCTTCTTCTCCCTCCAACGGCGAAGGGGTCTCTCCAGCCGCCGCTGGAACGCTGACCCGCACCAAAGCTCTCTTGCTCGCCGCTCTGCGAGTTTGGGAATTGAAGCACCGTATCAACGATTAGCCAAGTCGGTGGCCGAATCACTGGCTTCCGATCATCGCGGTCGCATCTCCAAATTACTGGATTTTTCTTCTATCCGGATCACATATTGGCGGCAAAGCGCCCGTAGCTCAGCCGGATAGAGCAACGGATTTCTAATCCGTCGGTCGGGTGTTCGAGTCACCCCGGGCGCGCTTCCGATTTTTGAATGGTTGAACCGTCGAATTCTTGAGAAGAAGAATTCTCTCCGTCCGTTCAACTTCTCAACTTCTCAACATGCTTTCTCTCGTGATCGAGCAGCCATTTTTTGCGCCATAGTCCGCCGCCATAACCGCAAAGGGTGCCGTCAGCGCGTATCACACGATGACAAGGAATGATGATGCACATCATGTTTTCGCCGTTGGCGCGGCCAACTGCGCGGCGCATCTCGACATCACCAAGCTTTTTCGCCATCCAGGAGTAGGAACGCGTTTCTCCGGTTGGAATCGATCGCAAAATTTCCCAGGCTCGAAGTTGAAATGGAGAACCAACCGGCGCGAGTGGAACGTCGAATTCCAAATTCTCGCCGGAAAAATAGTCCGCCAATTGCGAGCGGACCGCATCCAGATGTTTATGCCTGCCCGGCACAACATTCGTTTGCAAGTCCGTCCGCAAAATCGACAACTCGCGTTCCAGCGCGCGACGATCGACAAATTCAAGCAAGCGCAACCCTTCGTCGTCCACAATGGCTAGCATCGCACCAAGCGGCGTTTCGATTCGTTCGGCAAACAATCCGCTTTTTTCTCTGGCTGCAGTTGGCGGAGCGCCAAAAATTCGGGCGAACGCATCGCGAAAACCGCTCTCAGATTCGAAGCCGCTACCATTGCGAGCTTCATCAACCCGGCCGCCACGTTGAACTTCTCGCAGCGCTAAACCCAACCGCCGGGCACGGTGATATGCCTGAAAGGTCATTCCATAATGTCGTTTGAATTGGCGGCGGGCGGTGGATGGATCGATCGACATTGCCGCAAGCTCCTTATCGGTCAGTCTGCCATTGGGCGCTCGTTCAACCTCTTCCCGCAATCGCTCGATCAGTTTCGGCGCGCGCTCGACAGGATCCATCGGTTTGCACCGCAGACACGGCCGATAGCCGCCGTGTAACGCCTCGCTCGGCGTAGAAAAAAAATCGACATTTTCACGAGCCGGTTTTTTCGCGCTACATGTCGGCCGGCAAAAAATTCCGGTTGTGCGAACTCCGGCATAAAAGATCCCTTCAAAACTCGAATCGCGGCTGACCAACGCGCGATACATCGTCGCGGGCGGCGGGAGGAGGTCCATCGTTTTCATATGCGCTCAATTCCAAAAGTGTAGCAACCGCGAGTTACGCTTCGCGCCTGCACCAACGCAGTCTTGGGATTTTCAAAAAGCTTTGCAATCACCTCTTCGGGCTCGCTTCCGTTTGCGACCATCGCATCGATCATGTCGAAATTTACATCGTAGGCCCGGAAGACGCGACCCTGTCGAAACTCCGCCGGATATTGATCGGTCGGGCCGTAACGCTCGCACGGTTCGGCGTGGACGAAGATCGGGCCGGTCTCCGCGTACGGATGTCCGTCTGGAATCGAAGCATAGGGGAAGAGAATGACTCGCTCGCCAGGTTCAGCGTACCGAAGACAATGCCGGCACGGATAACCATCCGGCGAGTCGACCGTGATCAATGCGTGGTCGGGAGCACCTTTGACCATCCGTTGCCGCGCACCCTCAGCGATCTCGGTCGCAAGCGGAACAATTTGGAAATTGGAATTCTTCATGCTCGCAACCTACGCGCGACAACCCGGTTCCCGCATCCGCGAAATTCGGGCGCCGAATTCCAGTGACTTACCAACGATGAAAGGCCGGGTGACCTTCTTTGACCGCAACGAAAATTCCGCGGCAGGTCG
Organism: Chthoniobacterales bacterium; assembly: GCA_035622995.1. Taxonomy (GTDB): domain Bacteria; phylum Verrucomicrobiota; class Verrucomicrobiia; order Chthoniobacterales; family UBA10450; genus DASPUI01. The sequence continues at coordinate 10,078 of DASPUI010000190.1, forward strand.
CACAGATTTTTCCATCAGCGCTCAACGTTCCGTCGATTGTTGCGCGATCGTTGGTAAGATCGACAACGTGCGCTGCCAGTGAAATGAAC
>DASPUI010000191.1:0-24134 GCA_035622995.1 Chthoniobacterales bacterium
GCGCGAAAAGAAGAGCTTGAGCAGGAAGGTGGAATCACTTGAGCTCGAGCGCCGCCGCGACCGCCGAATCTCCATCTGCCGCAAAAACGCGGACACGCAGCGGCAATTCGCGCCGGGAACAGTTGCTCGCGCGGTTCCACGAAGTTCGCGATTTCACGGACGGCCTTTGCCAGAATCTCGCGCCGGAAGATTGCGTCGTGCAATCGATGCCCGACGTTAGCCCGACGAAGTGGCATCTGGCGCACACCACCTGGTTCTTCGAAACATTCATTCTAAAGAAATGGATACCCGGCTATCGGCCGGTTGTTCCAGAGTATGCGTATCTTTTTAATTCCTATTACAACGCAGCCGGCGACATGCATCGGCGCGACCTGCGGGGCCTGATCTCGCGGCCAACGGTTGAAGAAACAAAAAAATATCGCGCAGCGATTGATTCGGATATCGACGATCTTCTATCCGGTGCCGATGACAAAACTCTCACTGAACTCGAATCGTTGATCACGCTGGGCATTCACCATGAGCAGCAGCATCAGGAGTTGCTCGTGACCGACATCAAACATGTCTTCGCCCAAAATCCGCTCCATCCCATCTTTCGTAAAGGTAAGTTGGAAAATGAAAAAATCGGGACCGCGCCGTTGAACTTCGTATCGTTCGACGAAGGGATTTTCGAGATCGGCCACCACGGCGATGGCTTTTCGTATGACAATGAAGGGCCGCGTCATCGGGCGCTGGTTCTGCCGTTTTCAATGGCGAATCGCCTGATCACGAACGGCGAGTATTTCGAATTTATCGAGGACAATGGTTACGCCCGCCCCGAATTCTGGTTATCGTTAGGCTGGACTACAATAAACGAGCAGCGCTGGCAGGCGCCGCTTTACTGGGAGAAGCGCGAGGGGAAATGGTGGAACTTCACTTTGTCCGGCTTCCGCCCTGTCAATGAAAGTGAGCCGGTCACGCACGTGAGTTATTTCGAAGCGGATGCTTTCGCAAACTGGAAGGGCGCAAGATTGCCGACCGAGTTTGAATGGGAGAGCGCTGCGGCGAAGATCGAGATCGATGGAAATTTTGTTGAAAGCGAGCGATTTCATCCGCAAACGTTGGCCGCGTTCGAGAAAAATCGACGTCTCCGACAAATGTTCGGTGATGTTTGGGAGTGGATGCGGAGTTCGTATTCCCCTTATCCCGGTTATCGCGCCGAGCCAGGCGCGCTGGGCGAATACAACGGCAAGTTCATGTGCAATCAATACGTGTTGCGCGGTGGCTCCTGTGCCACCTCGCGGACCCACATCCGCAAGAGCTATCGCAATTTTTTCCAACCCGATAAACGATGGCAGTTCACCGGGATTCGACTCGCGCGCGACCTCGCATGAATGATCAAGACCACCCGCGGATGTTGTTGCAACGGTCGTCCTCAACTCTCGGTTTTCTCGCCGAGACGCTGACCGGTCTTTCCAAGTCGCCGAAAGAATTATTGTGCAAGTTTTTCTACGACGATCGCGGCGCAAAGCTGTTCCAAAAAATTTGCGAACTGCCGGAATATTACATCACCCGAACCGAACTGGGGATTCTGCGTTTGCGCGGCGCTGAAGTAGCCGCCGCTCTCGCCCCGGACATTGAATTGATCGGGCTCGGAACCGGTGCCGGAACAAAAACTAAAATTCTTCTCGAAGAGCTGCGCGATCCGTCGGTTTATATTCCGATCGATATCTCGCAGGAGCAATTGCAGTGGTCGACGAGGCGCTTTCGCCAGTTGTTTCCGAAGTTGGAAATTTTGCCGATTGCTGCCGATTATCTCGCGCCATTCGAGCTGCCGCTGCCTCGAAAGCCATCTTTACGCAGCATTGTTTACTTTCCCGGTTCGACGATCGGCAACTTTGAGCCGGTTGCCGCCGTCAGATTTTTGCGCCGCCTCTTCGATCTTTGCGGCGTGGACGGGGGGCTGCTGATCGGAGTCGATTTGCAGAAAAACCCCGCCGTCATCGAAGCTGCCTACAACGACAGCCGCGGAATAACGGCCGACTTCAATTTGAATTTACTTGTTCGGGCAAATCACGAACTTGGGGCCAACTTCGATCTTAACAATTGGCGTCATCGGGCCATTTACAATCAAAGTCATGGTCGAGTTGAGATGTATCTTATCAGTCAAATCGAACAATGGGTTCGGATCGACGATCGAGAATTTCATTTTTTGGCAAATGAAAAAGTGCTGACTGAGTATTCTTACAAATATACCCCGGAAGGGTTCGCCGCGCTGGCAGGCCAGGCTGGATTTCGTTTCGAACAATTGTGGACAGACGACGCGCGGCTGTTTGGTGTTTTTTATTTCAGCGTGGCAAACTAGCTGCGCGTGAGCGCATTGATTGAACTAACCGGCATCGCCAAACATTATGGCGAGTTGTCCGCGCTTCATGCAACGAATCTTTCGGTTGAGCGCGGACAGACGACCGTTTTGATTGGGCCCAGCGGATGCGGCAAATCGACGTTGCTGCGTTTGATTGTCGGACTCGTTAGGCCAGACGAAGGGAAAATCATGTTCGACGGCACGCTGATAGCCCCGGACAAGATCGACAGCTTTCGGCGCCGTCTTGGTTATGTGATTCAGGAAGGCGGCTTGTTCCCGCACCTGACCGCGCGCGCGAACATCCTGCTAATGGCGCAGCACCTTGGGAAATCGAACAACGAAATGAAGCCGAGATTGTCCGAATTGTGCGAACTGACGCGCTTTTCGGAACACCTGCTCGCCCGGTATCCGATCGAACTTTCCGGCGGCCAACGGCAGCGCGTCAGCCTAATGCGAGCCCTGATGCTTTCGCCTGAGGCCTTGTTGCTGGACGAACCACTTGGCGCACTCGATCCGCTCGTCCGTGCTTCGTTACAAAAGGATTTGAGAGAAATTTTTGCACGCTTAAAACAGACGGCGCTCCTGGTTACTCACGACCTGGCCGAAGCGGCCTATCTGGGCGACCGGATCGTCCTGATGAACGAAGGTCGGATTGTTCAGCAGGGTTCTATTGGCGATCTGAGAGACAAACCGGCCAATAGTTTTGTCTCCGACTTCATCAACGCGCAGCGGACGGTCAATCTTACGTGAAGACGATCTGTCTCCTTTCGTTCCTGTTCGCGATCCCAACTTTCGCGAAGGAGTCGGTTATCATCGGTTCGAAAAAATTTACCGAATCCTATGTGTTGGCGGAAGTCGCCCAGCGAACATTGAATGACGCAGGTATTTCCGCTGAACACCGGCAAGGCATGGGCGGGACGATTATTTTGTGGGAAGCTTTGCGCGGGGGGCAGATCGATGTCTACCCGGAATATACCGGCACGATCACACAGGAGATTCTCAAACGCAGCGATTCGTTGACATTCGAACAGGTTGCGAATGCGCTCGGCAAACTCGGGATCGGAATGACTGAGCCACTCGGCTTTAACAATACTTATGCGCTGGTGATGCGTGCCGCCCAAGCCGACAAACTTGGGATTCATTCGATCGGCGATTTGCAAAAGCACCCAGAGCTGAAAATCGGGCTCACTCACGAATTTCTGGATCGACAGGACGGTTGGAGGCCGCTGGCGGCAGAATATCAATTGGATTCGCGAAATGTGATTGGAATCGACCATGCGCTCGGATACGCGGCGCTGACGCGTGGGGAAATTGACGTGAAGGACGCATATTCCACCGACGCGAAAATTGCTGAATACAATCTCGTTTCGTTGCAGGACGATCGACGGTTCTTTCCACAATACAAAGCGGTGTTCTTGTTTCGCCTGGCAATGCCAAGCCCGGCTATTGAAGCGTTGCGAAAACTCGAAGGCACAATCGATGAGCGGAAAATAATCCGGCTCAATGCAGAGGCAGAACGAACGAAGAATTATGCCGAGGCCGCCAATCTGTATTTTGAAGCGGACACTCGCTCAACCGCGGCAAGTTCGACGGCCTTAGGCAGTCAAACTACCAGGCGCATGTTTGACGAAAGTTTCATGCATAAACTTGCGCGGTGGACGGGGCGCCACTTGGAATTGGCCGGATTTTCGCTGCTGCTTTCTGTGATTGTCGGAATTCCGCTCGGCATTCTTGCCAGTCGTGGCGGCGCGACCGGTCACATAATCCTTGGCTTTGCGGGAATTGTGCAAACGATTCCGTCGCTTGCTCTTCTCGCGTTACTGGTGCCGCTGCCCTTATTTGGAATCAGCGCGCGAACTGCGATTGCCGCGCTTTTTCTCTACGGATTGCTACCGATCGTTCGCAGTACCGCCACTGGTCTGCAGGACATCGCGCCACCAGTCCGCGATTCTGCCATCGCGCTCGGTCTCGAGCCGGGGGCGAGGCTTCGCAAAATTTACCTGCCGATTGCATCACGCTCAATCCTCGGCGGAATTAAAACGAGCGCGGTAATTAACATCGGCACGGCCACGCTGGCTGCATTAATCGGCGCGGGGGGACTCGGCGAACCCATTTTGAGCGGATTGAACTTGAACGATCATGTCACGATTTTGCAAGGTGCAATTCCGGCGGCGATTCTCGCATTGCTCGTGCAGTGGTCGTTCGACCTGCTCGATCATGTTTTGATTCCGAAAGGTCTGCGGCTATAGGATCGACAATGGCAATCGCATCAATCAATCCCACAACCGGCGAAAAGCTGAGGGAATTTGAGGCGTTAACTGCACCGGAGATCGAGAGAAAAATCGCAGTCGCAGAACAGGCATTTGAGCATTACCGGCGACAACCGTTTCCAAAGCGGGCCCAACTACTGGCGATGGCGGCGAGGTTGCTCGAAGAAGAGAAAGAGAAACTCGGACGGATCATCACGCTCGAAATGGGAAAACTTTTCCGGACGGCAATCGACGAAATCGAAAGATGCGCCCGAGGTTGTCGCTACTACGCGGAAAATGCGGAACGATTTTTGGAAGACGAACCAGCCCAAACCACGGCGGCGCAAAGCTACGTCCATTATGAGCCGCTCGGGGCAATTCTGGCAGTCATGCCGTGGAATTTTCCATTTTGGCAGGTTTTCCGATTCGCGGCTCCGGCGCTAATGGCGGGCAACGTCGGTTTGCTCAAACATGCTGCCAATGTTCCGCAATGCGCGCTGGCGATTGAAGAGATTTTTTGTCGCGCCGGTTTCGATCAGGGCGTGTTTCAAAACTTACTGATCGAAGCCGATCAGGTTGAGCAGCTAATCGCCGATCCGCGGGTCAAAGCGGTAACGCTTACCGGCAGCGACAAGGCGGGAAGCGCGGTCGCGAGCGCAGCCGGGCGCGAAATCAAAAAATCTGTGCTCGAGTTAGGGGGCAGCGACGCCTTCATCGTCATGCCGAGCGCCGATTTTAACAATGCGGTCGCCACGGCGGTGAAGGCCCGGACGGTCAATAGCGGCCAATCCTGCATCGCAGCCAAACGATTTTTTATCGCAGATCCACTCTACGACAGGTTCGTTGCGGAGTTCGTCGAGCGAATGCGTGCGCTGAAAGTTGGCGACCCTTTTGATGAAAGGACGGAAATCGGGCCACTTGCCACCGAACAGATTTTGAATGGCGTTGACGAACAAGTTCAAAAGTCCATCGCCGTTGGCGCCAGACTGTTGACCGGCGGAAATCGTATCCACGGTCCGGGATTTTTTTACGAACCAACTGTCCTGGTTGACGTCCCAAAGAGCGCGCCAGCATTTCGCGAGGAGGTTTTTGGTCCGGTCGCGGCACTCTTTTGTATCCGCGACGCGGAGGAGGCAATCGAACAGGCGAACGACAGCGCCTTCGGGCTGGGCGCGAGCGCATGGACTAACGATCCGGGCGAAAGGGAACTGTTCACATCAGAATTAGAATCCGGAATGGTTTTTATCAATGCAATGGTCGCTTCTGATCCGCGCGTTCCATTTGGCGGAGCGAAACGGTCAGGCTTCGGCCGCGAACTTGGTGCGCACGGCATTCGTGAATTCACCAACATAAAAACAATCTGGATTTCCTAGCGCATTTTCATTGCGCCGCTGAAATTTCCTGAAGGGGCCGCCGTTCCTACCACCAGCGCAATTGCTCGTTAGGCCTTCGAAAAGCCGCGGTTGAAAGAGTTGGCCGCGCCGTCAGGCCAAATCGGCGGCAGCTGACCTTGAAGAGATTGGCGATTTGCTCGGCAAAAATTCCCTGGCCAGTCATTCGGGCGTGCCATTCGGAATTATTCAATTTCCCGTTGCCGCGCAAATCCCGAAGTCGTCCGAGAATTTTTTCTTTGCGTTCGCGAAAGTGTTCGGCAAGCCAGTTCTCGAACAACGGAGCGACCGTCCACGGCAGCCGCACGATTGTGTAACCAGCAAATTGCGCCCCAGCCCTGGCACATGCTTCGACAATGCTCGGAATTTCGTGATCGGTTAGGCCGGGAATGATCGGAGCGACCATTACGCCGACCGGAATTCCGGCGGAGCGCAACTGCGCGATCGTGTCCAGCCGCGCTCGCGGTGGCGACGTTCGAGGCTCGAGCAGTCGTTGTAACTTCGAATCGAGCGAGGTGACCGAGATGTTGATCGCGCAGGCGTCATGTTTTGCGAGTTCGCGCAGAAGATCAACATCGCGCGCAACCAGCCGGTTTTTTGTAATGATCGCGACCGGATTTAGAAATCGCGCCAGAACTTCAAGACAACCGCGCGTAATCAGCAATTTCGTCTCGATTGGTTGATAAGGATCGGTTACGCCGCTCATCACCAACACCTGCGGCTTCCAACGCGGCGATTCCAGTTCGGCCTCCAGCAGTTTAGGCGCGTTCATTTTGATCATGATCTTGCTTTCGAAATCCAGACCGGCGGAAAAGCCGAGGTACTCGTGGGTTGGCCGCGCATAACAATAAATGCAGCCGTGCTCGCAACCGCGATACGGATTAATGCTGGTCTCGAAACCAACATCCGGGCTGGTGTTGCGCGTGATCAGCGATTTCGTGTCGTCACGGAAATATTGCGTTGGGCGCGGCGGCCGCTCTTCCCGATTGCCGGGGTCGAAGTCAATTACATCCGTATCGGTCAAATCAATGTGAAGTTTTTCGAAGCGATTAGCCGGACTCCACGATGCACCCCGGCCGTGGATCGGTTCACTACTTTGCGGGGCTTCATTGACGATCGGCACGAATCTTCGTTTCGCCATTGGAGTAAGTTCACATGAACATAGACACCTGTCGAGCTGTGAATCATAGCTGCGGTCGCCATTGGCAACTACGACGCCCTGGTTTGCTCAACGTCAGCGTCGTGGCACACTTCCCGCGACCGCTGTTCACGGAGGGGTGGCAGAGCGGTTGATCGCGCCGGTCTTGAAAACCGGAAGGCCGAAAGGCCTCGTGAGTTCGAATCTCACCCCCTCCGCCAGCTTAGTTGTTCGACGTTAGATGCTCTACCTTCGCTGTTTTCAGGAGCCAACGAACAACCACCAGCGCGCAGACGATTCCGAGGACCGCCGCGCAAACAACGTCGGACAAGTAATGCGCTGCGACATACATTCGTGAAAACCCGATCAAGATTGGTATCGCCATGCAGGCGAGACCAATCCGGCGCCTGACAAAGAGCAAAACGCCGAAAAATCCGGTCGATGCGGCAACATGCCCGGATGGAAACGCATGATACTTGGAACTGAAATGAACACCGCTCCAAGCCTGTTCAGTTTTCACCGACGGCCGCGCGCGACCTGTGGTCATTTTCAGTACCCGCCCAGTCAGCCCGGCAATTGATAACGCGATCAGCATGCACACAAAAACACGGGTCCATTTTTTATTGCCGCGCCACCAGGCGACAGCCGCTAGAATCAGACCGAGCACAAAATGCTCGGGCCAGTCACCGATCTTGCTCACGTCCTGCATGAAATTTCGGAGCGCACGCGATTGATGCGCTGCAATGAACCGCTGGACCGAGTCATCAAAATAAAACGCCACCCCGATTAGAACCGCAACAACCAGGATGGCAATCGACCAGAAAAAAAGGCGGCGACGATTCACAAATAATGTTCCCGTCAGATTTTGTGGACGCTATTTTGGGCTCGCCCTTGAAATCAATCAATTACGCATTGTTTTTTCTCGGCTGCATTGTTTTCCATTCGATTGGCACCTGGAGCTTGCCGCTGATCGATCGAGACGAGCCGCGCTTTGCCGAAGCGTCGCGCGAAATGATCGAGCGCGGCGATTACGTCGTTCCGTATTTCAATAACCAGCTTCGTCTCGACAAGCCGCCGTTCGCCTATTGGGCGCAGGTGACGAGTTATCGATTCTTCGGCGAGAACGATTTCGCAGCGCGTTTGCCGTCGGCAATTGCAGCGGCACTCGTCGCATTAACAATTTTTATCTGGGGATCACGTCTTCCCGTCGCTTCGGCATCACAGGCGACCATTGGTGATAATCGGGTTGGATTTTGGGCAGCCGTCATTTTCACGCTCTCGCTCCAGACATTTCTCCACGCAAAAGCCGCGGTTGCGGACATGTGGCTCATTTTGTTTGTAACAATTGCGCATTGGAGCGGATTTGAATTGCTGCGTTCGTCAATAAATCAAGCTTCGAAGCTTAAAGATCGAACGTTCGTTTGGTGGTTCTCGTTTTATCTCGCTCTCGCGCTTGGGTTTTTGGCGAAAGGCCCAATCGCCTGGACGCCGCTTCTGACCGTCGCGGCCATCAAGGTGTTTATTCCCGAGCCGCATTTGACGCGACGCTTCAAGTTCGTCCGCGGAATTCTGCTAATGATTGCAATCGTCTCACTTTGGGGAGTGCCTGCACTCATTCGGACGCATGGCGAGTTTTTCGCCATCGGAATTGGCCGGCACGTGATCGGCCGATCGTTCGGTGCCATGGAAGGCCATGGCTCCAATTCATTGGGCATTTATCTGCTTTTGGTTCCATTTTATTTCGTCACCGTCTTCGCCAGCTTTTTTCCATGGTCGATCAAGCTGCCGGAACTCGTCCGGCGCATTCGGCAAAATCGTGATGAGACAGACGATTATCTAATCCTCGGCGCCGCGATCGTTTTCGTCATTTTCTCGCTGGTCAAAACAAAGCTGCCGCACTACACACTGCCTGCATTTCCGTTGATTGCGCTCCTGGTTGCGCGTCATTGCTGTGGAAACGGGCAATTTTTCAAGCGGTGCGCCGTTGTCGCCGTCTGCGCTTATTTTACAATTGCCCTCGTCGTCCCACTGTTCGTGGCCAAATTCTTTCCGGCGCACGAATTGTTCACGCGCTCGCACGATTACCTGCGACCGGAAATGGAATTCGGAGCGGTTGATTACCAGGAGCCTAGTCTGGTCTGGTATTTTCGTTCGCGCGCACATGGCTTCTTCACTCCGTTGAACAGAAAAAATGCAACGGACTTTATGTCTGGAACCGGGCCACGATTTATCATTGTGCCGACTCAGCTTGCTGGTGAAATTCTCCGGGATCCGGAGTCGACTTGGAAAACCTTTTCAACCAATGGTTTCAATGTTGCCAAGGGCAGACAGGTCGATCTTACGCTTGTTTTGAAGCCGGAGTAATTGAACTTAGCGGCTGAATGATCACTTTTCTGGATGGCAAACTGGTTGCCGCATTGCCAACGCAAGCAATCGTCGATGTCGGAGGCGTTGGCTACGAAGTCTTCATCCCGCTTTCGAGCTCTGACAAACTTCCGCCGGTTGGCCAATCGATTCGCATTCTGACCCATCTCGTCGTTCGTGAAGACGCACACGTGCTTTACGGGTTCATGACGCCGGGCGAGCGCGATTTGTTTCGATTGCTGGTCAACAACGTGAGCGGAATCGGACCGAAGCTGGCCCTCGCAGTTTTGAGCGGAATGAGCGTAAACAATTTTAAGCGCGCAGTCGTAAATTCCGACATTGCTGAGATCTCGAAAATCAGCGGACTCGGAAAAAAGACGGCGGAACGAATTATTCTTGAACTAAAAGACAAACTTGGGGTTGCCGCGGCATGGGAAGCGGCCAGCGCCACCCACGCGCCAACGCCGGAACAGGAACAGGCAAATGAGGCGGTGCTGGCGCTGATCGCGCTCGGCTACAAACAGGTCGATGCGCATAAAGCCGTGCGCGATTTCCAAGCGCAAGGCGAAACAAAGCCGGCCGAGGAACTGGTTAAGCTGGCGCTAAAGAAAATGGCGGCCGGTAGATAAGCGGCGAACGTCGAACATCGAATGTCAAAGTCAGAACGCTGCATTCAGCATTGGACGTTGGGCATTGAGCGTTGGACGTTTTCTTGCTAATGGTCGTGCAAGAAAACAAGATCGACATTATCCGCAAGGCTATTCCGAAAGAGGGCCTTTTCGCGGAAAAGGATTGGCTTCTTTCGCCGGATGCATTTTCGATAGACCCAAAATTTGTGGCCGAGCTCGACCAGTTGGGTCATCGCCTCTTTGTTTTTCAGCGCGCTTGCAATCAGCTTTACCAGTTAAGCGTCAAGGGCAAGCAGCCGGCTTGGGTCGCGCGTTATCTCGACGCAGGCAAGCCAACAGAGCTAATCGAGTTTTCGCGGCGAAAAGAGATTCGGGACGATCTTCCCCGCGTAATTCGACCAGACCTTATTCTGACGGAGGATGGTTATATTGTTGCCGAAATCGACTCCGTTCCCGGCGGAATAGGTTTAACCGGATGGCTGAATCAGACTTACTCGCGCTTCGATTCGGAAATTGTCGGTGGCGCAAATGGAATGCTGGAGGGATTTCAAAGTGTTCTGCCCAACGGCTGCGACATCGTAATATCGCAAGAGTCTGCGACCTACCGGCCGGAAATGGAATGGCTGATTGCGCAGTTGCCAGATCGACAAACCAAATGGCGCGTTGTTGCCGCGGAGAATTACGAGCCCCAAGACGGGCGCGCGGTCTACCGGTTCTTCGAATTGTTCGATTTGTCGAACATTCCGAACGTCGAAAATACGCTTCGCGCAAATGCCGAAGGCCGAGTCACGATCACGCCCCCGATCAAGCCGTATCTTGAGGAGAAAATGTGGTTCGCGCTGTTCTGGCTGAAACCGCTCCATGCATTTTGGCGGCGAGAGCTAGGCGAGAAGTATTTTGTTCAATTGCAAAAAATCATTCCCTACACCTGGCTGCTCGATCCGACGCCGTTGCCACAACATGCCGTGATTCCGCGACTGGAAATTCACGATTGGCGCGAAGCGGCCGGGTTTAGCCAAAAAGATCGAGATCTTCTTCTCAAGGTGAGCGGCTTCTCGCCACTTGGCTGGGGCAGCCGCGGAGTTTCACTTGGATCCGATCTTCCCCACTCGGAATGGGAAAAACGAATCGAAAACGCGCTCGCCACTTTCGATTCGTCACCGACGATCCTGCAGCGCTTTCACAAAGGAAAGTTGTTCGAGCATCCGTACTGCGACAACGATTCGGGCGAGTTGAAAACCATGAAAGGTCGCGTCCGACTTTGTCCGTACTATTTTGTCGAGAGCGATCGCGTCAAATTGCGCGGCGCTTTGGCGACGATTGTCCCGGCGGACAAAAAGTTCGTTCACGGAATGCGTGACGGAATCCTGATCCCATCGCGCATTTCGAGCTCGAGCAAGGAGGCTGGCTAGTTGCGAGACTGAATGGTCAGTTCCTGGGTGTGAATTGGGCCGGCTGGCGTCAGATTGCTGGAATACAGATGGAATCGGTCCACCCGGATACTTCCCGCCTCGAAATCGGCATTCGATTTTAGGAACCGTCGGACGGAGCCCCCATCAATTTCACGGCAACGCGCGAGAGTGATATGTGGGTGCCACGGATGCAACTCAGGTTCGAGTCCGGCGCCGAGCGCAGCTTCCTGCACCCGTTTGTGGATTTGAAACAGATGCGGATGGCCGCGACCGACACCGATCCAGATAATTTTCGGCAAACCTTTTGGTGGAAAAGCTCCAACGCCAATGATCGGCAGGAAAAACGCGCGGAAATTAATCGTCTCCAACTTTTGGCGGAACGTCAGATCGGCGTCTGCCGGCGCTTTGGCAAAAAAACCGAGCGTAAGATGCATTTGCTCCGGTTCGGTCCAGCGGACGTTATGGATATTCGGATTCAACTCGCCGAGAATTTTCTGAAGCGGCTCCGGAAGATCGATCGCAACGAAGAGACGTTTAGTGCTCACTTATCGCGACGAATGTCAGCGCCCGTTCGTATTTGATCACCTTCTCGGCTGACTGGCGACGGAAGAATTCTATTTACAACCTTCATCAAATGTCCGGTCAAGTTGGGAAGAACCCCATTGGCGGCCACCATGAAATAAGCTGTCCACGGCATCACCAGGGCCGGACGGCCTCGGCAGCAGGCGGAAAGGATTTTTCGCGCCGCACGCTCGACTGAGATGGAAGCAAGCGGAAGCCTGCTCGATAACGCGAACCATTTGTATTCGGAGGAGTGATCGCCTTTGAACTTCGCGTAAACTTGCGAATCCGTTCGCATCATTCCCGGCGTAACCGTTGTGACGAAGATTTTATCGCGGCCAAGCTCGGCACGAATCGCATCGGAAAAGCCAGTCAGCGCAAATTTGCTCGCGGAATACGGCGCCATGTGTGGAACCGCGATTCTACCGCCAATGGACGAGATATTGACGATGCGGCCGCCGCCGCGACGACGCATTTCTGGAACGACGTGCATCGTCAATTCATATGGCGCCCAGAAATGAAGTTGCATCGCGCGATCAAAATCTTCGCGATCGATGTGATCGAGCGGACCGACCTCGATGGTGCCGGCGTTGTTAATCAAGACATCGATTTGGCCGAAACGCTCGACTGTTTGACGGACTGTAGATTGAATCCCGCTGCGATCGAGTAAATCGCACGGAATCGTCAGGACCTGTCCGCCACGCTCCTCAAGGTCGACTTTTGCGCGCGCAAGTTCCTCAGGATCGCGCGCAAGAATAGCAACGTTGCCGCCCTCGTCGCAAATCTGCCTGGCAATCTCCAAACCGAGCCCGCGCGACCCACCGGTGATCAAAACAATTTTGTCGCGATATGAAAAACAAGCCATTCAGAAAACGTTCAACGGGTCGAGTGCGATTCGCAAACACCCAGGCTCGATCGCCAGGCTTCGGCAAAGAGGTCGGTCTAGCCGTGTTTCCGGTTGAATCGAGCGACTTCCCGGGCCGTTTCGCGATCGACGGCGTGTTTCTTCAAATCGGCGCGTTTGTCGCGGGCAACTTTTCCCTGGCCAACTCCGAGTTCGGCCTTGAGCCTGCCGTTTTTCCAATAAAGCTTGAGAACAATCAGCGCGCGTCCTTTGACCTGCGTTTCGCCATAAAGCTTGTCGATCTCTTGTCGATGTAACAGCAGTTTCCGAATCCGCTTGGCTGAGGGTATTTCGTGGCTCGCTTTTTCATACGGCTGAATATCGGCGTTGTAGAGGAACGCTTCGCCCTTCTCGATCCGGGCGAACGCATCGCTAATATTTGCTTTGCCGGCCCGGATCGACTTGACCTCACTGCCTTTTAGCTCGATGCCCGCCTCGTAGCGCTCGAGGATATGAAAATCGCGGAGCGCCTTGCGATTGATGATCGATTCTGCCGCCATCTCGATCAATGGCCGCAGTTTAAGCGAACGACTGCAGCGGCGTTTTTATTTCTCTTCGTTGGAGGCTTCGACTGCTTCAAAAGCCAGCTTGCCCGAGATGATTTCCTTAAGCGCGATGTCGGTAAGCGACATCCGCGGCGTCGTCTCTACCATTGGCCTGTGGCCCAAGCCGAGTTGTCGCACGCGCTTAGAGACCACATTAATCAGAAGTTGCTGATTTGGGATTACTTGAGCTGCTTCCTGGAGAAGTTGAGTCGTCATATGGCGCAAGGATCTGACGGCGCGGGTAGCTTCCGTCGGGAATTGAAGAATGGTTGGCGCGCTGGCGGCGAGAGTGGAAGAAAGTTGTGGCGCGAGCATTGCAAAAAAACGAGCAGTGACAATGCGAGGCACACCTCGCATTGTCAAACGATTTCGTGCGGATCTTTCGATCGCAAGCTGCCTTACCGACGGATGAAAAACTAAAGCGCGATGGGAAAGCTTGCCTGCCACACAGTACTAAGCGAGATAGTTGCACGACAACCAGACGATCCGACGCAAGTTAAATTGCGGGCTGTGGCTCAGCTTGGTAGAGCGCCTGCCTCGGGTGCAGGAGGCCGTGGGTTCAAATCCCACCAGCCCGATTTTCAGGTAACCGTCGGAAACAACAACTCCGCTTGCAGTCCGACAGGAAAAGTGCTTCCATTCGCGGTCGCCAGTTCTAAATCATACTCATGGGTTCGCTAAAAAAACGACGCAAAGCAAAGATTTCGAAACACAAGCGTCGCAAACGAATGAGAGCGAACCGTCACAAGAAGCGGTTGCGCTACAAATCATAATCGGCTAGCGGTCAGATTCGTTAGGCCATTGGAGTGGTTTGCGCGCGAAAGGCGAGGCGGGTAGAATCTTTCCGGAATGACGATGCGGAATAGTCGCACGAGCGTTTTGTTCTTGGTAATTCTGTTTTGCCTGCTCGGCATCACGGCCAGCTCTGCCCGCAGTCGCAAGTCACCCACTCCACCGCCTCAACTGGCTCCGGCAATCTCCGCGCCCAGGAAAACTGAACGGCAAGATGACTCGGTGGTCCTCCGCCCAGCCAAGGATTTGTTGTTGCGAATCGAAGGCGAGCACAGAGCGGATGCCCTTGCCCATTTTGTGGCAGGGATGTCCCTGGAAGAAAGCGGCGAGACGGAAAAGGCTCTGGGCGAGTATCGCAAAGTGCTCAACGTCGATCCGGGGCAATCGGACCTGGCGTCCCGGGTCGCAGAGCTGCTGGCGCGGGACGAGGATTACCCGCAGGCGATCGACGTCTTAAAAGATGCGATCAAAGCGAACCCAAACGCCCCGGAGCCTTTTCTTCAGCTCGCGTTTATCTACGCAAAATATCTTAAACGCAGCGATCAGGCGATCGAATATGCAAATCGCGCAATTGCCCTCGACCCGCGAAATATCGAGGCGTACGAACGCCTGTTCGAGATCGCAGTTGAAGCGGGCGACGAGCGAAAGGCGCTGCAGTCGCTTGATCGTGCGGCAAAGGTTCGGAGCGACGATCCGACATTTTGGACCCGACTCGGCAAACTTTACGCCGCAATCGCTTTCAAGCCGGGTTCCACGCCGAAACCCGATGAGCTTGCGCGCGTGAATCAGATCTTTGCCAAGGCGGCTGCGCACGCAAATGATGATCCGAACACGCTCAAGGACATAGCCGACTATTACGCTGCATCGCAGCAATTACAGCAGGCAATCCCGCTTTACCTCCGCCTGCTCGAGCTGCAACCCGAAGATACAAGCGCGCGTGAGAAACTAGCGACTGGATTTGTCCTTACAAATCAGCGCGAAAAAGCAATCGAGATGCTGGAAGAAATTATCAAAGAGCGTCCGGAAAAGTATCAAGCATATGATTTACTCGCCGGATTGCTCGATGACGCTGGTCGCGCTTCGGAACGCGCGAATGAACCGGCTGAAGCCAAAGCATTTTTCGCCAAGGCGGCGGCCGATTATGAACAAAGTGTTTTGATCAATCCTTTACGGCCGAGTAGTTACCTCCATCTGGCCGAATTACTTCTCGGCCCGTTAAAGGAAAACGAGCGGGCGATCAAAATTCTTACCGAGGCTCACCAGCGCTTTCCGACTGTGCCGGAAGTTATTTATTATCTCGCGATCGCGCAACGCGAGGCAAAACATCCGGAAGAAGCTGTCGCCACTTTCGAAGAGGCGTTGCATGAGGCGGAACTGGAAGATTCCGAAATGGCGAATGCACGATTTTATTTCGATTACGGCGCGGCCGCAGAAGCGGCTGGTTTATACGACAAAGCGGCCGACCTTTTCAAAAAATCGATTGCCGTCGATCCGGCAAACGCGGCCGATGCTTATAACTATCTCGCTTTCATGTGGGCTGATCACAACTCGCACCTGGATGAGGCCGAGGATATGATCAACCACGCCTTGCAACTCGATCCGGACAACGGCGCATACATCGACACGCTTGGGTGGCTCGAGTTTCGACAGGGCAAATTCGAGGCGGCTTTGAAAGACCTTGAGCGCGCCGCCAAGAACATTCCGCGCGATGACCCGGTCGTGTTCGAACATATCGGCGACACGCTGGCTAAATTGAACAAAATTCCCCAGGCGATCGAGGCCTGGCAAAAAGCTCTTTCGCTCGAGCCAAAAAACCAGCGACTGGTCGATAAGATCGAGAAAACTAAGACCTGGATGAGCAAGGAAACGCCACAGAATGCAAATCCGATTCAATAGCCTTGGTTGGGCACTACCGTCTTTGCTTGCCGGGAGCGGCCAGTCGGCGCGATGAATGCTAGGTTGATTGCATGAGCCGATTTCCAACGCCCTGGCAGCGAAAGACAATGTGGGCGGCGCTGACCGCGCTCTTCGTTGTTCTTCTGATCGTGATCGCAGGGGCGTTTGTCTGGGCCGGGGCAAGCGTGATTAGTTTTCTACAGCCAATTTTGATTCCGGTCGCGATCGCCGCAATTCTTGCGTACCTGCTCGATCCTCTGGTGACAAAAATGTGTCGTCGCGGCATGAAACGTACCCCGGCAATCGCCATCATTTTTCTGATGATCTTCATGCTGCTGACCGGCCTGGCCTGGTGGCTGGTCCCGACCGTTTCATTGCAAAGTGCAAACTTCGCCAAAGAGCTGCCCAGTTATACGCAAAGGGCGCGGGATCGTGTCGTCGATTTGGTTGTTCGCTACGAACGGGCCACGAAGGGCAAAGGTGCGTCGCTTACCGGCAGCATCGTGGGTTATTTTCTTGGTCCGGCGCCGTCGCCACATTCTCAGGCCCCTGCCTCCCAAACTCCGTCGCCCGAAACATCAGCTACGCCTGTAGTCGAGAGCATCTCACCCGTTGCTTCCAAGGTGACATCAGCTGACCGCCAGCGCGTTCAAGCTGAAGTAGAGAAGTTTATCCCGAATTTGCAGCCGTTTTTGCCCACCATAACTGAAAAGACCTGGAACATTGTGCGAAAGAGTGTCGGCGGCTTCCTCGGCGTGGCAGGTTTTCTTTTCAGCCTCATCATGGTTCCGATCTATTTGTTTTTCTTTTTGAAAGAGCGACCTGCGATTGAAAGCCACTGGGTAGATTATCTGCCGTTGCGCCCATCCGCATTGAGGAATGAGCTCGCAGAGACCCTGCTGGAAATCAACAGCTACATCGTTGCGTATTTTCGCGGTCAGTTATTGGTTTGTCTCGTCGACGGCGTACTCATCGGGAGTGCCCTCACCTTAGTGGGATTAAATTTCGCGCCTTTAATTGGCCTGCTGGTCGTTTTCCTTACCATGATTCCTTACATTGGAATCGTTATTTGCTGGATTCCGGCTGTGGTCATCGCGGCCTTTCAATGGGGTGACTGGACACATCCAATGATAGTCACCGGTCTCTTTATCTTGATTCAAAACCTCGAAGGAATGTTTTACGCGCCGCGTATCGTTGGCGATTCGGTCGGTCTTCATCCGATGACAGTCATCGTCTCGATCTTCGTCTGGGGGTTGCTGATTGGCGGTTTGCTCGGGCCGATTCTCGCAGTTCCGCTAACGGCGACGATCAAGGTTTTGCTTGCTCGCTATGTCTGGGGGGCGCGCTTGCGGAACAAAGTCGCCAAAGGAGTGGAGCAAATCCCGGTGGTCCGGGAGGCGCAGCAACCGGCGGTAGTGTAGTGGGACTTGGCTTGCCCTCCGCGGCGAGTTGCAATCTGGTTTGGCTCCGGCATACAAAGAGTAGCGATGGGGGGAAAAGTCGTAGGCGTCCGGCGAAAACGAAGAGTGCGTTCCTTTCGTGACCTCGATTCGGTTTCGCTATTGCGCCATCATCTCACACCCGTACGACTTGGTATTTACGCGGCCGCGATCGCCCTGCTCGTCATCTGCGGCGTTATCTTCTCCACTTCGGGAGTAAGGGCTTACCGCGCCTGGCGTGAAGCACATTTACTCAAACACGCTAACGAAATGCTGACGAACAAGAATTTTGCCGGTGCGGCAGCCGCTGCCCATGAGGTCTTGCAATTGCATCCCGACTCTCTGTCGGCCTACCAAATTTTGGCCGAGGCGACCGAAAAAGAAAATCTGCAGGAGACAGTCGCCTGGCGTGCTCAGATCGCGCGGTTGCTTCCTGCCAACGTCGAAAGTCAGCTTAATCTTGCTTCCGCGGCTCTGCGTTTCGGGGAGCTCGATTTGGCTCGCAAGGCGTTGAAGAATGTCGCCTCAGACCAACGCGATCGCGCGAGTTATCACGTTGTGGCAGGTTGGCTAGCGCGAGCGGAAGGAAACCCGACCGAACAGGAAACGCAATTCGCGGCCGCGGTTGAGAAAGAGCCCGGCAACGAACTTTACCTGTTTAATCTCGCCGCTCTGCAAATTCGATCGCCGGATTCGCGCAAAAGCGCGCATGCTCGCGAAGTTCTTCAAGACCTGGTGCAACAAAGTGTCGCATTTCGCACCGGCGCATTGCGAGCGCTTTTGAACGATGCGGTCGAGCGTAATGACCTGGGGTCCGCCCAATCGCTTGCGCAAGACCTGCAGATGTCGCCGCAGGTCACATTCTCAGATTATCTGCTTTGCCTCAATTCTTACCGAAAACTCGATCCGAGAAAATTCGATGCTCTGCTCGAAAAAGTTAAGCCGGTTGCAGCACGCGATCCTGTCGACGTCGCGCTCTTAATGAATTGGATGAACGATAATGACCTGTCCGCCGAAGTTCTGAAATGGATGGACAAGCTGCCGTCGTCCCTGACCGATAAACCGCCCGCTGCCGTCGCAATCGCCCAATCATTTGCGGAAGTGAAAAATTGGTCGCGCCTCCGCCGCTGGACACGCAATGGTTTATGGGAAGGCGCCGAACATCTTCGACTCGCTTATCAGGCCTACAGCGCCCATCAATCGCGCCAGTCCAGCGCCGATGCCGAATTCGAATCCCTTTGGCAGGCGGCCGAGCGAGCGACAAACGAGCAACCGGAAAAAGAGCTGGACCTCGCTCGTCGCGCCACTGCATGGAACCTATCGATCGAAGCCGAACAACTTTGGTCGCAATTGTCCCACAATCCATCAACTCGGCGGGAAGCACTCGATGCGCTTTACCATTTTTATCGCAGCAGCAACGATTTCAAAAAACTGTACGACGTTCTTCAGCGCCTGCACGAAAACTCGCCTAACGAAGCCGCGATTACGGCCAACCTTGCCCGTCTCGGCCTGAACATCGAACAGAACACGAAACAGTCACAGGAATTGGCGAAAGAGGCTTACGACCGCGAGCCGTCAAATCCAACCTGCGCCATAACCTATGCATTTTCGCTTTACGCCAGTGGGCGTACGACGGAAGGAATCGATGTCATCAAAAAAATCCCGCCCGAACAACTGAATGACCCGCACGCGGCTGTTTACGCTGCAGTTCTTTTTCTCGATGACAATCAAGTCGATATGGCCAGGCAGTATATCGATGCTGCGCACCGCGGTTCACTCTATGCTGAAGAGAAACAGTTGCTCGAAGACGAATTGGCAAAAGTGTCCGGGCTTACCGCGAGTCCGACACCCTCTTCGTCAGTCCGGCCGGCCGCCTCCCCGAAACCGTCGGCAACGCCAATTTCCAAAACCAGCCGTGCGGCAGCGGCCGCTGCGACACCGTAACCGTCAATCTTTGTAAGGATCGACAATATCCCGACCGGCCATCGCCACGCCCAGCGGACACAACGTGTGCCGAACCCGAATCGTTCCCGCATGGGCTGCGAGCACGTCCGGCAAGCGTCGATACGCTTGCGGCGCTTCATCCAGATCGCCACCGCGCAAGATAATTCCACGGTCATGCAACCATTTCATCATCTCATCGTGCCTAACGAATCCTTCCTGCCGAATTCGTTTGTTCCCAACTCTAACGAACCTTCCCTTCGCCGCCGTCCGCGACATGATTCGGCCAGCGCCGTGAACAGTTGAGAAGAGCGCTTCGCGGGAATCGGGCGAATCGACTCCTTCGATGATCACCGCGTCGTCCCCCATGCTGCCGCCAACAAATCCTTTTTGCCCCGGGAAGGCCGGTGTCGCGCCTTTGCGCACCACCCAGTATTCCTCATCTCCGTGCTTTTCGCGCCAGGCGAAGTTGTGATGATTGTGCACTTCTTCAAGAACTCGGGCCTCGAGGATCTTTTGCACAACACGGCGCGCGACCGCTTCCCGGCCCGCGTACGCATAACGACCGGCCAGATGCATTCCAGCCAAATAATCCCGTCCTATTTCCGACCTCTCTTCGACCACTGTTGGCGGAACGTCCATTCCATCTTTTCCACCAGCCGCTTTCAAGAAATGCGTCGCCGTTTTGTGTCCGAGACCGCGCGATCCAAAATGAACGCCAACCCAAATTCGACCCTGCTCATCCGCGAAGAGATCGACATAGTGGTTGCCGCCTCCCACCGTCCCGAGCTGTTCGGCCGCCATCGATTTCAAGCCAGCGATCGGCTTTATCTCCCAAGCCGGATCTTCAAATAGTTCGTGGTCGATCCGCGTTTTGCTTTTGCGGCCGATGCCAAACGAGATGTCACGAACAATATCGTTCATGATCTGGTCGATCTTTGGCGCGATCTCTTCCCGGCTGGCATCGGTCAGGATCGCCAAATTTCCGCAAGCGATGTCGAATCCAACGCCGCTCAGGGAAATCTCATCCCTGTAAGCAACCACGCCGCCGATCGGTTGGGCATAACCCTTGTGCCCGTCGGCGCAGAGGACCGCCCGCTCACCGCCCAATGCAAGGCAGGTTTCGATTTGCCGCACTGTAGCAGCATCGTGCTGGCCGAAGATTTTCGTCGGTCGCGTCACCGCAGAAAGTCTGCCCCGCCGTCCAAGATTTCAATCCGCTATCCCCGCAGCGATTTCCGGGCGACGATTCTCCACCCTTCAACATCGGCTCGCGTGCGGACCGGCAGCCTCAAACGCACTGCAACAATCGAATCGAAGACCACATCGCGAAAAGGGAATTTCAAGGTCGACGCAAGCTCTCGCGTCGTCCGGGCTGATGTTTTTTTGTAAAGCAAACTGACGTGCGGATCGCGCAGACGGCGCGGCCGAACTTTGGCTGCGGTGCCAAGGTCGCTGACCAGTTTTTCCAATGCGCCGTCGGATCTAAATCGCACGAAAAGTGTTTTCGTGAACTTCGAGGAAGTCGCAGTCTCACGAATGCGCAGTCGCACTGGCTCGGCTTTGAGACAGCGCAAAACAGCTTTCGGAGTCGGCCGATTTTTCTCCGAAACCAACAGGGTCAGGTGCGGCTCAAACTCTGGCGCGTCCAGTTCGTGGCAGAAGATGCGGATAATTTGACAAAATAATTCCCGTTCGCCTTTCTCTGGAAGTAACCAATAGACAATTGCGCCTTTTTTCATGCGTCAACGCGTTGGAATTGCGATCGAACGTTAATTCTAAGCCTTTTGCTGTCCGACTGTCGATCCTGACAATGTGCGAATGAGTTGGCGCGCAATGGCTAGTGGCGCAAATTATCGCATGCACAAACCGGTGAGCAGCGGCGTCGATTGGCCAGCGCTCCGAAATGATTTTCCGATTCTGCGGGAACACGTTCATGGATATCCGCTAATTTATTTCGACAATGCGGCCACCTCGCAAAAGCCGAGAGCAGTCGTCGAAGCGCTCCGAAACTATTACGAACACGAAAACGCCAATGTGCACCGTGGCCTGCACGAGCTGAGCCGGCGCGCTACCGACCATTACGAGGGCTCGCGTCAGCGGGTGGCTGATTTCATCGGCGCTGCCTGCGCCGACGAAATCGTGTTTACGCGCGGCACAACTGAGAGCATAAACCTCGTCGTCCAGGCGTGGGGTGGAAAATTCCTGCGACCGGGAGACCTGATTTTGCTGACGGAAATGGAGCATCACAGCAACTTGGTACCCTGGCAGTTGTTGGCGGAGCGAACTGGCGCCCGCATTCGCTTTGTTCCGGTGCAGGACGATGGCACCCTGGCGCTCGAAACACTGGAAACGCTGCTCACCCCGGAAGTAAAAATCTTCGCTTTCACTCATGTCTCCAATTCGTTAGGCACAATCAATCCGGTGCCGGATCTCTGCCGGAAAGCGCACGCTGTCGGCGCGGTGACGCTGGTTGATGCAGCCCAAAGCGCCGGCCACATGCCGCTCAATGTTCAGGAGATGGGCTGTGATTTTCTGGCCTTCTCCGGTCACAAAATGTGTGGCCCGACCGGAATTGGCGTGCTTTACGCCCGGTCCCAGATTCTCGAAACGATACCACCTTGGCAAGGTGGCGGCGAAATGATCACCAGCGTAACGCTGGCGAAAAGCACATTTAAAAAATCACCGCATCGCTTTGAAGCCGGCACACCCAACATCGCCGGCGCCATCGGCCTTGCGGCAGCAATCGATTATATTGACGGAATCGGCCGCGACGAAATTTTCCGGCATGATCTCGATCTCACGACGTATGCGACCGCGCGCCTCGCTGAAACGTCTGGCGTCCGGATTCTCGGACCGCCGCCCCCGAAAGGTGCGCTCGTTAGCCTTGTGGTAAACTCAGCTCACCCCCACGACCTGACAACTTTCGCCGATCAACATGGACTCGCTCTGCGCGGCGGCCATCATTGCAATCAGCCACTGATGCGCCGATTCGGTCTGCCCGGAACAACCCGGGCCAGTTTTTATTTTTACAATACTCGAGAGGAGATCGATCAAATGATCGGGATTCTTGAGCGCGCCTTGCGTTTCTTTTCATGACCGGCGAACTGGAAGAGCTTTACCAGGATGTGATCCTTGATCACTCGCGACGGCCGCGGAATTTCGGTGACATGGCCGATGCCGACGTGCGTGTCCATGGCGATAATCCCGCGTGCGGCGACGAAATTCATCTCGGTGTAAAATTCGATCCCGGCGGCGCGCTGGAGAAAATTAAGTTTACCGGGCACGGTTGTGCGATCAGTCAGGCGTCGGCTTCCTTGATGACCATGAAGTTGAAAGGCAAGAGCCGTGAGGAGGCGTTGAAACTGTTCGGTTCGTTCCGCGATCTGGTGACGCTGGACGCAAACGACGCCTCCAAGTCCCTCGGTGATCTTCGTGCGATGCGCGGCGTCCGAAAATTTCCGCAGCGCGTAAAATGCGCGATGCTCGCCTGGCGAGCTCTTGCACAGGCATTGCAACAAAAGGAAGGCGAATCGACAATTTCGACCGAAGAGCCTGAGTCTGGCTAGGAAAGCTCTTTGACATGCCCACGAACGTTCTTGGCACTGAATTGAAATGCTGCTGCCGCAATCCGATCACCGGATTCTATCGGGATGGATTTTGTCGCACTGGGCCGGAAGATATCGGACTGCACACGGTCTGTGTAAAAGTAACGCGCGAGTTTCTCGATTTCTCCGTGCTCGACGGCAACGATCTGGTCACGCCGATTCCCGAATTTGGTTTTCCCGGCCTCAATCCAGGCGACAAGTGGTGCGTCTGCGTTACCCGCTGGAAGGCAGCGCTCGATCACGGCCGCGCCGCGCCCATCGATCTCGAAGCGACTCATTCTTCAGTCCTTGAATTTGTTTCGCTCGAGGATCTGAAAGCGCACGCGCTCAAATGATTCGGGCTTCCTTTGGCCCAAAAACAGCTTCCTTTTCGGGGCATGTTGCCTCCGTTCATCCGACTTTATCGCGGCCAAGTCATCCTGGTCGGCGTCGCGACTGTTGCGCTGCTCACTGGCAATAGCTGGGGTCAATCAAGCCAATATCGCAACGAACCGATTTATTCTTCGCGAACGGTCGACGGCGTGCCGCTGCAACCGTTTTCTCTAAGGGTTTCGTATTACACTCCGCGAAACGTTCATCCAACCCGGCCGCCGCGCGAAAATGAAACCAGTCTAGAGTCCAACGGAGCGCATCTGGTGGTCTCGGGAGATCGCGCGGTTGTGCGGCATGGCATCGCCTACGCACCCTCAAACGCCCCCGATCGCGTGAAAAATGCAATCTGGGCGGTGAACTCAATTTGCAATCGGCCCTATGTTTGGGGCGGCGGTCACGGGTCGTTTCACGATTACGGTTACGATTGTTCCGGCACAGTCTCGTACGCGCTGCATTATGCGGGTGCGCTGAATCAACCGCTCGCCTCCAGCGAGTTAACTCGTTTCGGCGAACGCGGACGCGGACGCTGGATTACGATTTATTCGCGCCACG
>DASPUI010000192.1:0-4786 GCA_035622995.1 Chthoniobacterales bacterium
GTTTCGCTTTCAGCCAACCGGTTCACGCACAACCATTGGCGACGACCGGCGAGGGCAGCGGTCTGGTTTCTCCCGACAAGCAATGGGAATACAAAGCGCCAAGCGGGAGCGACGATGCAAGAATCGTAAAGGCCGGGTCCAACGAGATAGCTGCAAGCCTGGTTGATGACTGTGACATCGGCTGTGAGCATACGAGCGTGCTCTGGACGCCGGATTCGAAACGCTTTGCCTTTAATCGCGGCGACGGCAAGGAACGCCTAACTTCCGTTTACGATCTGCGCGACGGCAAGTGGCAGAAACTGGAATCATTCGGCGAGGACGACGCGATTCAGCGGCAAACTTATGACATCGTAAAGAGACAAGCGAACAGAAAAGGTCTTCCAAAAAAGACCTTTCTTCACATGCAATGGTCGACGGTCAGGGCGATCAACTGGATCGATCCGAGCACCCTGACGATTTATTCTTCACTAGCAATGCGGGTGCATCGGCAAGACGGCGAGGATGTCGGCGAAGGCTTTGGCGCCGACGTTCTCTTCACGATAAAGTTCGACGAAGGGGGTAAATGGAAGATCGTCAAGACGCATCAGATGTCGGAGAAAGAAGCCGAGAAGTATCAAACGGAGTAGCCGTCGCTCGGCTTGGTCTCGTTAGGCAGTTTCGATATCAACGAGGGTGAGCGCTTCGGTCGCGCAGCCCCAGGATAAGGTGAAGCCGGCACCGCCGTGGCCGTAGTTGTGAATAATGGTGCGCCCGTCCTTGAGCGTTTCGAGCTCAACTCGCACGCCTGATTTTCGAAACGGTCGAAGTCCGACTTTTTCAGCCACAATTTTTGGACTGCCGATTTTCAGCACCCGGCTGCACTCGCAGACAATTCGCGAAGTAGTAGCAGGATCGATCCGTCGACTGTCGTTGATTTCGTTCGTGCCACCGAACACGCAATCGTTTCTGCGGGGAATCGCGTAGGTGAGCGGCGGATCGTCGCACACAATCGCGCACGGCAGATTTTCGATCTTCGGGACGATCGCGACCTGACCGCGATGCGGCTCGAGATCGGCGTCACGCACCAGCGCTTTTGCGCCGAACCCGGCGCAATTGATCACGAGATCGAACCTGCGATCGACTTCTTCGAGCTCCTCAAACCGAACGCCGGAATGATTTGTTCCGCCGGCATTCGTCAGGCGGCCGCGCAGATAATCGAGATAGATGGTCGTGTCGGTCAACGGAACACTGATTGAAAAGCCATTCGCGAATTCACCAAATTCATGGCGGAAGCTGTCATCTTCGCCTACCGCGGATGCGCCGAGCCGCATCGCCCAGTCGGGAATTTGAAGTTCGCCCGCGCGGGAATACTGGCGCAGCTCGATCATTGAGACGCCGGTACGCGGTTCATTGGCCAGATCGGCCAGCACCTGGTAAGTCGCGAGCGCCCACGGAATCACTTTGGCGGCCGGTTCGGCGTCGTACGGGAACCACATCGCCGCGGCCGCGGCCGACGTTGTCGCCTGGCCAATCTCCTCGGCGAAGACCGAGACATCATATCCGCGTTCGGCGAAAACGACGGCGGTCGTTAGGCCGGACACGCCCGCACCGACAACTGCGACTGGCGGTTTCATCGGGCTTGTTTGGGCAGATTAAACCAAACCACCGCCGCGAGAAATAAAACGACGCTGATGATCGAGACCCATTTCCCGATTTCAAATTCGCGCGGCGCATATTCGAGGCGGAGGCGATGATGGCCCGCGATCAGAGGCACGGCCCGCAAAATGTAGTTCGCCGGCAAGACGGTATATTTAGATTGGACGCTTCCCGGAAGTGAAACCGCCCGCCAGGCTGGCGTGTCAACATCGGTAATCAACAAAATGGAGGGTTGATCGACATCTGCTTCGATCGTCAGCGCGTCGGTCGATTCGGCGATGATCTTGGCCGTGCCGGGATTTTGGTCAGGCGCCGGTTTCGGTTCCGGCTGCGATTCCAGAATCACTTCACGCGTTGGATCGAAATCGTCAGCCCGCATTGCGTCGAAGATTTGTTGTCGATCCGGCAGCACGCGATAATTGGAAATCAGCTGCACGTGCGGCATGGGAGGAACCGGCGCCTCGGCCGTCACGAGCTCGTTGTCGCGGTGACCAAATACGTAACGCAGCCGCAGCATGGCATAGAGAGGATCGAAGTGCGTGAATTTCACATAGAGCGTCGCATCGTCCGGGTTGCCGCCCTGCGTCCAGGTAACGAATTCGGCGTAGCGGCGAACCACGTTTGGGTCGTAACCCCAAATGTCGGGCACACGGAGCGACATCGCGCTGTTCGGGTTTAGTGGGTTGATGATCCGATAATCGCCGGGATGATCGCTCAGAACTGCTTTTTCGCGCGGATCCACGATGCCTGCGCTGTCGAACGTTGGCCGCGCGGCACGAGCGACCAAGCACATTTCGAAGATGCCGAGCACGACGATCGCATACAAAAAGTGGGCATCGCGTTGACGCAGCGCGAGCAAAATCGCGACCAGCGCGCACACGGTGGCCGCAAGAAAAATTGAAACTGCGGCGCGATGTTGCGCTTGCGCGAGAAATTCGGCGTTCGAGTAAAGTTGCGGCTTCAAAAAGGTCTCGTGGGTCGATCTGGCGGAATCGATAAACAACGGCCAGGAACTGGTATGCCCGGCCCAGATGCCGGCACCGATCAGAATCACGGCGCCAGCAGCAAGCCCGAAGATAAATCCTGGCTGCGCCTTCGGGCGCTCGAATAAGCGATCCAGCGCTGTTGCTGCAAGAAGAACAAGAAACAGCGTGGCCAGGAAAGCGAATCGCGCGGTAACACGGAACCGATCAAATCCCGGTGCGTGCGCATAAAGAAACGCGAAGAGTGGCGTGTGAACGCCAAGCGCGAGAAGAAATGCAACGACAATTATCAAAAGCGGAATCCATTTCGTCTTGCGATCGAGATAAATTGTCCCGTAAAGCGCAAGGACCAAGCCGGTGACGCCGAAAAACGTGGACGTTTCCCACAAATAGCAACGTCCCCAGTAGCTGCCAGGATCACCGAAGAAGTGTGGCGCGATTAGGGTGATAAAATTTTCGGGCGGCAACGAGCATTGTGCGGCGAATGTGAACGGGACAGATACGCTTCGGACGGTTTCGCCAGTTGCCTGAATAGCCGGAAGCAATTGAACGGCTGCGAGCGCAGCTCCAATGACGTAAATCGCCAATAAAGCGACGGCCAATTTCCAATTCCATTGTCCGATCAAACGTAATCCCGCGTAAAAACCGGCAATGATTCCGGTGTAAAAAACGTACTGCGGAAAACCGGCAAGAATTTGCGTGGTAACGGCGAACATTCCGAGCAGACACCAACCGATTTTTCGTGTCTTAAAAAGTCCGTCGATCGCACAGAAGATCAGCGGCGACCAGGTCATCGCAGCCATCTGAGGCAAATGTCCTGCGAAGACGTGAGGAAAATATGGCCCGCAGAACATCACCATCGTGCCGGCAAAAAAGCTCGAGATCGCACTCAAGCCGCGGACCCGCATCCAGGAAAACATGAAGGCGCCGAGCGCGAAAATATTGATCGCAATCGTCCAGTTGATCGCAACCGGGAGCGGCAAGATCAAAAACAGCCAGTTTACCGGATAAAGCAGCGCCGATTGCATTCCTCCGAAAAATGGCGCCCCGCCAAAAATGTATGGATTCCAAAGAGCCAGATGTCCCTTGGCCAGTTCGCCAAATCCGAAGTCGCGCCAGGAATAGTATTGCCGGAACAGATCAGCGCCTTGGTCTCCAAAAACGCGGGTGCCGCCGGCAAAAAGCAGATCTCCGAACATCGCCAGCGTGAGTGCAAGCAGGCCGGCGAGAGAGAGGAGCGTTGATCGACGGCCGTCCATTTAATGCAGGATGGTCGCAACCAACGTTCGGAAAAGCAACGAGAGACAAACTGAAGACGTGCAAGCCGGGGCAGGCTCGGCTAAAATCAAGCAGATGGTTTCGTTAAATCGTGACGCACTAAGCGAGAAAATACTCGCGGGCGAACGCATTTCGCCGGAAGAGATGCTGGAGCTGTATCGCCTGCCTCTGGAAGAGCTTGGCGCGCTGGCAAACGCTCGGCGCGATCTGGCGAAAGAAAAGAGTTACAACGGCCGCGGCAGCGAGATTGTGACGTACATTGTCGATCGAAACATCAATTACACCAACGTTTGCAACGTCTACTGCAAGTTCTGCGCGTTTTACCGGACGGAGAAAGATCAGGATCATTACGTTCTCTCGCTCGAAGCGCTCGACAAAAAGTTAGACGAACTTTCAGCCGCGGGCGGGGTTCAAATTTTGATGCAGGGCGGCCATCATCCGAAGTTGCAATTCGACTGGTATGTCGATCTTTTGCGACACATCCGCGAAAAATATCCGCAGATCAACATTCACGGATTCAGCCCGCCGGAGTTTCAACATTTCGCGGAAACATTTCGGATGCCGCTGCGCGAAGTCATTTCCAGATTCAAAGAAGCCGGATTGGGATCGATTCCGGGAGGAGGCGGCGAGATTCTGGTGGATCGAGTGCGAAAGAAAATCTCACCGTTGAAAATCGACAGCGATGGCTGGCTGGAAGTAATGCAGGTTGCGCACGAGCTCGGCTTAAAATCGAGCGCCACGATGATGTTCGGTCATGTCGAAACGATTGAAGATCGGGTCGAGCATTTGCGACGCATTCGCGAACAACAGGACAAAACCGGCGGATTCACTGCATTCATCTGCTGGACGTTTCAACCGCAGCATACAGTCTTAAAAATCAAACAGCCGAC
>DASPUI010000193.1:0-5321 GCA_035622995.1 Chthoniobacterales bacterium
TGAGCAAAACGCTAATTTCAATCCATAGTTCCTAAATGGCCAAGATCGACAAGGCGGTTTTGCTCGCAGCCGGCCGCGGAACACGCATGCGCGAGCTGACCGCCGAGCTTCCCAAACCGATGATTGCTGTCCGCGGTAAACCGGTTCTGCAGCACATTGTGGAAGGATAGCGCGACGCCGGCGTGTCCGATTTTCAAATTGTCGTCGGCTATCGGGCCGATGCGGTGCAGAATTTTTTCGGAGATGGAACGCGTTACAAAATCCAAATTCAATACGCCACCCAAGTGGTACAAGACGGGACCGGTCGGGTGGTCGAGCTGGCGCGAAATTTTGCCGGCACATCCCCGTTCATTTTGAGCTATGGCGATATCCTGGTCGATCCGTTGAATTACAAATCGATCGCTGAGCTTGGGAGCGAAGTTGAAGCGATCATCAGTGTGAGACGCGGCGAAGACGTCACCAAGGGCGGCGCAGTTTTCCTGAATGAACAGATGGAATTAATCGACCTTTGTGAAAAGCCGAAACCTGGCGAAGCATCAAGCCCGTGGTACAATGCCGGTCTCTACGCGTTTAGACCGAGCATCTTCGACTTCATTTCGAAATTGAGACCGTCGCCGCGGGGCGAGTACGAATTAACGGACGCGGTTCGCGACCTCGCACGCTCCGGCAAAATTGTGAAAGCGCTCCAACTCACGGGTGAATGGGCCGACGTTCGCGATCCTGAAATTCTGGCGAAGCTCAATCAATAATCTGGAAGAGGCGAACTCCGTCCCAAAAACCCGGGGCGCCACGGCGGGTATGCCTCCGGAATTTCTAGGTCGATTGTTCGACGGCTTCCGACTCCTCACCGATCTCTTCTTCGATTTCACGGCGCCATTCGCGCGAGAGCCAGGGCCGCAAAAATCCATAAAGCAGATAGGAAAGAAACAAAACAGCCGGCATCCATTCGTAGTTCATCACGGTGAAGAGAATGACGAGGCTGATGATTAGAAATCGCGGGATGGAACGCTTTGTTCGCCAATTTACCGCTTTGAAACTGGGATATTGAAATCGACTGAACATCATAAAGGAGAGAAAAAGCAGAAGCGGCGGCAAGACAAATCGCCAATTGCCAAGACGATGCTCGCCTTCAGCCAGCCAAAGCAGGAATAGCGTGATTGACGCGATTAGCCCCGCTGCCGCGGGAATAGGAAAGCCGGTAAAATTCTTCTCCGCGTGGGAACCGTTCCCTTCGCTTCGTGCGGCGGCGGTGTTGAAGCGGGCCAGACGCAACGCGCCGCAGGCCAGGTAAACGAAAGCGATGATCCAGCACGCGCGCGGAAATTCATGAAGGACGACGCGATACACCATCAGCGCAGGCGCCAGACCGAATGAAACAATGTCTGCGAGCGAATCGAACTCACGGCCAAACGGACTGTCATGACCGCCCAGTCGAGCGAGCCGTCCATCAAGAAAATCAAAAACAAACGCGCCGAGAATGCACCAGATAGCGGTATGAAAAAGATTGGAGGCAGCATCTGGATCGGAAGCCTGCAACAGCGCGCCTTCCAAGATTTTCAAGGTAGCGGTGAATCCACAAAAAAGATTGCCCGCCGTCATTAAGTTCGGAAGCAAATAAATTTTTGGCTGCTGTTCGGTCATTGTTGAGGGAGTCGGGCAATGATTGTCGATCCACCAGCTACGTGGTCGCCCACGTTTACCAGCACAGTGGCAGCGAGCGGCAAGTATACTTCGGTCCGGGAGCCGAAGCGAATCATTCCGAAGCGGTCGCCTTTCTTCAATTCGTCCCCCACTTCCGACCAGGCCACGATTCTGCGCGCGATTGCACCGGTCAGTTGCCGGACGAGAATGGTGGTGCGCGAATTCTGAAACGCCCAGGTCATCGCTTCATTTTTTTCAGAAGAATCACGCCGGCGTGCGTCCAGATAGAGTCCCGGCCGATGCTGACGATAAACTACCCGACCATCAATTGGCGCGCGGTTTGTGTGCACATCGAAGACTGACAAAAAGATTCCAACGCGTCGCGTTTTCATTTCTAGAAATTCATTCTCCTGGACTTCAATCACCTCAGTCACAGTGCCGTCGGCGGCAGCGACAATATCGTTAGGCCCGGAAGAAATGACCCGTTCCGGGTCCCGGAAAAAGGCGAGCGTGCAGAAAATCGTCAGTAAGAAAAAGAGCGACAGCCAAATGCTGAAAAACCAACTTGCGATGGATAAGGCGATCAGGACTCCGAGGATCCAGCGAGCTTCGGAAATGGTTTGAAAGCGCATGTGCAGCGAGCATTTTGGGGTGTCAAAATGCGTCGGTCAACCGGGCAAAAAATGGTGATCAGTGGACGAATGACGTAAACCACCGAAAACCACAATATCCTGTGATCGGGCCAGGTTTGGTCTCCCAAATATAGCGCAAATAAATCTCGCCAAACCGCGAGATATTAGTTGTTTTTGCTTGCTTCCTGTCTATCGTCTTTCCGGTGGCCGTTCAGCCCCAAGTTATGCCGCAAAGTCCACCGGAGACACCGGTCAGAAAAACCTCTCGTGAACAAGTGACCGGAATCGGTTCGGCTCAAAAATACGACGCGGCGCAGATCGACAAACTCGAGGGTCTGGAAGCAGTCCGGAAACGGCCGGGCATGTACATCGGCGACCCGGACGAACGCGGGCTCCATCATTTGGTTTACGAAGTTGTCGATAATTCAATCGACGAACATCTCGCTGGATTTTGCGACCGAATCGAAGTGGCCGTCCACGTCGATGGTAGCGTTTCAGTGCGTGATAACGGACGCGGGATTCCGGTCGACATGCATCCGAAATGGAAAATGCCGGCGGTGGAACTGGTGCTGACGAATCTGCACGCGGGCGGAAAATTTGGCCAGGGTGCCTACAAATATTCGGGAGGATTGCACGGCGTCGGCGCGAAATGCACGAACGCGCTTTCCGATTGGTTCAAAGTGGAAGTGTCGCGTGACGGCAAGGTTTACCACATGGCGTTCGCGCGCGGCAAAACAACCGAAAAACTTGAGGTCATTGGCGAGGTTAAAAACAAAAAGACGACCGGCACGCTGATCACTTTTGCGCCCGATCCAACGATCTTCACGATCACGACCGAATTTAAGTTCGAACGGCTGGCAACGCGCCTGCGCGAACTGGCGTTTCTCAATCCGGGCTTGGAAATCACTCTAACCGACGAACGCGGCGCATCTCCGAAAAAGGAAACTTTCTTTTATAAGCATGGAATCGAAGAGTTCGTAAAACAACTCGGCGAGAACAAGCAGGTACTCCATCCGAAGCCGATCGCCATTTCACGCCAGCGCGATGAAGTGTTTGTCGATGTCGTTCTGCAATACAACGACAGCTACAACGACCAGATTTTACCGTTCGCAAATTCAATTCCGAATCCGGACGGCGGCACCCATCTGACCGGTTTTCGAACGGCGTTGACCAAGGCGGTCAATCAATACGCGAAACAAAACAATCTGATGAAGGAAAAGGATCCTTCGATTTCGGGCGACGACGTGCGCGAAGGCTTGATCTGCGTTCTGAGTATTAAACTGCCGAATCCGCGGTTCGAATCGCAGACCAAAGTGAAGCTGGTTAATACGGAGATCGACGGGATCGTTAACTCCGCTGTTTACGAAGGGTTGATGACCTTTTTCGACAAGAATCCGCCGGTCGCGCGCAGGATTTTCGACAAAGTGTTGACGGCTGCGCGTGCTCGCGAAGCTGCCCGCAAAGCGCGCGAGACCATTCGTAAGGGCGCGCTAACCGGCGGAGGTCTGCCCGGAAAGCTGGCCGACTGTTCCGAGCGCGATCCGGAATTGACCGAGCTTTACATTGTCGAGGGCGATTCGGCCGGCGGCTCGGCGAAACAGGGACGGGATCGCCGTTATCAGGCGATTTTGCCGATTCGCGGCAAGCTGATCAATGTCGAGAAAGCGCGCGAAGATCAGTTTCTAAAGAACAACGAGATCCAATCGATGATCACAGCCATCGGCACCGGTATTGGCAAGCCGCGGGAGGAAGAAGGTGCCGGGAACGGCAAAGATGAAGGCCGCTTCGACATTACCAAGCTTCGTTACGGGCGCATTATCATCATGACCGACGCGGACGTGGATGGGTCACACATTCGCACCTTGCTCCTGACGTTTTTCTTCCGCCAGATGACCGAGCTTGTTCGCGCCGGTAAAATTTACATCGCTCAGCCGCCGCTCTATCAAATCAAGCGCAAAAAACGCGAAGAGTACGTCGACGACGACGTGCAGTTGAACAAAATTTTAATTTCGTTAGGCGCAGAAGACGTGCGCTTGAAGAATCTGGCGGACGATAAGGAAATTTCGGCGACGCAGTTAAAAGACATTCTCGAGTCACTCGAAAAACTGGCGAAACTGAGCGAAGCGGTGCGCCGCCATGGCGGAGACTTTGAGAGCTATCTGGCCGAGCGAAATTCAAAATCCGGCAAACTGCCCGGCTATCTGGTCAAAGTGCGCGACGGAAACGACGAAAGCGTGCACTATTTTCACGATGAAAAAGGCGTCCGTAAATTCCACGAAACAAACCTCGATCTGAATTTGTTCGACACCCAGATGGAGCAAGAGCTTTTGCCCCTGGGTGAGGCCCAGGCGCCTGCCAAAACCAACGGCGGACCGCGCCGTCGCGGCAAGCTGGTCGAACTGCACGAATCGGCGGCGATCCAGAAAATTATCGCCGAGCTCGCGCGCAAAGGATTGAAGGTCAATCATTATGCCGCAAGCGACCGCCCAATTTTCGACTTGATTGAAGGCGAAGGCGAGAAATCGGTTTCCCACCCGTTATTCTCGGTGCCCGAGATCTTGCAGAAGGTTTTGGACATCGGCCGGCGGGGTGTTCAGATCAAGCGATTCAAGGGTCTCGGCGAAATGAACGCCAAGGAATTGTTTGAGACGACGATGAATCCCGAGAAGCGCAAGCTGCTCAAGGTCGATCTGAACGATGACAACGCGGTCGATGCCGACAAAATGTTTACGATCCTGATGGGCGACGTCGTCGAACCGCGCCGCCAGTTCATCGAAGACAACGCGCTCAACGTGCGCAATCTGGACATCTGATTTTAATTTCGGCAGGAAAATTTTTATGGCGGATAAAAAAGATTCCAATGATTTGCCGGTGATCAACACGCCGTTGTTCGCCGCCGGTGAGAAAATTGCCAAGGTCAATGTTGCCGAGGAGATCAAGAATTCGTTCCTTGATTACTCGATGTCCGTGATCATCTCCCGCGCGCTGCCGGACGTGCGGGACGGCTTGAAGCCCTCGCAACGCCGCATTCTGTACGCGATGCACGAG
>DASPUI010000194.1:0-7107 GCA_035622995.1 Chthoniobacterales bacterium
TTCAATTAATTACCTTATGTAAGGCTCCGTCTCGCGCCCACGTTGGCGCGCAGCAGAGTTCCATATCGGGGCAGCTATTGTAATGCGTCTAAGCTCCGCGACAAGGTTTTAGTCACTAATTTTTTAGCCCCGGTTTGTCCGGATTTTGAACCAACCCGGATTCATCATTTCCGGGTCGTCCGAAAAACATAATCCCAAAGAGGTGAGCTCACCCCAAAACCAACCTCGTCGTCTTTGTAATGATGCCGCAGATGATATTGTTTCAGCCACAAACCAACTCGGCTTTGCATCGCAAAATGATGCGTGGCGTAATGAATCATATCATAACAAACATAGCCCACGCCAAAACCGGCCGAAATGGCAGGAGCGAACCGCCGAAAAGTGAACGCGAACAGAAAATAGAATAGAACCGCCATCGGGATACTAATGACAGGTGGCAAGACAAGGCGGCTCGCGTCGTTGGGGTAATCATGGTGCACACCGTGAATAATGAAATGCAACATCCTGCCCACCCGGCTTTTCGGCTCGTAATGAAAAACATAGCGGTGGACGATGTACTCCAACAGCGTCCACATAAGCACACCGATCAGGAAGAGCGGGATCACTGCGGCAATCGACATCTTTGCGTACGCAAACGCGCGGTAGAGCAGGTAAACGATCACCGGCACGTACAGGATCACCGGCGTCGCCGGATGAACGTGAGAAAAAAACTCCAGGAATCTGCTTTCAAACATCGGAACGCTTTCGTTCTTGTTCGAAATATAAAATCGTTTCGTCGCTTCAGGCATTGATCGCTTCCGCGGCGACAACTTTGCGGCCTCCAAGATCGGTAATCGACTGGGTAGCTCGCGGTTCGGGCTCGACCTGTTTCAATCGTTCGATACGCGAGAACAAGCTATAGCGTTTGTCGAAGATGAACTGGAAAAGCAACCGGCTCCATGAAGGATGAAATTTCAAATTCTCGTAAAATTCTGGCGCCATCGCCCGCAATTTCGGCAAGTTATTCCAGGGAATCGACGGCAAATCATGGTGCTCGTTGTGATATCCCATGTTGAGGCAAACCCGATTGATCGGTCCATAATAGCTGTAGGTCTCCTGCTCCGGATCGTTCGTGTAATGCTCCTGGATCCAGCGCGCTCCCACCGGATGCAGTCCAATCGAGAAGAGGAACGATAGCGCCAGATAAAAAAAACCGGCCCAACCGCAAAAATAGACAACGGCCACGTCGTAAGCGGCCACACACGCGAAATTCACTACCAACCACCTGTCCCACATTGTGATGGCCTTCAAACGCGGTGGGCGCGTTAACTGAAAAAAGGGGAAAAGCATCAGCCAGATCGCCTTGCGATACCAAATGTTGCTTACCAGTCGTGCCTCCCAGAGATTGGCAAGGTCGGCATCGTGTTCGTAATCGCCCTGATGCGAATGGTGCTTCAAATGATACACCCGAAAGCCCATCGCGCCGGGCATTAGATTGGGAAGATCAGCGATAATCGCGACCATTTTGTTCCAGCTCTTGCTTCGCAAAATGAGATTGTGCGTTGCGTCATGAATGATGACGTAGTTGGCATGATTCGCGAAAGCGCCCAGGGAATAGGCCACGAGCAGGCTAAGCCACCAGTAACCAAACCCGAGTTTTCCCATCCCGTACGCAATGGCGGTCTGAAGCAGCAGCAGTGACAGCGCGAGGATGGCTGTGTACGGATTTCTCACCATCAACTGTCGAACTTCCGGATGCGCTTTGACAATGGCCCGCGCGCGATCGCCATGCGGATGTTCAAAGCCAGATTGGAAAAAAGCGGTTTGCATTCTTGGAATGATACGTCTCGGATGCGATTTCGTAGCACAATCAAGCCACTAAACCGAGCTTTTTCAAATACCGCGGCCACTCGCAATCCTGACGCGATTCGAAGGCCGTTTCGAAATTCGGATGTCTGCGCAATTTCCGCTCTCGAGCGCGCGGCGAACCTCGCGTTAGAGCGAAAAGAAAAAATAGCTATTGCGCAGACTTACGCCGCGCCGCGCGCACCCAGCTTTCGTCACCCGGTCGGCAGCGACTCGCCAGGTAGGCCCAAATTAGCAACGAACTTTTGCCGATCTCCACCGGCGCGCCCAGAGAACGCCCACAACGCCTGCGGCGAGGAGCGCCGGCAATGCGGTGGAAGGTTCCGGCACGGCCGTGATCACTCGGATCTCGTCGATGCCGTCGGTGGTTGACCAGCTATCGATGTTGTAAGTAAGCTGATCACCGCTCACCGAGAAATCGTCAACTCCATTTGGACTGTTGATGAATTTTTCCAAACCTCTATCGGGTCCAAGGAAATAGGTGACGCCGGGGACGGCGAAAGTGGAGTCGGAAGCGTCCAAAGCGGTCGTAAAAATTTCCAGTCCGAGAATGGGGGCATTGAACGTAATCGTGCCGCTCGTTTGGTTGCCGTTGCCCATCCCGGGAAAATCGTAATGGAAAAGGTAATCGGTAACCTGCGTGCCGGCGGCAAGCGTCCCGCTGGTGCCTGAGAAAACGTTCCCAAAGTTAGGTCCTATCCTGTCCACGAAGAGAGCCGAGGACAATGTAAGACCCGCGTTTTCGAGGTAAACCTGCACATCCGGATTCTCGTTCGCCCCGGGAGTGAAATTTGTGCCGGCAAGAAGCTGTCCGTTGTAAATAACACTGCCAGTAGGGGTTGGATCGGCGTTAACTGCGGCGGGCATCATCCCGAAAGTCAGGACAAGCACTCCACACATAGCGATCATAGGGTACGTCTTCATAGGCCGGTTTTTATTGGAATAGCGAGATTAACAAAACCGCCAAAAAGTTACAACAAGAAAATTGGGCCCCAAAATGCGGGTCGACCAAGGCGGTCAGGCACAGACATTCACCAAAGCTCAGCCCACTTTGTCATCTGGCGTCCGACTAATCGGTTTCCCATGAAGCAACTCTAACGAAATTAGTGCGGCTACCTTTTCCGCCAACGCTTTTGGCGGCGGCTCGCGGCTACCAAATTAACAGTGAGCCTTCTTCGTTCTCCGCCGAAGCGTCCAGAGAATGCACCAAACGCCTGCGCCGAGAAGGACCAGCAACGCGGTGGAAGGTTCCGGCACGGCCACAATCACCCGGATTTCGTCAACGAGTGTGGTCGTAGTCCAGTCTGCGATGTTGTACGTAAGCGCATCACCGCTCACCGAGAAATTGTCGATCCCATTTGGACTGTTTACCAATTTTTCCAAACCTCTATCCTTTCCGGTGTAATAAGTGACGCCGGAGAGGCCGAAAGCGGAGTCGGATTTATCCAAAGACTTGGTGAAAATGATCAGTCCGAGAATGGGCTCATCGAACGTAATGGTGCCGCTGGTCTGGTTGCCACCGCCCTTTCCAGGATAATCGTAATGGAAAATGTAATCGGTGACCTGCGTGCCAGCGGCAATCTTCCCGCTGGTGCCCGAGAGAACGCTTCCAAAGTCGGGTCCGATCCTGTCCACGAAAAGAGCTGAGGACAATGTGAGATCCGTGTTTTCGAGGTAAACCTGCACACTCGTATTCTCGTTCATCCCGGGATTGAAATTTGTCCCGGAAAGAAGCTGCCCGTCGTAAACAACATTACCGGTAGGGGTCGGATCGGCATTGACCGGAGCGATCATCATCCCCAAGGCGAGCGCCAGCGCTCCCCAGATAATGGTTTTAGAATATGTTTTCAGAAGCCAGGTATTAATCCGAACACTAAAGTTAACAAAATCGCCAACAGTTACAACGAAAAAAAAGGCCCGAAATCCGTGCGACCTGACAGGTAATTCGAGTAATCCAAAGTCCGGGGTCAAGATCTCGCGGCCTCGATGCTTCCCACATTTCGTGATGGTAGGTGATTTCCGCTCAAGTCGGCGGCAATCAGCGCGTTACCCGAGTTCGCTCAAATCGATAGATTGCAGATTTAGGTGGTTCTCGTGTCCGAAATTGTCTGAAAACCGACTCTCTCGGGAACGCGCAGTTGTGCGAAACTCAAATATTAAGTTCCCTGAAAAATGGTGAAATGTTGCAGAAGCACTGCCAACGCCTCCGCCATGGTCTTTCCAAATATGATCAGGCCGGCCTCGTGCGCTCTCATGACAAAAATCTTCCGATCTTTCACGCCAGTGGTTTGGAAAAGGCGCTGCACTGCACAAGCCAGTTCCGGCGTACCGTATGCAATTCCTCTGGGCGTCGCGGGAACTTCATGATTGTGCAGAAGCGCCTCCCACAACTTGAGATGGTGGCAATGGATGACTGCGCACGCGTTTCGATCCGATTGGTAAACTGCGGCGTGGGTCAACGATTCGGACGAGGCAATTCGCGCGCCTTCGCATCGCAACCAGTTCCGTCCAAAATCAAAAGCCATTACTCTCGACAAATCCGCCGGGGTCAGATTGGCGATTCCGCCAGTCCCCGAGCCGGTGATGTAAAATCGCGAGGTCGTGCCGTCGCGCACGCTCAAATTTCCAAAGCCAACGCCGTTCGCGTCGACACCAACCATTCCCAGACGGATAAGTTCGCGGCGGCAGCGATTCAGCTCCCTAAAACCGGCGAAAGAAGCAATCTTCGCGGGTAGCTGCTCGCAGCTAAACTTTACTGTTTCGCTCACGATGCGTGCTCAGGAAAAAGTTGGAGAATGCTTTTCTCATTCGCCTCACAAATTCCACGCTCGGTAATGAGCCCGGTCACTAAACGTCGCGGCGTTACATCGAATCCGTAATTCGCCGCCGGGCTATTTTCCGGCGCCAGTTTTACTTCGAGAATCTGCCCGTCACACCATCCTCGCGCGCATTTCACTTCATCGACGCTGCGTTGTTCGATCGGAATTTCGCTCCCATCATGAATCGACCAATCGAACGAAGCTGAAGGCAGCGCCACATAGAACGGAACGTTATTGTCCCGGGCCGCAAGCGCCTTCAGATAGGTTCCGATCTTGTTGGCCACGTCGCCGGTACGCGTGGTCCGGTCCGATCCAACAATCACCAGATCAACATCGCCATGTTGCATCAAGTGGCCACCGGCGCTGTCGGCGATGATGGTGTGAGGTACACCGTGCTGCGCGAGCTCCCACGCTGTCAGCTTGGATCCCTGACTCCGCGGCCGCGTTTCGTCCACCCACACATGGACCGATAATCCGCGATCGTGCGCCGTATAAATCGGCGCGAGAGCCGAACCGTAATCGACGAAAGCGAGCCATCCCGCGTTGCAATGAGT
The DNA here is from genome assembly GCA_035622995.1 of Chthoniobacterales bacterium. Lineage (GTDB taxonomy): Bacteria > Verrucomicrobiota > Verrucomicrobiia > Chthoniobacterales > UBA10450 > DASPUI01. The sequence goes on from DASPUI010000194.1 coordinate 5,219, forward strand.
TAAGATGTTGACCGATTTCCGATTTCTTGATCGCGCGATTTGTTCGATGAGATGGAAGCCGTGCTCGCCAATCAGGCGGCAATGTTCTTCATCTTCGGCGGCAATATCTTTGGCGGTCCTCAACGCCAGCGCAATTTTCTCTGTTGCGGTTCTGCCGTTGGCAATGTTCGCGATTTGCCGTTCAATCGCCCACACCAGATTCACGGCGGTTGGTCGCGTTGCTTCGAGCTGCTCGGCCGCATCGGCCAGATGTCGATCGAATTCCGTCATCGTAGGCCTGGCCGCGGCTTCGATGGTCGCAAGGTACATCCCGTATCCCGCGCTCGCTCCAATCAAACCTGCGCCACGGACATGCATTTCCCGAATCGCGTCGGCCATTTGCGTGACGGTCGCGACATCTTCGATCACGAACTGGTGCGGCAGAAATCGCTGATCAATCAACTGCACGGCTCGCTCGTTCGCCGGATTGAGCCAGATCGTTCGAAAACGTTGTCCGCCTATGTTCACGTCTAGTTTCGCGCTGTTGCGCAGAGTTACTGTGGTTACCTCTCTGCAACCGAACTCTAGCGAAACTCAAGACAGCCCGTGAGGGTTTTCAAGAGAAAGAGGAGACGCAAGAAGTGACCCACGGGATTCGAAACGAGCAGATGCGGCGGTGCCGTGTGATCGCAGCGTCGAAATCGTTGCGAGTTGGAGCCCGCGCTACTTCATGTACTTCATGAAATCTACCTCGCCTGTGCGGCGAGGGGTCGCCTTCTCGTCTTTCTTGCCCGCTGGCGCACCGCCTTTCACGTCGTCCTTGGATTTCAAATCACGGATTTTCAGTTCTTTTGCCTTCTCTTTGGTCGGCTCAGGTTCCGGGGTTTCATTGGCCATAATTTTTAGACCCTGGGGGTGGTTCGTCGATCAATATTATTTCGATCCCGCGGATAGTTCCTGGTACAACCAAGGTCCCATCGCGGATGGCCCCAAGGGGTCCCTTCCTTGAATTTTACAGCAGTACCCGCGCGCGTCGTGGGCGAAAAATCCTTTTATTTCGGCGCTTCCGAGCCGGCGAGTTTTTGAAAGCGCGGATCATTCCGCAGCGGATCGAACATTGGATCGAGCCGAAGCAGTGCGGGAGTGAGCGGGACGCTGGAAGAAAAAAAACCCGTGGTTGGTAGCGAGAGCAGTTTTTGAATCGCTGTGACGGCACGGTCGGTTTCTCCGGCTTGGGCGCACGCTCGGGCGAAATACTCGAGCGCACCAGAACCGTCGAGCGCATCTTTCTCGAGCGGACTCGCGGCTATGGTTTTTTGGGCGAGAGCCAACGCCGCAGCTTTGTCACCAAGCGCCATACTGGTAAGGGCCAGATCACCGATGAGCACGTAATTATCCGGTTGTTCTTTGAGAAAAGGTTCCAGTTCCGTGCGGGCCTGCCGCCAAGTTTCCTGGGCGGCGTCGTGTTCGCCGTTCACTTCTTGCGCCCAGCCTAAGAAAAAACGCAGTTCACCATTGTAAAAACCCAACGCCGGATCAGGCTTGGCCAGGATTTCCTGTAACCGAGAAATCGCCGGCTGAGGGTGGCGCTCCAGGATCGCCTGATAAACTTCTGTTTCCAAGGCGCTGGTGTCATCGGCGTTCGGGTGAAGTGGAGCAAGAAGCGCAGCAGCACGCGGCAGATCGCCTTCCGCCTGGAAGATATTCGCCTTTAGCACCATGGTATCCACGTCGTCCGGCGTGATATTAAGCACCTGATCAAGTTTTCGCAGTGCTTCGGGAAAGCGCCGAAGGGACTGATAGGATTGCGCGTGCTGGCCTAGCATGTAGACGTTGCGTGGGTCGAGCCGCTCGGCTTCGTTAAAGTAGGCTTCGCTCCGGTCCCACTGGCCGCTCCGTCGCGTGACATA
>DASPUI010000195.1:0-28560 GCA_035622995.1 Chthoniobacterales bacterium
TCTTTTCAAAGTCATTCGCAACCTGCGTAATCTGCGCGCAACTTGGCGGCGACGAAGCGAAGAGCAGTAATCAAATCACGACGCGAAGCGACACGCCGGGTCCGCGTGACTCCCTATGTCGTCCCGAGACTTCGGCCACGCTTCAGTCTCGATTCGCTGACCGTCCCGACTCGTTGGGTCAAATTCGTGGTCGCAATTTTTTTGCTGCCGATCTGCGCCGCTCTGAGCCAGACTTTTTTTACCGCGTTCGCGCGCGCGACTCTTTCGCAACGACTTTGGGCCGGCGAAGAATTTTGGTTTTTCTCGTTAGGCGCACTCCTCTGGATCATCGCGTTTTTCGGTCTTCCGCGGCCGGTGATTCTTTACGTTTTCGGTCATGAATTAACGCACGCACTTTGGGTCTGGCTGATGGGCGGCCGGGTCAGTCAATTTCGTGTGGGAGCCGAAGGCGGACATATTGTGACCGACCGCACAAATTTTTGGATCGCGCTCGCGCCGTATGTTTTTCCGCTCTACAGCATTGTGGCCATTCTCATCTACGGCGGGCTGAGCCTCGCTTACAACATGCAGCCGTACGGCCGTCTGCTCTACGCGATCATCGGCGTGACTTGGGCATTTCATTTTACGTTCACCTGCTGGATGATTCCGAAAAATCAGACCGATCTGCGAGATCACGGGACATTTTTCTCGCTCGTGATAATTTATCTTCTCAATTTGGTGCTGCTCTGCGTAATGCTGATCGTTGCGTCCCCGCAAACCACTTTCGCCAGCTTCGGCACCGATCTGCTGACGAACATCAGCAACTTCTGTCAATCAACCTATAATTTTCTCCATTTCGTTGTTAGCGGCCAACGTTTGTAATCGCGGCGAACGGCAACGTCGCGAGCGCATCGGCCAGTTTCCACTGCCGGTCCAGCTTTGGAATTTCCCGGCCGGTGAAAATCTCGCACGCATTCTCGATCGACAGATTCTCCGGCAAACCGACTGCCGTGTCCTGCCAGCGCTCGCCAATCGGTGGAAAGCCGACACGGGCTGAAAGGCGCGGCGCAATCGCAACAATCCATTCGCCCTTCCATTCCCGCCCAAAACTGACGCTGCAGTCCGCGAGAATGCCGCGCGTTTGAAGTGGGAAATAACTCCCGCAGCGAAAAAGATCGGGATGTTGGTTTCGGAACCGGAGCAATTGTTGGGTCAAAAACAGTTTGATTCGGCCATCCGGCCAGCGTTGCAGCAGCGTCGCGGGATCAGAGCTCGTCAGGCAACGAATCATTTCGCGTCGCAGCTTGTAGTCCACTGGCCGCCGATTGTCGGGATCGACCAGCGAGAAATCCCAGATCTCGTTCCCCTGATAAATATCAGGCACTCCGGGGGAAGTGAATTTCAGCAATGTCTGAGAAAGCGCGTTGATCGCGCCCAGCCGCGCGATTTCTTCAGCCACCGGACGGAAAGCCGCCCAGAATTTGTTGCGCGCAGACGGCCGGAGAATCTGGGCGATGAACTCACGCGTCGCTGCGAGCCACGGTTCGTTAGGCTGAACCCAGCTGGTGTTGATCTTCGCCTCATTCAGCGCCTTCGTCATGTAAACCTGGATCCGTTCGACGTATTCTGCGCTCGCGCCTTGCTCGGCAACGCCGTTTGAATCCATCGGCCATGTGCCAAGCAACGTCTGGTAAAGCAAATATTCTTCGTTCGCGTCCGGAGCATCGAGTTCTTCGATTCGCTTTTTCCATTTGCGATTGATCAGGCGCCATCTCTGGAGCGAGCGCCGCCAGAGCTGCGGCACTTCCGAGATCGCCACCATCCGCGCGCGCACGTCTTCGCTGCGTTTGGTATCGTGGCTGGAGGTGGCGAGCATCGTTGCCGGCCAATCACGCCGACGATCTTGATTGCGCCGATGAAACTCTTCGACGCTGATGCCAAATCGCTGCGGCTCGCCGCCGACTTCGTTCAATCCGGCCAACCGATCGAAAATATAGAAAACCGTGTCTTCGACGCCCTTCGCCATTACCGGCCCGGTGTACTGCTGAAACTTGAGGACAAACTGCTCGTGCGCGACGCGCGTTTGCTCATCCAGATTTTCAAAGAAACGGAACAGTAAAATATCACGCAGAAAATTGAAGACCGATTCCTCGATACCCGGGTTGCGCCGCTTGGCCGCAGCAATTGCCCTCTCAATCGCCTTTCGATCTTCTTCGCGAACCGGGTGGCCGGGCGCGAGATAAGTTCGGTAAACTGGAAAGCAGGCAATCGTTTCTCGGACCGCCAGCGCCAGCGCCTGCAAAGTAAAATCGCGATACCAACGGTTTTGTTCCGACAATCGATCAACCAGGTTGCCGAGCACACTCACATCGCTGGCAAGGGCCAGGCGCATTACCTGGCGCTTTTTTGCGTAAATCAGGTGTCCGAAATGCATCGAGTGGCCTATAAAACGCCGATAGGTCTTGTTGATCGCCTCTTCCGCCGATGAATCGACCAGCAATTGAGCGACCTGATTGGTAAAATCGTAACCGGTCGTCCCGTGGATTGGCCAATTGGCCGGGAGCGTCTCGTCGCCCGTCAGAACTTTTTCAACGATCAAATAGATCGCCCGGCCATCTTTGGGCAGCGAAATTCCGAGAGCCTCAGCACAGCAACGTTGAAGCCTTCCAAAATATTCCTGCGGCAAATAAAGCCCGTCCGGATGATCGATTCGCAGTCCCGTGACCGCACCAGAGCGCACGAGATCGAGAATCAACTTGTGGGTTGCGTCGAAAACTTCCGGCAACTCCATCCTGATCGCGGCAAGATCGTTAACGTCGAAAAAGCGGCGGTAATTAATTTCCTCCGCAGCCACCCGCCAGAACGCCAGCCGATACGATTGCGCGTTCAATAATCCATCGAGCTTGTCGAAACTGCGCGAGTCGCCAGCGCGACCATTGATCTCCGCCACTGCTTTCTCGATGGCTTCCTGGACTTGCGGCGCTACCTGACAACGACGCTCCAGTCGTCGTTTGATCACTTCTTTTTCGCGGGTGCGCTCGGCGATTTTCTCCGGATCCGTTTCGGTTCGCTTCGGCAAATATTCGAGTGCAGTCAAAATGCTCTGAAAATCGTCATAAAAGTCTTCCTCTTTGTAATCGGTCAGTTTTCCGAGCGCGATTTCGAGAATGTAGCGATAGGTGCCAGGGGCGATTGGCAGAACATGGTCGTGATAGCGCAGACTGAAAACGCCCTCCTCAAAACGCAATTGCAGTTCGCCCCGCTCGAGCACTCGTCCGTATTGATCGCTCAGAATTGGCAGGAGCACTTTGTCTTGCAACTCGGCTTTCAGCGGGCGCCAGTCGATATCGAAATATTTTGCATAAATCGAGCTCGGCCCGTTTTCGAGCACATCCATCCACCACTGGTTAAGCGGTTCGCCGATGCCCATGTGATTTGGAACGAAATCGGCCACCTGACCCATGCCGTGCGCATTCAATGCAGCAACCCAGGCGTCGTAATCCGCACGCGAACCTATCGCCCGGTTCAGCTTGGTGTGATCGGTAATATCGTACCCATGCAAGCTTTCGGCCCGCGCTTGAAAATAGGGTGAAGCGTAGGCGTCGCTCACTCCCAGCTCATGCAAATAGGACACGATCTCGCGCGCCTGCTTGAATGTGAACTGCCGGTTGAACTGCAACCGGTAAGTGCAAACAGGAATTCGCGGATGCTCTGATTTCACAGCAGGAAAGGTCCAACGCTCAACGTTTAACGTCCAATACCCAATTCAGATTCGGATTTGGATATCGGCATTGGATGTGAATGCCGTCCCGCTCGGACCTTCCGGCGTTCCTTTACATCCTCTCGGGCACCTTAATTCCTAGCAAATCCAGGCCGCGCTTCAAAACACGGCCGGTCAGCTCGCACAGGATTAGTCTGGAACCCCGAACCGGCTCGTCCGACTTCAATACCGGGCATGCTTCATAGAACGCGTGAAAGCTATTGGCCAGTTCGAACAGATAATTCGCCAGAATGTTCGGCCGAAAATCGTTCAACACCTGCGGAACAATCTCCCCGAACTGACAGAGGCCTTTCGCCAAATTAATCTCGGCGACTTCAGCCAAGGCTAAACTGCCGATTTTCGGCTGGGCATCGCCGGTTTTGCGAAAAATCGACCGGACTCGCACGTACGCATTTTGCAAATAAGGCGCTGTATTCCCTTGCAGGGCTAACATTTTGTCCCAAGAAAAAACGTAGTCGGTCATTCGATATTGCGAGAGATCGGCATACTTGACCGCCCCAATCCCGATCTTTTGTGCGATCTCGATTTTGTCTGCGCTGCTCAGACCCGGATTCTTCTCCTCGACGATTTTTTGCGCACGCGCGATCGCTTCGTTCAGAACCTCCCGCAACGGCACGTTCTCGCCCGAGCGCGTTTTCATCAACTTGCGGTCCTCGCCCAAAATGTTGCCGAATGGAATGTGACGAAACTCGGCCTGATATCCCTCGCGCCGCGCGATCTCGAAGATTTGTTTGAAATGCAGAGTTTGTGGCGCACCGACCACGTACCAAACGGCGTCCGCTTTCAAATCGTTGATTCGATAATCAACCGTCGCAACATCGCTGGTCGCGTAGTTAAATCCGCCGTCTTTTTTGCGAATGATCGCCGGCTTGTCCGCCAGCTCCGGAATATCGCGAAAGAAGACAACGACTGCCCCTTCGCTCATTTCAGCAATTCCCGATTTTAATAAACGATCGACCACCGCCGGCAATCGATCATTGTAAAAACTCTCGCCGCATTGCAGGTCGTAATGAATGTCGAGCGAATTGTAGACATGCTCGAAATCCTGCATCGAAAGCGCGACACACTCGTTCCAGATGTCGATGTTCTCTTTCTCACCGGCTTGGAGTTTCACCAATTCCTGCCGGCAGCCGTCGCGAACCGTCGGATCGTTGGTCGCTCTTTGGTTCGTTTCCTTGTAAATGCGGACCAGCTCGGCGATTGGATCGCGTTCGAGTGCATTGCGATTCAGCAAATTTTTCCAGCCCCAAATCACCATCCCAAACTGCGTGCCCCAATCGCCAATGTGATTGTCGCGGATGACCTCGTGACCGAGAAAACTCGCAATCCGTGCGAGTGAGTCACCCAGAACGATGCTCCGGATGTGACCGACGTGCATCGGCTTGGCGACATTGGGTGAACCAAAATCGACGACAATTCTTCTTAAAGAGGCCGCCTTGGCAACGCCCAACCATTCGTCAGACAAAATTTCCACTGTCTTTTTTGCGATCGCGTCCGGACGCAGGGTAAAATTAATGAAGCCGGCCCCGGCAACGGTCGGCGGCTCCGAGATTTCGGCGACGTCGAGATGTTCGAGAATTCTTTCCGCAACCGCTCGCGGATTTTCTCCACGCTGTTTCCCGAGAATGAGCGCCGCATTCGTCTGGTAGTCACCAAAGCGAGGATCGCTCGCCGGAGAAAGCTCGCCGGCATTTGCCAGACCCGCTTTGGCCAGTGCATCAGACAGTTCGCGCGCCAGGAGTGCTTGGAACGTTTCCATATCGGTCCAACGTGATTGTAGCGGCGCTTCGTGAGCGCCGCATTAATTTCGTCCGGCGGTCACCGACCGCCGGCATGGTCACTTTTGCGAGTCGTTGCGAAATATCGCCAGGATTTCTTCGGTCGATTTCGCACTGGCGAGTTTCTCGCGTGTGGCACGATCGTTCAGAAATTTCGCGATCGAAGCGAGCGTTCGTAAGTGCGTTTGAAATTGATTTTTGGGGACAATAAAAAGGACGACAAATTTCACCGGAGCGTTGTCGAGCGCATCGAACTCAATCCCTTTGGTCGATCTTCCAAAGGCAGCCACCACTTCGTCGATCCGATCGGAGGAGCAATGCGGAATGGCAATGCCAAAACCGATGCCGGTGCTCATCGTCTCCTCGCGCTGCTTGAGCGAAGTCAGAATGCTTTCGCGTGCGTCCGGCTTGATTTTGTTCAAACTGACCAGCAAGTCGATCAACTCCACAATGGCCGGCCAACGTTCGGTCGCCTCCATTTCGGGAATGATTTGCTCGGCGGATAATATGTTGCCCAACGACATGCAGACTCCCGTGTGGGATGGGAAGCTTACTGGTCGCGCTTACGATGACAAGCTGGATTTGCCTCCTGCGCCGCGCTCCGAAATTTTGTAATTTAACTGACGAGAGAGCAGCCAGCGCACACCGAACATATCGGTCGTTGCGCGCAGCGCGCGATTGCCCAGACCGTACTTGCTCGAGCCAAATTTTCGTGGCCGATGGTTCACCGGAAGCTCGATGATCTGGTAGCCTGCGCCTTTCACCAGCGCAGGAATAAATCGGTGCATGCCCTTGAATGGAATCAGCGCACGGGCGCACTCGCGCCTCATTGCTTTCAAGGTGCACCCGGTGTCGCGGACGCCGTCTCTGGTGTAGCGGCTCCGGACGAAATTGGCGATCCGGCTCGTTAGGCGCTTGACCATTGTGTCCCGCCGCTTTTCGCGATAGCCACAAACCAGGTCGGCACCGCCATCGATCCCGGCCAGGAGTTTAGGAATATCAGCCGGATCGTTTTGCAAATCGGCGTCGATCAGGACGATGATGCCGCCCCGCGCAGCATTGATGCCGGCATAAAGCGCGGCACTTTGACCGGCATTACTTTCAAAACGCAAAACCCGAATATACGGAGCGTTCTCGATTTTCTCGATCGACTGATCGGTCGATCCATCATCAACGAAAATAATTTCGTAGTCGAGTCCCCTCAATGCCGCATGCAACTCTGCCTGCAAAATCGGCATGTTCTCTTCCTCGTTAAAAACCGGCACGACAATGGAGACAGCCGGCGTGTGAGTTCCCGGATTCATAACGGCAGTGTTCGGTAGTTCCGGCAAAGGAAGACCTGCCACTTGCGCACGATTTTCCCGAATCGCTCGACTGCAATCGTTCCTACCGGCTCGGTCGATTGGAAGGCCGCAGTGATGTTGTGCGGCAAATTCTTACCTTCGTGACCACGAATGAAGAGCGCGCTTCGGCCGGCAAACGGATTCACGCCTTTTTCTTCAGTGTATGCATCCTCGCCGGTCTGGGTCGCGCCGGATCGAGCATCCACAAACTCGTCGTAGCGCGGCCAGAACGAAAATTGATTCACCATGTCCTGAGATTCCACCATGTAAACGGGCGGATGCCCGGGCCCCTCAATTCGCTTGTTGCGAAGATAAAATGAAATTTCCGATGCGCGATCACGTTCGTCGGCGATCAGAAATAAATTTTGACCCAGCTTGGCCTGGAGATCGTCTCGGATTTTCTCGAGCTCGGCCGTAGCCGATTTCCACCCGCGCATCCGGTCGCTCGGATCGCTCCGCGAAAGTCGAATTCCAAACGTGCGTAACAAATCGGTATCGAGCGCGACCAGGCTCATGAGCAACCCGGCCGCCAAGCCGACTCCTGCAAGCCATTTCAGCCAATGATGTTTCTCCATTCGGTCGTACCAAAACGCGGCCGCCAGCAAACCAAAGGCGATCATTGCCAGCGCATCCCAGTTGGGAGCAGCCGCCTTGTTAAAGGATAAGAGAAAATAAAAAATGAAAACCGGCAGGCCGAACCAGAACAAAAACAGGATTTTGAATTGCTGATTGATCCGCGGCAATCGCGCGATCACTGCCCACCCAAGAGCGAGAAAAATTAGCGGCGAATAGACCAGAAAATGTTCGCCGATGAATTTCAACAGTTCAGCCGGACGCAAGGCGAAGCCGTGCGCAACGTCTCCCCGCGCGCGCAAATGGGCGAGCGTGATCCAAGCGTGTCGTGAATTCCAGACGATCGCAGGTACGGTGCAAAGCAAAAAGACACCGATTAATAAATAAAGACCGGGTCGTTTAAACTCGCTTCGCAAGCGCGGCGCAAATGCGAGTACCAGCAGCACAGAGATAACTTCCAGCCCGTTTGTATATTTCGAGAGAAATCCAAGTCCAATCAGGAAACCGGTAAACGGCCACCACCAGGAGAATTGCGGGCTTCGTTCACACGCGAGATAAAAAGTAAACATCGCCGCGGTCCAGAAAAAGATCGATAGCGGATCAATCGTCATGACGAACGCGCCGATGTTGAAAATTGGCGTCACGTTCAGAGCGACCGCCGTCCAAAGTCCAGCTCCTTCGCCAAATAATCGTTTCGCAAAATAAAAAAGCAGAAGAGTCGTTGCAGCTGCCAAAACCGGGCTCCAGAAACGAACGCCGAATTCGTTCGGACCGAAAATCGCAGTGCTACTTCGGATCGCGAAGGCGACGCCGGGCCCTTTGCTGAAGTAAGCCGGCGCGAGTCGATCCGACCACATCCAGTAATGGGCCTCATCAAATTCAAGATCGCTCGTCGGAAGGATTGATAATCGAACGAGCGTGAGCCCCAAAATAAATAGCCAGATTGTGCGCGTTGCGTTCATCGCCTTGCCTAAACAATCAAACTTGGATGGCGCTGGAAAAGGTGCGGCACCCACTTCCGCGCGGCGAATCGCCAAATTGCATCAAGTAATGCAAGAATGAGCAGCGTCTCGCCAACCGCCAGAAAAAACGTCGCGAAAATGTCGCTCGGCCAGTGCGCGCCAAGATAAATTCGCGAATAGCCGATTGCCAGCGTCAGGAGCCAGTAAGGCGCTCCGCGCCGCCGGTAAAAGAGAGTGAGGCAAGAAGCGATCGCCGTGTTGTCGGCCATGTGCCCAGATGGAAATGACGGCCCGGACCGGAGACGATCGCTTTCATCCGAAAATCGGATGGTTGGTCTGTGAAAAAGCGTCAGGAATTCCGGATGTGTTCGCTGCAATTGAACGAGGCGCACGCTTTGCATTTGTTTGGGGCGAGGTCGATCAATCGCCGATTTCAGGAAACCTGTCATCTGTTCGATGATTAAAAGACAAACCAGGAGTGACAAAATGCAGGCGCGCGCCTTGAATCGCCCGAAAACCACTGCGATCAGAATGATGAGAGCGAGAAGTGGTTTCCAGATATCGACGTTGCTGATAGAAGCCATGAACAAATCGAGCGCTGGATTGGTCCATTGCCGGTTGATGAGATGAAATATCGTCTGGTCCATTGCGCGCGGCCTCACGATAAGTGATTCGTTAACCGGTTGAAAGTGCTCATGCGTCTAACCCGCACCCTAATCATTGTTCTTTCAACGACTCACTTCGCCTTCGCCGCGCCGTCTCCGCCGGCCAGGGAAATTCTCGATTCCGTTCGATTGCTGGAATCTCAGCAGCAACTCGATCTCGACGGCCAGTTGCGGCAGGATGAGGTCGTCATTCCGTTTCATTTGAATCAAGACGGACCGCGCATTCGCTACTCGTTCACCAGTCCTAATGAGGTCCTGGAATTGCGCCTGGGCGAAAGCGGTTCGCGACTGGAAGTGGTTTCCGATAACGGCTCCGAAACGGTCCCAGAGTCCAAGCTCGATCAAAAAATCCGCGGCACGGGCGTGACCTACGAAGATCTCTCCCTGAAGTTCTTGTACTGGCCGAATGCGCAGGTGGTTGGCGAACAGAACGTGCGAACGCGGGACTGCTGGAAACTGCAACTGCGCGCGCCCTCCAGAAAATCGCAGTACTCAAATCTTTTTGTCTGGATCGACAAGGCAGGCGGCGCTCTCATGCGAATGGAAGGGTACGATTGGAACGGGCAGTTATCGAAAAGATTCGAAGTTGTCTCCGCCCAAAAAATCGAAGGCCGCTGGTTCCTCAAACAAATGCGCGTGGAAGAATTGCAACCCGGGACGAATAAGGTCCTGGCGCGGACCTATCTCGAAATCAAAAAGTAATTTCTAAGCGTCCCGCGCGGCTTTGACAATTTGGGCGAAGCTGCGTGGCTCGAGGCTCGCGCCGCCGACGAGTGCGCCGTCGATATCGGGCTGAGTCATCAGATCGCGCGCGTTTTCCGGTTTCACGCTCCCGCCGTACTGAATTCGGATTTTGTCCGCGGTTGTTTCGTCGGACATTTTGGCAACTGTTTTGCGAATGAACGCGTGGGCCTCCTGCGCCTGCTGCGGTGTCGCGTTCCGGCCGGTGCCGATCGCCCAAACCGGTTCGTAGGCGATCACAATTTCGGTCATTTCCTTTTCGGCCAGGCCGTCCAGGCTGTGACGAAGCTGGCTCGATAATGTTTTTTCAACCTGTCCTTTGTCGCGCTGGGCCAGTGTTTCGCCTACGCAAACAATGGGACGCAAGCTCGCCTCAAGGGCCGCTCGCACTTTTTTATTCACGATCTCATCGGTCTCGCCGAACAGGGTGCGCCGTTCGCTATGGCCGAGCACGACGTAATGCACAAACAAATCCCGCAGCAACGCCGCGCTGATCTCGCCGGTGAAGGCGCCGTTCGGTTGCCAATGCATGTTCTGCGCGCCGACTTTGACGTTTTGCGCCTTTTCCAAAAGGTCGGTCACCTTGGCCAGCGCGGTGAATGGCGGAATGATGACAATCTCGACGTCGCGCATGTCGGATGCATCAAGGAGGAATGATTCGATGAAACGGGCCGACTCGGCCTGGGTCATGTTCATTTTCCAGTTCGCCGCAACAATTTTTTTTCTCATGAAATTTGATTAATCACGAAAGCCACGAAGCACGCGGGAAATCAAATACAACTTCTCTCTCTCCGTGCTTTTCGTGATTATTTGTTGGTCAACGCTGCCACGCCCGGAAGTTCTTTGCCCTCGAGTAATTCCAGCGATGCTCCCCCGCCGGTCGAAATGAATGTCATTTTGTCGGCCAGACCTGCCTGCTTGACTGCGGTCACAGAGTCGCCGCCCCCGATAATTGTCGTTGCGCCCGAGTTCGCTAGCGCTTTTGCGATCGCAAGCGTGCCTTTGGCAAACTCGGGTATCTCAAATACGCCAAGCGGGCCATTCCACAAAATCGTTTTCGCTCTCGCGACCTCATCCTGGAAGCGCGCGATCGTGAGCGGGCCGGCATCGAGATTTTGCCATCCGTCGGGAATTCCGTTAGCGCGCGAAAGTTCGCCTGTTTCCCGGGTCGGCGCACCGCGCTCGACTTTCTGGGCAATAATCGCATCCGCTGGCAACAGCAATTTCACGCCGCGCTTTTGAGCAAGATCAACCAGTTGGTTAGCGAGATCCGTTTTGTCGGCTTCGACGCGGCTCGCGCCAATCGGAATTCCCTGCGCCTTGAAAAAAGTGTTCGCCATTGCGCCGCCGATCAAAATTGTGTCCGCTTTCTCCATCAACGCCCTGAGCACTCCGATTTTGTCGGAAACCTTTGCGCCGCCCATGATGACAACGAACGGCTTGGCCGGACGATCGAGTTCTTCGTGCAAGTATTTCAATTCCTTCTCCATCAGAAACCCCATCACGCACGGTGAGATGAATTTCGTAACGCCAACTGTCGAAGCATGCGCGCGATGGGCCGCGCCAAAGGCATCATTCAAGTAAATTTCGCCGAATTCGGCCAGCGCTTCAGCGAATTTTGGATCGTTCGCTTCTTCCTCCGGCTGAAAACGAAGATTTTGCAGCATGGCGACATCGCCGTCGCGCATGTCTTTGACGATTTCATCCGGGATGTTTCCAATCGTCTCGTGGGCAAACGCAACCGGACGATTGATCAGCCTGTGCAAATGATCGGCCACGGGCCGGAGCGTGTATTTTTGGACGCGTTTTCCCTTTGGCCGGCCGAAGTGCGACATCAAAATCGTCCTGGCACCATGCTCGCGCAGATAATTGATGGTGGGCAGCGCTTCACGAACCCGCGTGTCGTCCGTAATTTCGACTTCATCGCCGCGCTCCTTTATTGGCACATTGAAGTCGACGCGGGTCAGGACACGTTTTCCGCGAACATCAACATCCCGCAGCGTGAGCTTCGACATCTATTTCCCGAGCATTTCCAGCATTTCGACGCAACGATTGCTGTAGCCCCATTCGTTGTCGTACCAGCCGACCACTTTCACGAAACGGCTGCCGAGCATGATCGTAAGTTTACTGTCGAAGATGCAGGAGTGCGGATTGCCGACGATGTCTTGAGAAACCAGCGGCTCGTCACTGTATTCGAGCACGCCTTTGTAACTCTTGTTGCTCGCAGCCTCTTTAAAGGCGGCGTTGACCGATTCCACGGTCGCATCTTTGTTCAAAACGGCTGTGAAATCGGTGACCGAGCCGTCGGGCGTTGGCACCCGAAACGCACCACCATTTAACTTTCCTTTCAGATCGGGAATCACTTCCCCAATCGCCTTGGCCGCGCCGGTACTGGACGGAATAATGCTGATGGCAGCTGCGCGGGCGCGCCGCAAATCCTCATGCGGCAGATCGAGAATGCGCTGATCATTGGTGTAGCTGTGGATCGTGCTCATGAACCCGTGCGCAATCCCGAATTTGTCGTTCAGCACTTTCGCCAGCGGTGCGAGGCAGTTGGTGGTGCAACTGGCATTGGAAAGGATCGTGTGTTTGGCCGGGTCGTAAACGTCGTCATTGATTCCGATGCAGATTGTCGCGTCCGGATTTTTTGCCGGAGCTGAAATCAGGACTCGCTTCGCGCCGCCTTTGGCAATGTGCAGGTCGGCTTTATCGCGCGACGTGAAGAACCCGGTCGATTCCAGAACAACGTCCACTTCCAACTTCTTCCACGGGAGATTTCCTGGGTCGCGCTCCTTGAAAATCTCAATTTTGTGACCACGGACGATAATGTTCTCTTCGTCATGACCGATCTCGCCGTCGAATTTTCCGTGGACCGAGTCCCATTTCAGCAAATGAGCAAGAGTTTTGGTTTCGGTAATGTCGTTGATCGCCTGAACGCGTTCTACCTGCTTCTGGGTCATGGCGCGCAGGACGTTGCGCCCGATTCGGCCGAAGCCGTTGATTCCGTAGTTAGCCATAATAAGAACTGTTAAAACTTAAAGGGATAAATGGTTACGCCGAAAACGCCCAACGCTCAACGTCGAACATCGAAATCCCGAATGTCGAAGTTGCGAGCAAACCAATGACGGCGGACGTTGTGTCATAGGAAGCCATGGACCCCGCGAGACCGAACGACTCCGACCCGGCCGATCCGTTTAATCCGCTGCACGGCGACCAGCCCGCTCTCGAAACGATCGAGATTGCAACCGAGGGCGAAGATTGCGATGAGTGCGTCCGCAAGCTGAGCAAACCGCTCCTGAAAATCAAAGGTGTCTGCAATGTGATTGTTGACCCCGAAAAGGAACGGGTGGTTGTCACGTTTGATGCGCGCAAGACGCATGCGCCGGATTTGCACGACGCGATTTTAAAGAGCGGTTATAAGCCAGGCCCGCACGCAAGCGAATAATCTGCGAGGCGCATCCTAAGCCGCCACTACACGGCCGGCTGTTGCTGGGTCAGGCAATGAAAAGTGCCCAGACCCCAGATTAGTTCACGACAATCGATTCCGACGATTTCACGATCGGAAAAACATTCGCGCAAAGTCGATAGCGCAACCTCATCGGCCGGATCGGCGAAGGTTGGAACGAGCAGACATGAGTTCGCGATGTAAAAATTCGCATAGCTTGCCGGCAATCGCAGACCTTCGCGTTCAATTTTTTTCGGCATCGGCAAGACGGCGATCTCCAGTTCCTGGCCGGCAATTTTCATTTTTCGCAAGCGCGCAAGATTTTGCTGAAGCGGCTCATAATTTTCGTCGTTCGAGTTTTCCTCGATCACTGTGACGACGTTTGTTTCGGAGACGAACCGCGCGAGATCGTCGATGTGCCCGTCGGTGTCGTCGCCGGCAATGCCGTCGCCCAGCCATAAGATTTCGCGAACGCCGAGAAAGCCGCGCAGACGGCTCTCGATTTGTTCACGGGTGAGCTTCGGGTTTCGATTTTTGTTCAGCAAACAAGATTCGCTGGTGAGCAATGTTCCGGCACCGTTCACTTCGATCGAACCACCTTCCAAAATCATTCGCGGATAAAAAACCGGCGCGCTCAGAATTTCGGCGACGCGCGTCGGCACGACTTCGTCCAGCGCAAACGGCGGATATTTGTTTCCCCAGGCATTGTAATCCCAATCTACGACCGCGAGCTTCGGAACGGAGTCGCGCGTCAGAAAAATCGGGCCGTGGTCGCGACACCATGGCTCGTTGGTTGGGATTTCGTAATAAGTGATCCATTCGTTAGGCAATCCATCGAGGACCGCGCGCGCTTCTGCTTCATGGGCGCCATTGCAAACGTTGATGCACACCGGCTCTGATTCGATCAGCACTCGGACCATTTTGTGCAGCGTCGGCATGACGCGGTCGAACGATCCCGGAAAACTGATTCCTTCACGCCGCGGCCACGAGAGCCAGGTGGCAGCGTGCGGCTCCCATTCCGCCGGCATCCGATAGCCGAGCTGGAGTGGCGTTTGTTTAGTCGCTTCCACAAACGCCAACGTTCAACGTTCGGCTCCCAACGTCCAACACCTAAATGCCTCGTGCGCTGCCGCGATCCAACCGAGCAAGGTTTGCCAGCTGTCAGGATTTTGCAGTCGTTGCGCCCGATTTGTAAATTGCGCCGACCAGGATGCCGGTACCAATCATTTCGATAAATCCGCCAAGAGTTATCAGCGCCAGCAACCTGGCTGGAAACGGTTGAGTCGCGTAGATCATACAGCGCGCACCGATTGCCAGGATTTCGAGAAGAATGCCCAGCAGAATGCCTCCGGCAATTCCGCGACTTGCGAAACCGCTGGCATAAATCCCGACAAACGCGATCGCCAATCCGGCCTGACCAATAATTATCCAGTGAAACAAACTTACCGTTTCTTCGCGCGGCCTGAACAAGCCGTAGGTCTGGGCGGCCTGGGCGAAAACCTCTCGAAGCATCGTGCCGTTATAAAACCAACCCCAAAAGACGACAAAGATAAACGCGGCAATGAAGGCCAAGGATGAATCGTTTCACAAATCTAGGCAGTTCCGCTCGACGGCAGCGGTTTGTATGCGGAATAAAGAGTCGAGCCCAGCCAACTGTTAGTCGCGAAGTTCATGCCATACATCGGCTGCGACAATCCTCCCGTCAGCGGAATATTTTGTCCCCAAGTGACCCCTCCATCGCTAGAGAAGGCCACATAGGTGCGGTATTTCACGTTGGCAGCATCATCGCGGCGATCGACCCAGGTGATGCTTACCAAACCGGTCGCACTGACACTAACCCAGGACTGGAACTGATCATGCGTGGCACTGACTGGAGCTACTGGCACCGGAGCGCTCCAGGTAACGCCGCCATCGCTGGAGTGCAATCTTTTTAATCCTGGAATCCGGGAAGATGGCCGTAGCCGACGAACGTGGGACGCAATTTCTTCTCCTCGTTATTCTGCAAACGCTCAACGTCAAAATCGAAAACGCTTACCCCGTTGCGCGATTCTCCCTGATAAACTCGCCCGTCGCTCGCCCCGACCATGACGCGTTTTCCGGTTTTCTTTTCGCGGCCGAGATAAATCATCGCGTGCGTGATCGGCGGGTCGCGTTCGATCGAATAAGTGCCGGTCCAAAATAACAGGTCGCCGGCTTTTAAGTCTTCCAATTCGAACGAGTCGTCCTTCTGGCTAAGCACCGATTCAAACCGATGCGCCCGGCGCAGCCAGCTGTATTGTTCGCTGGAATCGCGCGGCACATCCGTAATTCCATTTTGCTTGAGCACAAAATAAACGAACCCGGAGCAATCCATCCCCCCGTTGGCCGGATCGGCCGAGCCGTACTGGTAGTCCAGATTGCGCGTGGTCAGTTCAAGCGCGAAGGCGAGAAGCCTTTGCACTTTGGACGGATAGGTATCGAAGCTTTTGATTTGATCGGGCGACAATGTGGCGTTTGGAGCCCCATGCTTCTTCGCGGCGCTCGGCGAAGGCGACTCTTCCGGTTCAGGAGTTACTGTCGGCGAGGGAGTTTCAGACGGCTCCGGAGATGGCGAACTCTTTTTCTTTCGGTGCGGCGAGCTAGTCGGCGAAGGCATCGACGAAGCCTTTTTCTTCTTTGGGCTAGGAGACAGGGATTCTGATTCCTCTTCAGTCGACGGTGTTGCCGTCGGCTGCGGTGACTCTTTCACGCGCGGCGTGGCGGATTTCTCCGCAGTGGGAGCGGGTGTTGACGATTTCCTTTTGCTGGCGGTGTTCCGTTTTCGCGGCTTCGGCGTCGGTGTCGGCGTGGCAAAGATTTTTTGGATTTTGTCACTTAACGGCTGCTCAGCGCATGCCGGAGCCAGCTGGGCAAGCAGGATCGCAAGAACAACGATGATACGAAGCAACATGGAAAACAATTGGACGGTGCGGCGCGGCAATTTCTTGAAGCCGATTTCGGCTTTATTGCGAACCGATAGCAACACATTTGTCTCTCGCTCCGCGCAAAACACTTTGATAATTTTCCTCTCGTGATTTCGTATCGCGCGATTCGCTGGTCAATTTTAGCGTCTGTTTGTCTCGTTTCCTTTTCGTCCGCACAGATCGATCGTATCACCGGAAGAAATTTCGCGACCCGCTCGGAAGTTCTGGCACGCCATGGAATGGTCTGCACCAGTGTGCCGGCCGCAACCCAAGTCGGGATTGAGATTTTGAAACGGGGCGGCAGCGCAGTCGACGCGGCGATTGCCGCGAACGCAACGCTCGGCTTGATGGAACCAGTCTCAAATGGCGTTGGCGGCGACCTCTTTGCAATCGTTTACAACGCGAGAGAGAACAAACTTTACGGAATTAATGGTAGCGGACACTCACCGCTCGGCTTGAGCTACCAGCAAATGAAGGCCGAGCTCGATAAATTGAACCGCGAAACCATTCCGCCGATCGGCATGTTGCCGATCAGCGTTCCGGGAACGGTCGACGCCTGGGCCGAGCTCCATAGGAAATTCGGAAAATTGAAACTCGCGGACGATCTCGCGCCGGCAATCCACTATGCTGAGGAAGGCTTTCCGGTTACTGACCTGATTTCGTTTTACTGGGCGGGTGGTCCGCGAATCTACAAAGGACTGCCGGGTGCATTCCTCGAGACCTACACCCTCGATGGCAAAGGTCGTACGCCGGCCAAGGGCGACATCTTCAAAAACCCGGCGCTAGCAAGCACATTGCGCTTGATCGGCCAAAAAGGGCGCGACGCTTTTTACAAAGGCGAGATCGCGGACAAGATCGACCAGTTCATGCGGGAGAACGGCGGATACTTGCGCAAGGTCGATCTTGAAAAACATGCCAGCACCTGGGTCGATCCAGTCTCGGTGAACTATCGTGGTTATGATGTGTTCGAGCTGCCGCCAAATGGGCAGGGTATCGCCACGCTCCAGATTTTAAACATTCTCGAAGGATTCGATCTGAAGGCAATGGGACGCAATTCACCCGAGGCGCTGCACACCATGATCGAAGCGAAGAAAATCGTCTGGGCGGATCGCGCAAAGTTTTACGCCGATCCGGCGTTCGCGAAAATTCCGTTGAAAGGATTGCTTTCGAAAGAATACGCGGCCGAGCGGCGGAAGTTGATCGACCCGAATCATGCCGCGAAAGAAATCGAGGCTGGCAATCCTGCGCTCGATCAGGGCGACACGATTTACATGTGCGCCGCCGATAATGAAGGAAACATGGTCTCGCTTATTCAAAGCAATTATCGCGGCATGGGAAGCGGCATCGTCGTGCCTGGCCTCGGGTTCATGTTTCAGGATCGTGGCCAACTTTTTTCAATGGAACCGGGTCACGCGAATGTCTACGCGCCCGGCAAACGCCCGTTTCACACCATCATTCCGGGATTCGTGATGAAAGATGGCAAGCCGTGGGAGGCGTTCGGTGTGATGGGCGGCGGAATGCAACCACAGGGCCATGTCCAGGTCCTGACCAACCAGATTGACTTTGGCCTCAACGTTCAGGAAGCAGGCGACGCTTCACGCTGGCAACATGAAAGCGGCCAGGAACCCAACGGGACTGGCATCACCGAAGGCGGCGCCAAAGTCGATCCAGCCGGATTTGTCGATGTCGAGAGCGGGATTCCGTACGAAACCGTGCGTGAATTAAGAAAACGCGGACACGATGTGCGGTTCGATGTTGGTGGTTACGGCGGTTATCAGGCGATCAAAGTCGAGACGCACGACGGCCAGCGCGTTTACGTTGGCGGAAGCGAATCTCGCAAAGACGGCCAAGCTGCGGGTTATTAGTTGTAACGGCGTCTGAGACAGAGTCGCCAGGATTGCGATCCACCTTGCGCTGGCTTCGGTCATCGCGCACGATGCGCGGCATGGCCGGGGAAGCGATATCGATCGAGCGGGCCGAACGGGTGGATCATCAGTTGGTCCGCGGGATGGATATAACCGCGCTGACCGCAAATATTATCAATTCAACAATTGGGGCTGGCATTTTTGTTCTGCCGGCACTGGTCTCGAAAAACCTCGGAGCAGCTGCACCGATTGCGTTTGTCATTTGCGCGATCGCAATGGTTCTTTTCGTCACCTGCTTTGCGTTGGCGGGCAGCCGCGTTTCGCTTACCGGCGGGCTTTATGCGTATGTCGAAGTGGCCTTTGGCAAATACGTCGGATTTCTTGGCGGCATCCTTTACTTGCTCACGGCCGTCCTCGCTGTCGCTAGCGTCGTTAATGTTTTTGTCGACTCGATCGCCAATTTAGTGCCGTTTTTACATCACCCGGCGGCGCGCGTCGCTGCCATTGCGCTGGTCTACGGCATTTTGGTGGTGATCAATATTCGAGGCGTTCGCGAAGGGGCCGGAGCCGTAACCTTTGTCACCGCTGCCAAACTTTTGCCGATTTTGCTTTTTCTGAGCGTCGGAATTTTTTTCATTCACCCGGCCAATCTTGGTTGGCCAGGCTGGCCCGACAGCAAGGCACTTGGCGACAGCGTCATTCTGTTAATTTTCGCGTTCGTTGGAATTGAAGTTGCGTTGATTCCTAGCGGCGAAGTGAAAAATCCGACCCGCACCGTGCCCCGTTCCGCATATCTCGCCCTGATCATTACGACGATCATTTACGTTCTGATCCAATTAGTGGCCCAGGGAACCCTCGGTAACGATTTGGGAAATCATCCGACTGCTCCCCTGGCTGAAGCCGCCTCCAAATTTCTTGGTGAAGTTGGTCGGACTATTTTGCTCAGCGGCGCCACGGTCTCGGCGTTCGGATTTGTCACCAGCGACATTCTGAGTTCGCCTCGGATGATCTTTGCCTTCGGACGCGATGGAACATTGCCGGCCTGGTTTGCGCATGTTCACAAACGGTTCCGCTCGCCCGATGTTGCGTTAACGAGTTACGCGCTCATTGCCTTCGGCTTGTCGGCGGCGGGAACGTTTGAGCGACTTGCGGTCATTTCTAATGTCGCCGTTTTGCTGATGTATCTGCTCTGCTGCAGCGGATGTTGGTTCCTGATAAATCGCGATATTCGCGCCGACGGGCCGCCGATCAATTTTGCCGGAATGAAACTCGTGCCCGTCCTGGCGGTTGGCGCGATCATCTGGATTCTCACCGAGGCGGCTCTGAGCGAAAGTTCGGTCGGAAGCGACACCCGGGCCGGTCTCCGAATTGCGGCGGTTGTGCTGATCATTTCAACCGTCGTATATTTCGCAGGCAAACTGTTGCGGCGAAAGTGATCGCCGGTTCTATTGATTGGCTTGCCTTAACTCGGCTAGCTTTTGTTCGGCCCGGGCGACATCAGATTTGTGACCGCTGCCGAGAGCGAGAAGTTTTTGCTGACGACGAACATTGATCTCTGCCGCTTCGAGTTCTGCTTGCTTGCGTTTGGCGGCCGCTGCGTGAGCTGCTTCGATCGCACGGGCAAGATCGATATCCGCTTTCGCTGAAACTTTTTTGCCTTCCCCCTGGGCCGGTGTTTCGCCCTGCTGAGAAAGCGATTCTGCCTTGGCCTCGGCTAACCGCGCATTTTCCAAATCGGCTTCCAGCCTAACGACTTTCAAAGCGCGTGCCTCCGCTTCGGCTTTGGCCAGCGCACCGATCTTGTAGAAATGTTCCGCCGTGGCGGCGTTTCGCCTTGCCCGCTCCAAATCCTTCTCAAGTTTGGCAACATCAAGAACGGGCGCGGGCGCAGCCGACTTTTCCAGGGCCGCGTCTTCCTTTAGATTTTGCGGGAGAATCTCCGGTTCGATTTCAAAAGAGCCCTCCGGGTCCTTCGTCGATTGATCCTGTCCAAGCAGAGTTGCCGAAACGATCAGGAGAATCGCGCAGGCGCGAACCATGACACAAGTATCACAAAGTTTCGGGCGAGAACAATCGCATTCGCGATTCGGACATTTGTCGCGTGCGACCGAAACTCGAGTCAGCGGCCGCCGCGACCACCACCACCGAGTCCACCCAGCCCGCCGCCAAGTCCACTCCGACCCGCACCAAGCCCGGCCCCGCGAATTGTCCCGCCTGACAGCTTGCTCGCGCCATTGAGCGAATGACCGATCGAGGATTGGTTCGACTTGGCTGGCCCGGTTTTCGAAATCGGCGCTGCTGCACGCTGCGAGCCGGCGCTGCTCGTCCCGGATTTCAATCTTCCGGTTTGACTGGGGGACCCGCGCAGCTTGGAGGCGATCCAGGAAAAGAAATGGGACGACACGCCTGAGGAGGAATGGTGCGCATTTTTCTGCATTCGGGAACTCGACCTTGTTCGGGTCTTCGATCCGACTTGATGGGAACTGGCTGACTTGCCTTCGGCCGATGACCGGCCCGATCCCGCTTCATTCGTTCGCGCTGAACTCGCCGTTTTCGCCGGATGATTACCATTTAGCGAACCAGAGTTAGGATCGGCCGGTAATGACGGATTATCAGTCCGGTCGGTGAATGGATGTGGCACACTTGAACTATTGAAGGTCGTTGCCGTTGCGCTCGACTCGGGACGACCGGTCCGGGCCAAACCCGATCCGGCTCCGGCAAACCTACGCGCTGCCTGATCGCCCGGTGCAGGCCGCGGGTACATATATTCGCCAACTCGTCCGTGAATCGACCGGAATCGTTCGTGAGAATCAAAACCGCGAAGCGCCCAGAAGAACACGCCAATTGATATCAGTGCGGCAAAACCAACATTAGTCCATCCGGACCAGCCGATTCCCGACGTAGTGTTATATCCCCGGAGCAGGTTTTTTCCAAGCAAAGCCCGCGAGCTTCGTTCAACCCATTGAGCGGAGGAATCTGCCCGGGCTCGGTCGTTGTCGCTTTCAGGACCAGCCAAAACGTCGCGAATATCGATTTCCGCGGTTCGGGGACGATGAGGGGGTTGCGCCGACATCCCCTGCAATCGCAGCACAAATTATTCCGGCTTTGGCAAAAAAGACGCAGGAACATGAATTACCTTCGTCTTCACCTCACAACTTTTTTCTTTTCATATTGCAATTTTCTGGCATATCACCGGCTCTCGAAAAGCCCGTGCATCCCTTGCCCGCCAAAACCTTGGCCAGCGCGACTTTTTTTGTTGCGCTCGTTTCATCGACGATCGCTTCGCCCTTCCCCGTTTCGGGTCCGACCGTTTCGGGCAGTACCGCTCGCCTGCGTTTCGGCGGGCAAGCGGCAGCCCCGGAAAACGCTCCGCTGCCAGTTAAGCGCGCAATTTGGGCTGCGAACCAGCTTCGCACCAAACCGTATCGCTTCGGCGGCGGTCACAAATCGTTTGTCGATAACGCCTACGATTGTTCAGGTACCATCTCCTATGCGCTAGGAGCGGCCGGATTAATCCCATCGCCCATGAGCTCGTCCGATTTCCGACGATTTGGTGAAAGCGGCCGCGGAAAATGGATCACTATTTATGCGCGTAACGGCCATACCTACGCTATCATCGCCGGTCTGCGGTTGGACACGACTCCATACATAACCGCACACGATGTTTTTGCACCGCGCTGGCAGCCAACGGTGCGTATTCCGGCTACCGGTTTTGAAGCGCGGCATCCGGTCGGGTTGTAAATCGCCTCCGGTAACGGCAAAATCGAGCATCGCACGTTCACGATCTATTCAGGCTCGACTTGGTTTTACGCCTTCGGAGTTGCGTAAACTTCGCTCGCTCAAGACCCCAGCGGGCATTCAGCGTTTTCTTGACGATCTTCCTTACAATCTCAGTTTCACCGCGCGATCTCCGAGAAAAGTCCTTCAGGATCGGACCGCTTCGTGTCTGGAGGGCGGAATTTTTGCCGCCGCCGCTTTGCGTGTCCTGGGATTCCCGCCGCTCATCTTCGATTTGGAAGCCGATCGTGATACCGACCACGTGGTGGCAATTTTTAAAGTGCGCGGCCGCTGGGGCGCGGTCGCCAAATCAAACTTTTCCGGGTGCCGTTATCGCGAACCGGTTTACCGCAGTTTGCGCGAACTCGCGATGAGCTATTTCAATATTTATTTCAACCTGCGCTTCGAACGCACCTTGCGCCGGTATTCACGTCCGGTAAATCTCGCTCGCTTCGATGATTTCAATTGGATGGCGACCGAAAAGCCAATCTGGTTCATCGCCGAACATCTTTGCGTTATCCCGCACATTGCGCTTCTCACACCGACGATGGAGAAAAATCTCACTCGGGTCGATTCGCGCACGGTCAAAGCCGAGATGACCGGGCACCGGAAGAAGCGCTGATTAGGCTCGGCAAATTTGCGCGGCAACCCGTTCCGCTTCCTGCTCGAGTGGCGCATTTTGATAACCAAATGCGGCGCATTCAATCAAATAATCGCGCAGAAAAGCAACGGTCCCGCCGAGTCGCTCGTATTGAGCCGTGTGCACCAGTTCGTGCGCAACAATTTGCCGATTCTGCCGGCAATCGCTTCGAACAAAAATGCCGTAGTGCAGCGTGAGTCCCCTTGGCGTTTGCGGCAGCGATGCGATTTTCTTTGATGCCACGCTCACAACCGGATCGGGCGGCGTAGGAATTTCTTCGACCATCAACAGTCGCACGCGTTCGGGCTCGCGTACACCGGCCGCACGGGCATCGGCAAGTTGATTCGAAGAAAGCGGCGAGCCATCGCGCAGGATTCGCAGTTCTTGCTCGCACGCCCAGTTAACAGCCAGTGGCAGTATGGCCTCGAACTGATCGACCAACGTCTCGCATTCCACATCTTCAGCGAAAGCAAGAATCCGGCCCGCTTAATGAAAAACTGAAGAGCGAGCCACCGCCGTCGCTGAGTCTCGCCAGGGACGACGTAAAATACAAAATGAACGTTAGATCTGCGGTGGTTCGGTTGATCTTCGGCCAGAGTTGGGCAGTCTGTAATTAATTCGGCATGATTTCTTTCATCGTTCCGGCTTACAACGAGGAGTTCGAGCTACCATCAACGATCGCGGCCATAAAAAACGCGGCCGGCTTCGATCAAGACCATGAAATTATCGTGGTCGATGACGCCTCCGACGATTCGACTGCAGAAATCGCAAAAAATGCCGGGGCAAAAGTTATTTCGATCAATTGCCGGCAAATTGCAGCCGCGCGCAATGCTGGCGGCCGCGCCGCGCAAGGCGAGGTTTTAGTCTTTGTCGATGCCGATACACGGATTAATGCCAGGCACATAATCGGTGCGATTCACGCGCTCAATGCAGGCTATGTTGGCGGCGGAGCGCGCGTCGAAGCGCACGGTCCGATTCCAAGATGGGGCCGCATTTTCCTTACACTCTTCGGCGCGATTTATTTTGGCCTGAACTTCGGCGCGGGCGCCTTCCTTTTCACGACTCGCGACAATTTTCGCGCGATCGGCGGTTTTGATGAAGATCTTTTCGTTGGTGAGGAGATCTTTTTCAGTCTGGCACTGCGAAAGATCGGCCGGTTCAAAATTCTTAAGGAGCCGATTGTGACATCTGGCCGAAAGTTGCGGATGTACTCGGCGCGTGAAATTTTTGGGGATATGTTTGCAGTCGTGTTAGGCGGAAAGCGGGCGGCACGTTCGCGCGCCGGACTCGACATTTGGTACAATGGCAGACGAGAGACGAGTTCGACATGAAAGAATCGCAGATTTCAATTGCAGCAACGTTGGAGGCGATCAGGCGCTGTCATCCGGTGATGAAGGAACTGCGTCCTCACATTCATAATACTGAGAAATTCGTCGAACGAGTGCAGCGACAACAGAAACGCGGCTACATCGTCGCCTTACTGGAATCGGAAGGTGAAGTGCGCGCCGTCGCAGGTTATCGGTTTTTGGAATCGCTTCATTCCGGAAAATTTCTTTACGTTGATGATCTGGTTACCCGCGCAGTCGATCGCTCGCTTGGTTTCGGGGGTCAGCTTTTCGACTGGCTAGTACAACAGGCCCGCGAGCAGGGCTGCGAAAATCTCGAACTGGATTCAGGCGTGCAACGATTCGATGCGCACCGATTTTATCTGGTCAAACGGATGAACATTTCGTCCTACCATTTCCGGATCAAAATCGAACATGAGCGCTGAACTTATGAAAAACGAGAACCCATGGATCGAGATTTGCCCCGGCATCAAACGGCAGACGATGGCGAGCGGAAAGACCATGTATCAAATGACGGCGGAACTCGCCGCCGGCAGTAAGATGCCGGAGCACCGGCATCTGCAGGAGCAGATCGTCCACATTTTATCGGGCCGGATGAACCTGATCGTTGACGGAACGCCGCACGAACTGAACGCGGGTGATTCGTTTTATCTTGGCAGTAACGTGCCGCACGGAGTCGAGACACTGGAAGAAACACGGGTCCTCGACACATTCAGCCCGCCGCGGAACGAGTATCTGGCAATCGACGAAGCGAATCGGTAGCGGAAGTAACCCTCGAGCGGGCAAGCGCGACTACCATTACGGTCGCTAACTTCTCGTTTCAGCAGCCGACTCCTCATACTCACTCTGACAAGTCCCCCCAATTCAAATCAAAACTTGCCACTAATGCCCGGAGACTACACCGCGACGTTTGCTACGGATGCCAGTGTCTCGGGCGACCTGACCATTGTTCTTCGCAATACCGGTGGTGCTGTCGATTTCGACAACGTACGTCTCAGCGCGGCTCCTACCGTACCGGAACCTCTCACCTTATCGCTCGTTGGCCTTGGCCCGGCGATCGGCTTTCTAAAGGGCCGGCAAGCGAAGTAATCCGAGCGCAGCCGTGATCCTAACGCCAAGCTAGCGGCCTGTTTATCATCTGACCGTGCAGGAAAAGCTTGGCATTTCAAATCCGCCTCGGATAATCTGAGGGCCTAACCAAACAAAACCATGCTACACATCATTTGGTCTATCATCATCGGTTTCCTCATCGGCTTGTGCGCGCGAGCGATCATGCCTGGAGCACAGCAACTTGGGTTCATCATGACTACTGTGCTCGGCATTGCGGGATCCATCGTCGGCGGCCTGATTGGGCGAATCTTTTCCAAACCAGCACCCGGCTCGGCGTTTCATCCCGCGGGATTTATCATGTCGGTGATTTGCGCCATCCTATTGCTGTGGCTCTGGACCAAGTTCGGCGGCGCAATGGCGCACTAAAAGGCAACCGGCTTCATCATCCGACTTGTTCACCTGACTGTTGGTGACTGGGCGGAGCCATTTTAAGTCACGGTTGCGCTTCCTCGGACTTGGTCTACAATAGGCGCTTCGAAATGGCAGAGAACATCGAAACGCTGGATCTCAAAGAGTTCCAACTGCATGGGAAGGATACCGGCAGCGCGGACGTTCAAGTCGCGCTGTTGACCCAACGGATTGCGCAGTTAACCGAACACTTGAAGAGCCACGCGAAAGATCACTCGTCGCGTCGCGGACTTTTAAAAATGGTCGCGCAGCGCCGGAGCTTGCTCGATTACTTGAGCCGGTCGCAAGCCGATCGTTACAAGAAGCTGATCGACAGGTTAAATCTGCGGAAATAATCGCAGACGATTTTCGCGCGTGCTTCGAAAGTTCGAAGCCGGATCGAAAATGAATAACGCGCAGACCAGGCCGTTAAAACACCTTGGATTTTAGGTTTTAGGTTCGCATCCCGTAGTTGTCGCAGGGCAACGGATTTAAAACCTACAGTCAGGGTGACCGGCCTGGAATTCGCACATCCAGGATAGAAATATGCAACAAAAGGTCATGGCCCAAATTGGGGCCAATCAAATCTCAATCGAGACCGGCAAAATCGCCAAGCTCGCCGACGGCGCGGTCATCGTTTCAAGCGGCGACACAATCGTTTTGGTCAGCGCGGTTTCGGCTGCGTCCATCAAAGAAGGACAGGATTTCTTCCCGCTAACAGTGGATTACCGCGAAAAAGCGGCAGCCGCGGGGAAGTTTCCAGGCGGTTATTTCAAGCGGGAAGGGCGTCCAACGGAAAAAGAAACCCTCACCTCGCGGATGATTGATCGGCCATTGCGGCCGTTGTTTCCGCACGGTTATTTCTACGACACCCAAATTATTTCGATTTTGCTGAGCGCGGATGGTGAAAACGATCCCGACGTTCTCGCCATCAACGGCGCATCGGCGGCGTTGTCGGTTTCGGACATTCCATTCGGCGGGCCGATCGGCGCCGTCCGAGTGGGACGGATTAACGGCCAATTCGTCGCTAACCCGACGCACAACGAGCGCGAGCAGAGCGATCTCGATCTGATTTATGTTGGGACCGAAAACGACGTCATCATGATCGAAGGCGCCGCCCACGAAATGCCGGAAACAGACTTCGTAAAGGCGCTGGAATTTGCGCACGGGCACGCGCGCGAAATGATCCGCATTCAAAAGGAGCTCGCATCGCAAACCGGAAAGCCAAAACGCCAAATGCCGCTTCTGACCGTCAAGCCGGAGTTGCTCGATATCGCCTATCAGGTTGTGGGCGACCGAATCGAGAGCGCTCTCTACAGCGAAGGGAAGGTCGCACGCGCAAAGGCCATCGAGACCCTGCGCGAAGAGGTAAAGAAATCGATTTCGGAAAAATATCCCGAAACGGATGCATTTTCGATTTCGCAGGCCTTCGATTACGTTCAGAAAAAGGCATTCCGGATCAGCATTCTCGATAAAAAGAAACGAGTGGACGGTCGTGGCTATCAGGATCTGCGCCCGATCAACTGTGAAGTCGGCGTTCTTCCTCGCGCGCATGGGTCGTCGATTTTTCAACGGGGCGAGACCCAGGCGCTTGCCTTGGCGACGCTTGCGCCGATCGAAGAAGCTCAGATGATCGACGCCTACGGCGGCGGCGGACAGTCAAAGCGATTCATTCTGCATTACAATTTTCCGCCGTTCAGCGTGGGAGAGACCGGGCGGACCGGCGCGCCCGGGCGGCGTGAAATCGGTCACGGCGCATTGGCCGAGCGCTCACTCGAACCGGCGGTGCCGAACGAGAACGATTTTCGCTACGCGATTCGCGTGTCGAGCGAGATCATGGAATCGAACGGTTCCACCTCGATGGCGAGCGTCTGTGGCGGAATGCTCGCATTGATGGATGCGGGCGTCCCGATGAAGGGAATTGTTGCCGGAATTTCGGTCGGTCTCGTCACCGAGCACAGTGAAGACCGGCAATTGAAGCGCTACGAATTGCTCACCGATATCATCGGTTCGGAAGATCATTTCGGCGACATGGACTTCAAACTTTGCGGCACGGACAACGGCATCACCGGTTATCAGCTCGATCTGAAATTAGCCGGAATCAGCCACCAAATCATGGCCGAAGCGATCATGCGGGCAAAGGAAGCACGAACGAAAATTCTCCAGATCATGCGTGGAACACTCGACAAGCCTCGCGCTGAATTGTCCAAGTACGCGCCACGGATCGAGACCATCAAAATTAATCCGGAGAAAATCGGCGCTCTCATTGGCCCCGGCGGCAAGACGATCAAGGGTATCGTGGCCGAGACCGGCGCGGAAATTAACATCGAAGACGACGGTTCGGTCCACATTTACGCGACCAGTGGCGAATCAATGCAGCGCGCCAAGGAAATTATCGGCGGAATGACCAGGGAGATCGAAATTGGCCAGACCTATCAGGGTCGAGTCGTTTCTACAAAAGAGTTCGGCGCCTTTGTCGAAGTTCTCCCGGGTAGAGAAGGACTGGTTCATATTTCCGAGCTCGCCGATTTCCGGGTAAAACGCACCGAAGACGTGGTCAAAGTCGGCGACATGATCTGGGTCAAGTGCATCGGGATCGACGACAAGGGCCGGGTGAAACTTTCTCGCAAGGCCGCCCTGAAAGAACGCGCCGAAAAGGAAACTGGCCAGGCTGCGCCGGCCGATTACGAGCCGGCGAAACGATAAGCTTCTATTGATTCGCGCTTGAACCAGCGCTGAACCGATTTCTGTCGGGCTACCCAGTCCACCCAACGGCTTCCCAGCACAGGGTGTTGCCGCTACAGTTGCAAAAATCGCGATGAAATCCGGTTTTCTTGAAAAACTGATCGGCCGCCTTGGGCGGATCGGCCCGGAGGAAGTACAAAATTACTTCCTGCGCCTGGCTCAGGAGAAAGGCTTTCTCGAGACCGTCTTCAATGCGATCCAGGAAGGAATCATTGTCACCGATTCAAGCGGCCGGATCACCTACCTCAATCGAGCTGCCTGCAACCTCTTCGGTCTGCAAAGTGATGACTCGTTAGGCAAATCTCTTGATCAACATGTGCGCGGGCTCGATTGGAAATCACTGACCCAAAGCGGCGGACCGGCCAGCCGCGACATCGAAATTTTCTATCCGACAAATCGCGTCATTAATTTCTATGTGGTGCCGCTCTTGATCGAGCAGCAGCCGGACCGGGGCGGCGAGACCGGCACGCTCGCGCGCGAA
>DASPUI010000196.1:0-13993 GCA_035622995.1 Chthoniobacterales bacterium
TTTTATACATTTCTGCGGTTTCCGAGCATCTCAACCGACGACGATTATTCGGAGAAGGTGAGCGAGTGCGCGAATTGGCTGGTGGAAAAATTAACGCGGATCGGTTTGGAGGCGCAGCTGGTGCCGACACCGGGACACCCAGTGGTCTGGGCGCGAAACAAACATCAGCCTGGCCGGCGCACGGTTTTGATTTACGGGCATTACGATGTGCAACCGCCCGACCCACTGGAATTGTGGGATTCGCCGCCATTCGAACCGGTCATTAAAGACGGTTTCGTCTTTGCCCGCGGCTCCACTGATAACAAGGGCCAGATTCTTTCCCACATTCTCGGAGTTCAGGAAGCGATCGAGAAATCGAAAGAGCTTCCGGTGAATCTACATTTTGTGATTGAAGGCGAGGAGGAAATTGGAAGCGGCAATCTCGGAAATTTTCTCAAGCAAAATCGCGACGCTCTGAAATGCGACGTCGTGGTTGTTTCGGATACGGGCATGATTGCGCCTGGCGTCCCAACGATCAGTTATGGTTTGCGTGGAGTTGCGGCTCTCGAATTAAAGGTGACCGGCCCAAGAATCGATTTGCATTCCGGAATCTACGGGGGAGCAGTTGCCAACCCACTGGCGGCAATGGCTCGATTGCTTGCCAGTTTGCACGACCGTGATGGCCACGTGGCCATTCCCGGTTTTTACGACGAAGTCGATGCGGTCCAAGATTGGGAACGCAAAATGTGGAGCAAGCTTTCGGTCGACGCCGACGCCCTGGTTTTAGAGGAGAGCGGTTCGTTATCGCTGTTTGGCGAGAAAGGATTCAGCACGTTTGAGAGAATCTGGGTCCGGCCGACGGCGGAGATCAACGGCATGGGTGGCGGCTACCAGGGACAGGGGACGAAGACAGTTTTGCCAAGTTACGCGATTGCGAAACTGACTTTTCGATTGGTTCCGAAACAAAACGCAGAGGTGATTATCGATCTGGCGAAAAAACACCTGCAAAATAATTTGCCGCCCGGAGTGAAATTGGAAATGACCAGCGGTCACAACGGTCCGTGGTATTTGACCGATCCGAACAGTCAATTTGCCCAGGCGGCGCAGCGCGCGCTTCGGAAAACGTTCAATCATGACGTGGCCCTCATTCGCGAAGGCGGCAGCATTCCAATAACGGCCGATTTTCGAAATATTCTTGGCGTGGAAACTCTTTTGATTGGGCTTGCGTTGCCCAACTGCCGCGCGCATTCGCCGAACGAAAACTTTCCGCTGGAGAATTTCGATGCTGGCATTCGAATGAATCAGGCGGTTCTGGCCGAACTCGCCGGGTAAACGAACTCGAAGATGAAACTGCGAACGCTGCTCGCCGGTTTCCTGGCGGTCGCAACGGCATTTTGCGCTCAAGCCGCAAGCGAGCCTGAATCGCCGGACGCTTTGCCCACGCCCACGGCGACGGCTCCACGCAAAGCCCGAAGTTCAAAGACGCAATACTTTGAACCGGTTCGTCCGATCAGTCCACCGCCAAAACCAAACGCCGCCCATGCTCGCCCGATAAAATCTCCGACGGTCAGGCGCGAAGCATCATCGCGGCCGGAAGAGAGCGCTGCGCCGTCAGAAAGCTCGACACCGGTTGTTTCGATTCCAACGGATAAAACGGGTTCCCAAGTTTCCACAATCGCACCGTCGGAGATTAAAGATTATGACAACTATTCGGTCGATGTTCGCAAATTGGTTGATCTGGCATTGGACCTAATAGATCAAAACCTGGGTTACAAATACAACTCGGCCGACCCGGCCCTCGGCGGAATGGATTGTTCGGGTTTTATTTATTACGTGCTTTCGAAAGCCGGAATTAAAGGCGTGCCGCGTGACGCTCGCGATCAGTACACGTGGGCCCGCAATGCCGGAAATTTTCAAGCGGTTCTTTCGCAGCATGAGGACACGTCCGAGCTGAACGCGCTCAAGCCGGGCGATCTCCTTTTTTGGGCGAATACCTATGGAGCGAAGCGCGATCCGGACGTAACCCAGGCCATGATTTATCTCGGCCGCGAAAAAGGAACGAATCAACGCATCATGATTGGTTCGGGCGATGGTCTGTCCTATAAGGGGCAACCGTATTTTGGAGTAAGCGTGTTCGATTTCAAGATCGGCCGCTCCAAAGTGGCGAAGAGCGACGAGCCGGGTCCGATGTTTGTCGGTTACGCCCGGATTCCCGGTTTGCCCGCAGACTGAAAATCGTTGCGCTATTGATCGTCGTCCGATCGCACCGATTCTTTCTTTGGCCTGACGGGCGCCGTTTGCGAAGGCGAGAGTGCTGGCGATGAAACCGAACCGCGTTCGTCGTAATGGCGCTTCGCCAGCGCGATCGCGACAAGGAGAAGGACAACAACGATGACCACGCGCTGTTCGCTCTTGGTTAAGACAAAAATCCGCGCCAGTCTGCTCACGTCGTCGCGTACGGGATCGGATCGGCTACGCCTGCTTCGCGAAATCCATTTAACCGTAACTGGCAGGAGTCGCATTGGCCGCAGGCGCGCCCATCCGGTAGCGGATCGTAGCAGCTGCGTGTTAGCGAGAGATCGACCTTAAGCGCGACCGCCTTTTGAACGATCTGCGCCTTTGTCATTTTGATTAGAGGCGCGTGAATTTGGAAACGCAATCCTTCCGTCGCGGCTTTCGTTCCGCTGTTTGCGAGCATTTCGAACAACGCGATGAACTCCGGCCGGCAGTCGGGATAACCGCTGTAGTCGATCGCATTGGCGCCAATGAAAATATGCGCGGCCGGAATCGTCTCGGCCCAAGCCAATGCATGCGCTAGAAAAATTGTGTTTCGGGCCGGGACGTAGGTTGCCGGAATTGCGGCGCCAATTTTAGCCTGGTTCTTCGGAACATCTGCGGCGCCGGTCAAGGCCGAACCGGCGAAAAGCGAACTGTCGATCTTGACCACGCGGTGCTCTCGCACGCCTAACGATTCGGCGATTTTTCGCGCCGCCTCGAGCTCGAGCTTGTGTCGTTGACCGTAATCGAATGAGACCGCGTACGTTTCGTAGCCTTGATCCTTTGCAATCGCCAGAATCGTGGCGGAATCGAGACCGCCGCTCAAAAGAACAACGCCGTGTTTCATTGAACCCGAGGACGGATCCCTTTGCTCGCATATTCCGCTCGAACCGTCAGGGCGAGTCCGCCCCGCGCTGAGAATCGGGCTGTCACGATTGCGGATCGCGGCGAGCAGGCCGCAACAAAATCGTCCAGGATGCGATTCGTTATCGCTTCGTCGAACGAGCGCGCATTGCGGTAGGATGCGAGATAGAACTTGAGTGACTTGCTTTCTACACAGACGCGATCCGGGACATATTCAATCTCGATTCTGGCGAAATCGGCCTGACCGGTGATGGGACAGAGCGAAGTAAAATCGTCCGTTTCAAAATGGATCGAGTAACTGCGCCGGGCCGGATTCGGAAAGATCTCGAGAGTTGCTTCGGCCGGCGAAGCGGGAATTTTCGCTCCGGCGTGGCCAAGCAGAGTGAGTCGCGATTTTTTCGCCATTCTTTAA
The DNA here is from genome assembly GCA_035622995.1 of Chthoniobacterales bacterium. Taxonomy (GTDB): domain Bacteria; phylum Verrucomicrobiota; class Verrucomicrobiia; order Chthoniobacterales; family UBA10450; genus DASPUI01. The sequence goes on from DASPUI010000196.1 coordinate 3,533, forward strand.
TTAGAGGCTTTTTATCCGACTGGTTCAAGACCGAGCTGGTCTTCTCCGGTTGAACAGCTGGCTCCGACCATCGATTCTCCGGGATTGAATGCCGACTCTGACGAAGCAGGTGAAAGAGAGAACCCTCCGGCAGGCGTGATCGACCTGATCGCGCACGATCCGAAAGCGGATGAAGCGGTGCTGGTGATGAAAGAGTCGCGGCTCTGGGATGGAACAGACCAGCGTCTGCACGAACTGCAGGAACGTTTCAACTGTTACGTTTCGTTCCTGCTCGACGGCGAATTTGCCGAATGGAATCCCCAGTTGGCGCAAAAGCGGGCGCGGATCGAGCTCCGTTGCGCGCAAATGCCCGATCCGCGTACGATTGAATTGTTAGGCCAAATTCGCGATCAACTTGCGCATCAGGAGATCGACGTGCAAGTGGTCGTGAAGGAGACAGCCTAGTATTTCAAAAACGAGATGGTTGGAGTCGGCCTGAGCTTCTCCCGCCCGTGCAGGAACTCCAGCTCGATCAAAAAAAGCGCAGCGACGAGTTCGCCACCGATCTTTTTGATCAAGGTGACGGCGGAGGCAGACGTTCCGCCGGTTGCGAGCAAATCGTCAATCAGGACGATTTGCTCGCCGCGAGTAATTGCGTCGATGTGCAATTCCATCTCCGCTTCGCCGTACTCGAGAGAATATTTTGCGCTTTCAGTTTGGTATGGGAGCCGTCCCTTTTTACGCAACGGGACAAAGCCGATTCCCAGTTCGTAAGCGACGGCCGAGCCGAAGAGAAACCCGCGGGCGTCGATTCCGACGATTTTGTCCACCCTTTTCCCGCGGCATTGCTCGAGAAAAAGATCGACCGAGGCGCGAAACAGTTCGCCGTTTTTCAGGATCGGCGTGATATCTTTGAAAATAATTCCCTTTTTTGGAAAATCGGGAACATCGCGCACGCCCGCGCGCAGGTCATCAATCGTATCGGAACCCATCGGCGCGAACGCTAACGAGGCCATTGGAAAAGGTCAATGCGTCATAGCGTTGCCAAGCCGCTCGGACACTTCTAAGATGCTGGTCCGGTGGATCGAGTAATACTCTTCATTTCGTCAATCTGTTTCCTGGCCGCGGTCGTGCGGACGATCGTTGAGTTGCGGGGCAAGATCTTCCGACCGGTCCGTTTTAACTTCTTTGCAATCGGCCTGGGATTTGTTTTTCAGACGGCGTTCTTATCGATCCGCGGACATGCCCTCGGTCGCTGCCCACTGACAAACCTGTTCGAGGTGCTGGTTTTTCTCGCGTGGTCGGTGGCATTAATTTACCTGCTGATCGGTCCAGTTTATCGGCTATCGCTCATGGGCGCGTTCACTGCGCCGCTGGTGGTTTTACTGCAAGGCATCGCTTTGCTGGCGCCGATTGATAAGCCGCATGCGATGAAAATGCCGGTCAATCCCTGGCTGGAATTTCACGCTTCAATGTCGCTGTTCGCTTATGGCGTTTTTGCGCTCGCGTGCATTGCCGGAGTAATGTACCTGTTGCAGGAGCGCCAACTGAAAACTCATCAATTGCGCTCGATCTTTTATCATCTGCCGCCGCTGAGCGATCTCTTCGCCGCGATCATCCGGCTCCTGTGGTGGGGTTTCGCGCTCTATACACTCGGCTTGGTGACCGGATTTTTCATCGACCAACCGCTGCCGACAAGACAGGTGGTCTGTGCGATCGGCGTCTGGTTGCTTTACGCGGCGATTTTGCAGGGCCGTTATCTGCGCCGGCTCGCACCGAAATCGGTGGCTGCACTATGCATTATCGGATTCAGTGCGGCGCTGACGCTACTTTGGGGAATCACTTTTACCGGACAGATGAGCTCGCCATGAATCTCTTTTGTGTCGGACTGAGCCATCATCAAACCGACGTCCAAGCCCGGGAGCGCTTCGCCGGCCATGCCGAAACGAACGGCATTTTGCGTGAAGTCGGTTGCGCAGAGGCGCTTTTGCTCGCGACTTGCAATCGGGTGGAGGTGTACGGAGCATCCGATAAAAGAGTCTCGACCGATGACGTTGCGCGATGTCTCGCACGACAGATCGACCAAGATCCCCACCATTTCGCTCCGCCGTTTTATCGATATGAGGACGAAAAATGTGCGCAACATCTCTTCCGCGTCACATCGGGCCTGGACTCAATGGTTGTCGGCGAAACGGAAATCCTCGGTCAAGCCAAGAAAGCCTACGAGCTGGCGCGCGTGGGAGGTGCGGTCGGACCGTATTTGCATCGGTTGTTTCAGCGAGCATTTCGAGTGGCGAAACAGGTTCGGACGCACACTGAGATCACGCGTGGTTCGGTCTCAGTCGGTTCAATCGCGGTTGATCTTGCCGAGAAAATTTTCGGCAATCTCGCGAAATGTAAGGTCTTGCTTCTGGGCGCGGGCGAAACGAGCGAACGAACGGCGCGCGTCCTCGCCTCGCGAGGTGTCAACGATCTTCGAGTGAGCAACCGCTCGGAAGAGAGGGCTGCAACTCTCGCGCAGTTGGTTGCAGCTCGCACCATTCCGTTTCCGCAATGGCCGGAGCAATGCCGCGAGGTCGACATTATGATTACATCGACTTCGTCCGAAAAGCCGCTGCTTACGCGCGAGACACTTGAACCAGTGTTGCGCGAGCGAATTGATCGGCCACTTTTTATCATCGATATCGCCGTTCCTCGCAATGTCGACCCGGGAGTGAACGAGCTCGATGGCGTGTATCTTTATGACATCGATTCGTTGCAATCCATCGCCGAGCAGTCGCTCGCGCTGCGCCGCCAGCAAGTCATCGCTGCCGAAGAAATCATCGCGGAGCACGTGGCTGAATTTTCAAAATTACTCATGCGCGGATTAAATGTCGGCGCGAGAAATTCCGAGCGGCTGTCGATTGGCGATACCGCCTCGCAGACGTTGTGAGGCCTGTAGTCCCGCTCCCGGGAACTGGACGCAGACTCCGGGAGTTTTCGCGAGCACGCCGTCACGTTGCTTGCGACGGTCATAGACCGCCGCTACAGAAGAAAGCGTGGCGCACCGCCAAAGAATAGTTCTCGGAACTCGGGGAAGCGAACTCGCGCTCGCACAATCGCGCATGGTTACCGAGCAATTAAAGACGCGTTGGGCAGGGCTTGAGATTGAAACCAAAGTCATTAAGACGCGCGGCGATGATCCCAAATCGGCGATTGCCGATCAGCGGGCCGGACGAAAAGGATTATTTACCGGAGAAATCGAGCGAGCCCTAGTTGATCGTGAGATTGATTTGGCGGTCCACAGCGCGAAGGATCTGCCGAGTCAGATTGCCGACGGGACGGATATCGGCGCTGTTCTTCCGCGTGGGCCGGTGGAAGACGTGTTGATTACCATGCAGAAGGAAGATTTGGAATCGCTGCCACCCAACGCGATGGTTGCGACCGGAAGTGTTCGTCGAAAGCATCAACTTTATTCGATACGTCCCGATCTTCAGGTCGTTAGCGTGCAGGGCAACGTTCCGACACGGTTGCGAAAGTTCGCAGAAAACAAGTGGCACGCGATCATTCTTGCACGCGCAGGGCTTGAGCGACTCGGCTACACTGTCTGGCCGCGAGGTCTTCGCACAAGCCAGGGGCGCGAATTTTATGCCTCATTTCTTTCGCCCGAATCATTCTTGCCAGCCGGAGGGCAGGGTGTGATCGCGATGCAAATCCGTTCCTGCGACAAGGAATTGGAGACTCTGCTCGGTCGCGTCAACGACTCTCCCACGCGCATGTGTTTGCAGGCGGAGCGCGAATTCTTGCGACTGCTCGACGCAGACTGCAATCAACCGATCGGTGTGCTGGCGACAACGAGGGATACGCTGATGAAGATTCGCGCGCAGGTGTTTGACGACACAGCGAAGGTTCGCGCGGCGAGCGCAGAAGGAGAATCGCAACATGCAGAAAAGCTCGCCGCGGAGTTGTTTCAGAAAATCGGTCGAGCATGAGCGCGAGTAAGAGCAGGCGTGGAAAGGTCTATCTGGTCGGTGCTGGGCCGGGGGATCCAGGCCTGGTCACGTTGCGAGCGAAAGAATGCATTGAACGCGCTGACGTGATCGTTCATGACGCGCTTGCGAACCCCGAGATTTTTGGCTGGGCTCGCGACGACATCGAAATAATTGATGCCGGAAAACGGGCCGGCGCTCACACCATGAGTCAAGATGAGATCAACGCCCGACTGGTCGATCTTGCGCGAGCTGGAAAGCAGGTCGTTAGGCTAAAGGGTGGAGACCCGTTCGTATTCGGCCGCGGTTCTGAGGAAGCGAAGGCCATTGCCGATGCCGGCCTGGATTTTGAAATTGTGCCCGGCGTCACCTCGGCGACAGCCGGTCCCGCTTACGCTGGAATTCCGGTCACGGATCGCGCGCACAATTCGCATGTCACCTTTTTCACCGGACACGAAGATCCGGCGAAGAAGCAGAGCGCGATCGATTATGCCGCGCTGGCCAAACTGGGCGGAACACAGGTGATGTTGATGGGCATCGAGCGGCTGGAATCGATCACTCGCGAAATGATAGCGAACGGAATGCGACGCGATCTGCCCGCTGCGCTGGTCCGGTGGGCCACCACCGGCAGACAGAGGACACTGGTCGGAACGCTCGAAGACATCGCGAAGAGTGCCGCCTCCGCCGGATTCGACGCGCCGGCGGTGGCGATCTTTGGCGAGGTGGTTTCGCTGCGGAAGGATTTGAATTGGTATGAAAATCGCCCGCTGGCCGGGAAGCGAATCGTTGTTACGCGAACGCGCAAGCAAGCGGGCGCTTTAAGCTCGAGACTGCGAGCGCTCGGCGCGGACGTTGTTGAACTCCCAACGATCCGAATCGCTCCACCGAGTGATTTGCGTGACTTCGCCGAGCTCGTTCAGGACGCGCATGCCTACGATTGGATTGTTTTTACCAGTCCGAATGGCGTGGATGCATTCTTCGAAATCTTTTTCAAACTCTATGATGACGCGCGTGAGATTGGGGGCGCGAAGATTGCCGCGATCGGGCCGGCCACGGCGCAACGAGTGAAGGACTTTCACCTACACGTCGATCTTCAACCGGACGAGTTTGTGGCCGAAGCGGTGGTTCGCGAATTTCAAAAGCACGGCGGCGTGGAAAACCTGCGAATTCTCCTCGCTCGCGCAGAAAAGGCGCGGGACGTGCTACCGAAGGAGCTTTCGAGGCTGGGAGGCATTGTGGACGAAGCTTTTGCTTATCGGACGGAACCGGAAACGCGCGACATTACTGGCGCACGGGGGCGCTTTTTGAAGGATGGAGCTGACCTGATCACGTTCACAAGTTCTTCGACGGTCGAAAATTTCTTGGCGCTCGGTTTGCCGATGCCAAAAGAAGTGAAAATTGCGAGCATCGGTCCGGTTACATCGAAAACGGCTCGCGACTTCGGCCTGAAGGTGGATATCGAAGCCAAGCGACATGATATCGAAGGCTTGGTGGAGGCGATTCAGGACTTTTATCAATGACAAAAACCGCGAAAGCCCCCGCTCAAGCAGACGAATTCGCGGCCGCCATGCAGCAGCTCAGCGCCGAGGCGGTGAAAAACCCTCCGGTTGCTCTTGGAGTTTATTCGGGTGCAGGCGAAGTTCGTGCCAATCAAGCGCCGCTGGAGCAATTGGAAGCACGTTTGCAAAGCTTCGAAAAGTCGCTGGTGGAACGGCTGGATAAGATCTCAGGAGACCTCGCCGCTCAACCAATTGAGTCAGCCAAGCGCTTTGAAAGAATCGTCGAGCAATTGGCGGCCATTCGCGGCAACGAAAGCGTGAACCAGCAATTGTTCGACTCGCTTCATTCTGAGTTGCGGAAATATCGCGACAATTTTCTGCACGAATCTCTCCAGAAACCGTTCATTAACGATCTGATCATCTTATACGACGATCTCAGCAGTCTCGCTGTCCAGTTGCGCAGCGCCGCCGACGAAAAGGGTGGGAAGCGTGGCTACATCGCCCAATGGCGTGATAATCTCGAGAATGCTATCCAGTCGTTATTTGAAATTCTTCATCGTTTTGACGTGCGCGAAGTTGATTCAAGGGAATCTGTCGATCGGTCGCTGCACAAAGTGATCAGTTATCAGCCGGCCGATTGTCCGGAAGAAGACAACCGGATTGTGATGCGACTGAAACGGGGCTTTCTCTGGCGCGGCAAGGTCGTTAGGCCGGAAGAAGTGATCGCCAAGCGTTGCGGTTAATTCCTTATGGTCGGTCAAAGGGCAAGTCGCAGGCTGATTGCCGCTTGTTCGACTCGTTCTTCGGCGCGATGGTGCCGCCGGCATGGACCGGATTGTTGGCATTGAAACCGAGTACGGTTGCCTCGTCGGCAACGAGGAGCTGCGGAACAATTCCGAAATCTGGCCGGCCAAGGTAAAGAATTACCTTTTTCACAAAGCCCGCGCCGGGACGATCGATCTCCACTACCGCGATTATGAAGAACCGCCGGGTAATGGCGGTTTTCTTTTAAATGGTGGCCGGCTTTACCTCGACATGGGTCACATCGAATACGCCTCTCCCGAATGTTTGCATTTGCATGATCTCGTAACCTACGATCTCGCCGGCGATGAGCTTTTGCGTTCGGCATTGACCGCGCTGGAAGCCAACGGTCGCGTCTCTTTTATCAAGAACAACGTGGATCATCACACCGGCGCAACGTTTGGGTGCCACGAGAATTATTTGATGAAGCGCGAAGCCCAATTTACGCCCGCCATTCTCGGCACATTGCTCGCATTTCTGGCGACGCGGCAGATTTTCACCGGCGCTGGTCGAGTCGGGCAGGCCAATCCGCTGGCGTTCGATTTTGAGCCGCCGCAGCAGGAAGCCCCGGTCGCATTTCAATTGAGCCAGCGGGCCGATCATATCGTAAACGACATTTATCAATGGGTGCAGTTTAATCGCGCCATCATTAATGCGCGCGACGAGCCGCTGGCCGATTATCGGAAGTACCGGCGGCTCCACTTGCTCATTGGCGATTCGAACATGAGCCCGTTTGCGACCGCGCTAAAAATTGGAACCACTGCTTGCGTGCTGGCATTGTTGGAAGATCGGCAATTGCCACGGAATCTCATTTTGAACGACGCCGTTCGCAGTACGCGCGACATTTCCCGCGATCCGACCGGACGATGGATGGTCGATCTCGAAAACGGCAAAAACATCGGCGCGCTCGATGTCCAGTGGCAGTTTCACGAACTCGCCCAACGCCATCTGGGCGGCCGTGATGCCGAGACCGACTGGTTGCTCGAAAGTTGGAGCTTCACGCTGGAAGCGCTTGAGCAAAATCAGGCGACGCTCATCGGCGGGGTCGATTGGGTGACAAAGAAATGGCTGCTTGAAGCGTTCATCGCGGGGGAGAAATTGGATTGGAGCGATCCGTGGCTGCTTAGTCTCGATTTGGAGTATCACAATATCGACAACGGTTTATTTTTTAGCGTGACCCCTGGGAAGCGGATTGGCGAATGGAACAACAGCGTTCGTCCCCGCGATGCGCTCCGCGTGCCGCCGGCGAACACGCGCGCCTCCGGCCGCGCTCGCGCGGTCGCTTATTTTCAAGATCGACAACAGCCTTATGTCATCAACTGGGATTCGATCGCCCACGACAGCCGCGATTTTTTGGTCATGGGCGATCCGTTTGAAACATACAATAACGAAGTGGAGAAATTCGTCTCCAAGCCGCCGGCTATCGAAGACAGCGAAGCTGAAGATCAATTATGAACGAACGCGTCGTTTTGGCCGCAAAACTGAACTTTCGGATCCGCTTCGCCATCGCCGGATCGATGATCGCGGTAGCTGTCGGTTGCAGCGGCCTTGACTCGAAATCGTCGTCGCAAGCGGTTTCATCCAAGCCGCCGGCATCGGCTATCCTTCTCACAGCCCCGGTAACCGTGAATCAACAGGGCAAAGCGACTACGTTTCCAGCAGGCGAATATCGTTTCATTGATCAAGACCGGAGTGGTTACTATTTCAAGGCGCCGCAAAAAGTGATTGTCGATGACATTGCGGTCTTCGCCTACCAAGGCGGACTGTGCGTATCTCGCGGCAAGACTGAGCCGGATCGATGGTACGTCCTGGCCAATGGTGGAAGACAGACAGGACGATTCAAAAAGATTCCGCCGCACAAGCTGATTCCGTGACCACCGAGGGCGAGCCGCGACGGAATCGCGATAGAAGTTTAGTCGAGCCGTTGTAACGAGGAGATCCCGTAGTTCTCCTGCAAGCTCGGCGCTTCGGCAGCGACAGCCGCAGCGTCGAGTTCGATTTGTTTCGGGTCCTCTTCGGTTTCGATCTTGATAAAGCCGCCTTCGAGCGGCTGCTTTACCGCTTCGGCCAGATCGCTAAGCGATTTGATTTCTTTGCCATTCACTTTTTTGACTGTCAGATAAGCCAATTCTTCGTATCCGATGGTACCATTCGACGGGAGTGTCTGGCTTAGAATCACGATGTGACGGCCGCCCTCTGGAAAAAGCTCCGATTGAAAATGATCGAGGTAAACAAATCGCTGCGGCGCTTCGCGCTGCCAGTTTGGACCCCATTCTTTGAGATATTGGCGCGACAACTCCTGGAAAATCAAACCGCCAACGACCAAATAGTTAGGCGGTTCGTCCAGGCTGTAAGGCGGCACGACGTACTCTTTCGGAGCGCGATGCTCGAGAGTAACGTTTAATTGCATCGGTTTTCCATCGCGCTGGATTTGAAACGGCACAACGTCGCCCGCGAAAGCGCGGCTGGTAATCAAATTGGTAAACTCAAGTTTGCCGTAGAGCAGATCGACGTAGTTGCCGTTTGGATCGATCTCGTGATTCGCAATCGACGTCACGATGTCGCCCACCCGAAGCCCGGCTTTCATTGCCGGCATGTTTGGTTCTACGCTCGTCACGTAAACCCCCGACGGTTTACCTGTCTCACCTGCAAATTTTCGCAGCTCCGGGTCGCGGGTTGGAAAAAATGAAAACCCAGCTGACGGAAAACCGCGATACTGCGGATTCTCGGCCTCTTTCAAAAAATGCATGATGATCGGCGCGGGAATCGCGTCCACAATCTGCGCGCGCGGGTCGTAGCGAAGCAGCAAACCGGCAAGCTTGTTATTTTTAACGAGCGGAATGGTGTAGCTGTTCTCGCGATATTGCATGGAGATGCTGACTCGGTAGGTGAGGAACTGTTCCAAATCGGCGGGATAACGCGTCATCTGAATGGTCGTGACCAGCCCTTCGGTCGCAATCAGTGAGCCGGTCGCTTCCAGTTGCCATGCGGCCAGCCGATCGCCCACTACGGTGTCAGTCGCAATATCAAGCGGAGTAATTCCATTGAGGAAATTCTTCTCGGCCGGCACAAGCACAGCGAGATTGGCTTCGTAATCGATCACCTCGACGTTGGCCGCACTCTTTTCGCCCGACTCGGCGCGCTCGAGCTCAACAAAATTCTGGTTTGCAACCAAATCGGCGGTGACCAGCACGCGTCCCTTGGAGAGAACCGCCCCAAGCGCGCGTTTTGAGAGCGGCGCTTTCTTTTGCCAAGGCCGAAAATAATCGTACGGCTGGCCCGTGACGTTAACGCGCACCAGCGCCAGTTGTTTTTCTTTCGCGAGCGCCGCGGGCACCACCGTCTCTTTTTTCGCCAGCGCGCTGGTCGCGGTCAGAATGATCACAGAGAGAGCAAAGATAGTGTTACGGCGCATTTGAGTTTTTCTTTTGGTCGATCGCGGCGGTCCTGACCGGTTGTTCCTCAAGATTTTGTTCGCGGACGACGTTGTAACGCGTTTTGATTCGCGCGCGCGCGGCCTCAACTTGTTTTGGATCGAGCACCAGCGGCGGTCCATCGCCGATCATTCTTACAACCACGCGATCAGACGCCGCAGAAAACATTTTTGCCAAGTCATCCAGCGTCCGAACTTTCTCGCCATTTATTTCATCGACGATCGCTCCCCGGTACGGCGCGAGATACGTATTGCTCGGATCCGGTAGAATGTTTGTCAGCACGATCACATCCGGATGTTGCAAATAAATCTGTTCCAGCACGTAGTAATCGAAAAAGTGGCGGATGCGCAGATCGGTCGGCTGATAAGCTTCGATTAAATCGAGATTTAACGGCTGAAACAGCAAACCGCCGTAGAGGACGTAGCGCGGCCGGATGTCATAGTTGTGGCCCTGAAGAAAGTAAGGTTGGACTGTGGTCAGCGTGACCGTCGCGGAAACCGCTTGCTTATCGCGCCAGATTTCAAACTTCACTTTGTCGCCTTTGAACTTGCGCTCGACCACTTCAGGCATCTCAACGCGTTCACCCTCCAGTTCCACCGTCGCGTCGCTCGCAATTGGGTGATCGTCGATCGACAACAGCACATCGCCCTGCCGCAAGGCATTCGCGCACGGACCAGCCGAGATCACAGTCGAGACGAGCACGCCGCGATCATCCTCTTTCAGTCCGAGAAATTTTCGCTGCGCTGGATTCTGTAATTTAAAGTAGGTAAGCCCAAGATC
>DASPUI010000197.1:0-3390 GCA_035622995.1 Chthoniobacterales bacterium
AAGCGATCCTGAAATTGCGCCAGGGTGTCGGGCGCTTGATTCGGACAAAGGGAGACCGCGGCATCGTCGTTATTCTGGATAATCGGATCGTGACCAAACCATACGGCCGCGCATTCATGCAGGCGCTGCCGAAGTGCCCAATAGAGATTATTTAGTTTTTGCTTTTAGGAATTTGCCCCGATTGGGCCAACCAGCGCCGATTCAGTTGCGCACTCCTTCGGTGCCGAAACGATGAGCTGGGCGGTGCGCAGGATAAAGCCAAATCGGGGCGTTGACGGGATTGTTTAGAAACCACTAGTGAAATGTTCACTTGAACATATTAGCCAATTTGCTCTAAATTGGCGATATGGCAGTTGCTCGCCAGACCTTAACTCTGAACAAGTGTCAGTCCGACTCGGATCAACCATCAACTGCCGATCTCATCAGCATTCTTCACAAATGGGGAATTCACACTCTTGGGCAATTCGCTGCTCTTGATAAGGAAGAACTCCGAACACGACTTGGCTCTGAAGCAGTCCGACTTTGGGAACGAGCAAACGGAAGCGCAACGCGGCTCTTAAAGCTGGTTCAGCCGCCGGAAACGTTCGATGAGAATTTCGAGTTCGATTGCGAGATCGAAACGGCTCAGCCGTTGCTTTTTATTTTGCGTCGATTTTTGGAGCAGCTCGCGCTGCGTTTGAACGCGATTTATCTCGTCCTTAACGAACTCACGTTGCGAATTACTTTCGCGAACAAACAAGTTTACGAACGCATTTTTAAAATCCCCGAGCCGACCAATAACATCGATCTCCTCTTTCGAGTGCTTCAGACACATCTCGAGAATTTTAAATCCGAATTTCCGATCGTTGCAGTCAGCCTCAACGCAAAGCCGATCAGGCCGGGCTCGCAACAATTTGGATTGTTCGAAACGGCGCTCCGAAATCCACAGCAACTTTACCAAACACTCGCCTGTTTAACTGCCCTGCTTGGTTCCGATCGTGTTGGCACTCCAGTATTGGAAGAAACGCATCGTCCGGACGCATTTCGAATCGAGCCGTTTGCCTGGCATCTTGGAGGGACGGCCTCTCAACCGCCAGTCCGGCTCGGACCCTCCCAACATTCGTCGGACACGACGAGGCCCCTCTTTCCGGTTTTGAAACCAGCACTTCGTCGATTTCGACCGCTAAAATCTGCATCCGTTTTTAGTTCTGCACAGGCACATCTTCAAAGCGAAAAAGTCTTCGGTAAAATTGTCGCGAAGTGCGGCCCGTTTTTGCTCTCCGGAAATTGGTGGGATGAAAAATCGTGGGCGCGCGAGGAGTGGGACATGCAATTGGAGAATGGTGAGCTCGTGTGTGCTCACGAAATAGAAGGAACTTGGAAAGTCGACGGGATTTACGACTAAACAATCCAACGGCTCGACTTCTCAACTTGCGAAATGTCTTACACCGAACTTCACGTTTGTAGCGCCTTCAGTTTTTTGCGCGGCGGCTCTTTTCCGGAGCAATTAGCTGAAGTCGCCTCCGAGCTCGAAATGCCCGCGATGGCGTTGCTCGATCGCAACGGCGTTTATGGTGCGCAGCGATTTTCGGTCGTGGGTCGTGAAAATCACGTTCGTCCGATTATCGGCTGCGAGCTGTCGATGGCAGGTGGCGCAATTTTACCGGTGCTCGTCGAAAATCGAGCCGGCTATAAAAATCTTTGCGAGCTGCTGACTCAGGCACATCTCCGGAGCGAAAAAGGGAAATGCGCCATCCAATGGAACGAGCTACTGCAATTCGCAGATGGATTAGTCGCATTTGTTAACGCCTCGCTCCCGCAAAAGCTTGACTGCTTTGAGCACTCAAGCCGGCAAAGCTCACTTGAGATTCTGCTTCACGCCTTTCGGCGGGAAAATGTTTTTGTTGAAATTCAACGCCATTTCGTGCGCGGCGAAGAACAGATCAATCGGCAACTTCTCGATCTCGCGCGCGCGAACGGTTTGCCTTTGATCGCGACAAACGGCGTGCAATACGCGAAACCAGACGGTCGCGAAGTGCTCGATGTCTTCAGCTGTATTCGCGAGCACACCCATCTCGATGCCGCGGGAAAACTTTTACCCCAAAACGCGGAACGGCATCTCAAGAGCAATCGCGAGATGCGCGAACTTTTTTCCGACTTGCCGGAAGCAATTGAAAACACCGCGCGCCTGGCGGAGCGGCTCACATTTTCACTCGAGAACCTCGGGTACGAATTCCCCGAATTCCCAGTGCCGGCCGGCCACAACATGGATTCGTTTTTGCGAACGATCGTCTGGTTTGGCGCGCAACAACGTTACGCTGCCGTCAGCGCGAAAGTGAAACGTCAGATCGAGGAAGAGCTCGGCTTGATCACCAGGCTCAAATTCTCCGGATATTTTTTGATCGTTTGGGACATCATTAATTTCTGCCGCGAACACAACATCATGGTGCAGGGGCGCGGCAGCGCTGCGAACAGCTCAGTTTGTTATTGCCTCGGCATTACGCCGGTCGATCCGGTCAGCAGCAATCTGGTCTTCGAACGCTTTCTGAACGAAAGCCGCAAAGGCTGGCCCGACATCGATCTCGACCTTCCGAGTGGCGATCGGCGCGAAGCGGTCATCCAGGAAATTTATCGGCGTTATGGAAAACAGGGAGCGGCCATGACCGCGAACGTGATCACTTATCGCGGACGGAGCGCGGCCCGGGAGATCGGCAAAGCGCTGAATTTTCCGCCGAGCATTCTCGATCGTTTTTCGCATTTATTCGCGAATGGCGATTTTCCGCACACGCTCGATCTGCAATCGCAAATCGAGCAGGCCGGTTTGCCGAGAGAACATCCGCGGATGCCGGCCTTCGTCAGGCTTTATCGCGCGATTTATGGATTGCCGCGGCATCTTGGTCAGCATTCCGGCGGCATGATCATCTGCCAGAATACACTGAGCTCGTTCGTGCCGCTGGAAAACGCGTCGATGCCGGGACGCGTTGTTGCGCAATGGGACAAGGACGATTGTGAAGATCTTGGAATCGTAAAAGTCGATTTGTTAGGCCTGGGCATGATGTCGGTCATGCAGGACGCCCTGGAGCTTTGCCGCGAGCGCGGCCGGTCGCTCGATCTCGCCCACATTCCAAAAGACGACGGGAAAACGTTCGAAATCATGCAAACCGCCGACACGATCGGGGTTTTTCAAATCGAGAGTCGCGCGCAAATGGCGACTTTGCCGCGGATGAAACCGAAATGTTTTTACGACGTCGTGATCGAGGTGGCGATTACTCGGCCGGGACCGATCCAGGGCGATATGGTGCATCCCTATCTCAATCGGCGTGCCGGCAAAGAAGCGGTCACCTATTTCGACGAACGATTGAAGCCCGTCCTCGAACGGACGCTGGGCGTTCCATTGTTTCAGGAGCAAAT